>CAYLKA010000100.1:0-6365 GCA_964384125.1 uncultured Gammaproteobacteria bacterium | reverse complement strand
TATACGCCCTACCTGCTCGAGAATATGAGTAACCTTGGACTCGACATCTCCGATGTCAAGTACGTCTTGATACTTCAGGGGCATTGGGATCACTACGCGGGTGCTCGCACGTTACAAGACGATCACACCGATGCGCTGTTCGGCGCCGCCGAGGAAGACTGGAGGATGATCGAGGAAGACCTGGTTGATCGGGCGCCGCGGCGTGACTTCGTTATTGAAGAAGGTGACACACTAACCCTAGGCGATACCACCCTTCGCTTCGAAATTACGCCGGGACACACACCAGGCACAACATCAATACAGTTCCCGGTGTTCGACAACGGAACCCGGTACGAGGCGTATTTTCATGGGGGTTCCGCTTTGCGCACGGACGACCCAGAAGTCATCGCAGAATTCCTCGCTGATCTAGAGCGAATCAAACGTATTCCGGGAATCGAAGTTCAGATCATTAATCATTTTGACATCCATGCCTCAACCGCCGACAACCTATTCGAGCGCGCTGAGCGTCTGGCGAATCGCCAACCCGGTGAGCCTCACCCATGGGTGGCACCCAATGAATTCCATGACTGGTTGGAAGAGATGATTGTGGACACTCGTGAGAGGCTGTCACAAGCACAGTAGGACCGACAACTAGAGGAGTGCAGAATTTGAAACATCGTAGCCTAGTCATGCCGCTCTTAGTTTGCGGTCTCACAGCTGCTCATGCCCACCACAGTGATGCAGTCTACGACTACGAGGCCATTGTGGCGTTCGACGCCGAGGTCGCACGCTATGTCTGGCGTAACCCCCACGTGACGATCTTTGTCGAAACAGAAGACGAAACCGGTGAGAGGATCGAGTGGGAGATCGAGAGCGGATCCACACCGATCATGATTCGAAGTGGCTGGTCGCAAAATCTATTGGCTACCGGTGAAGCGGTGACGATTCGTGCACACCCCATGCGGTCGGGTCAACGCAAGGCCATTTTAAATACCTTAGAGACAACTGACGGCAGACTTTGGTCGCAAGTCGAGGGCGTGGCTGAGGTAACAGTCGCCGCCTCGAGCCTAGAAGGCGTCTGGAGGGGGATACGCAGCACCGGTTTGGGGGGGCAGGCCGATCGATTAGTCTTAACGCCTGCCGGAGAGGCCGCCGTCGCCTCATACGATAGAGTCACGGACAGTCCCAACGTGCAATGCGTCCCGATACCGCCGCCATTTCTGAACTCCAGTACCAACTATTTAAGCGGTATCGAGTTACTCGAGGATCGCGTGATCCTGAGGAACGAGTTCTTCGACATGTCACGCACGGTATACACGGACGGTCGCGAGCACCCGGAGAACGGGGAACGAACGAATCAAGGCCACTCCATCGGTTGGTGGGAGGGCGATACGCTAGTAGTGGACACAACACTTCTGTCCTCTCACCGTGCGGGAAACAGTTCAAGCGGCGTGCCCTCAGGAGCACAAAAGCATGTGGTCGAACGCTTCTCGTTGAGCGATGACGGAACACGGGCGATCGTAGATGTGTTCGTGGAAGATCCCGAGTTTTTAGAGGAACCGTTCGAAGGACGAACTGAGATGGTGTATTCGCCACATCTGCAACTCTACGCTTACGATTGCGAGCCTTGAGCCTCATTAGACTCGGCCACCCACGGTAGATATGGGATATAGCCGGTCGGCGGTAGACACGATCCGGCTCCGATAGCGTGATCTGGCCCCTCAGCCCAACTTCTGGAACTACGTCCCCCTGCTCATCGCGAGATCTAGTGACTGGATCCCGTCCAGAGCAGGACGTCGAACACCTTATACTTCCGAGTCGCCGTCAGGCGTGTCTGCTAGGAACCTCCCCCTTAAAGCGGTGCCTACTCCGCCTGGCCGAGAAACTCCAGGAACTCACTCCACGGCACTGTCCTCCCGTGGAGCGGGACGACCATGGACGGGGTCAGACCGTAGGCCATGACGTTCTCATACAACGCCATCTGCGCCGCCGATGGCTGCGCCGGCGGGGCGGCATTGGGCGCCGGCGGTGTGAATAGGTCCGCTTCTATTAGCATGCGCTCGGCCGGGAGATACGCCATCAACATACCCTCCGAGTGCGGGTTACTCTGGACGTAGTAGACCTCTAGGAGGCGCGTACCGTCTGTGATCGCCGACTTGATATCCACGGTCTCGAGCTGATAGCCCTCTGCGAACTCCGTCGGTGGATGCAGGGATAGGAGATCGGGTTCCAGCGTCCAGGGCGCATAGCTTAAAACCTCCTGCTTATAGAAGTTACGGTTGGTTGAATGCGCGACGATAGTGGCACCTTCGTGGAAAAAGGTACGGACACCACCGAGGTGATCGAAGTGGTGGTGAGTGTTAACGACATAACGAATCGGCTTGTTGGGAAAGAGCTGATACACCTCTTCAATCACAGCTAGGGCCCGCGCCTGATTTTGGGGCGCCTCAACCACGGCCACAAAATCATTGAACTCCACAGCAACGCTGTGATGAGACCCGCCGGTCAAGTAGTAAAGGCCCTCCCCCAACTGCTCCGATTCGACCCTCACCGGCGGCACGGAGGCCTGCCGCACAGAGTCGGGCACACTGAGCGCCGGGCCGCATTCATTCGGCTGGACGTCGCTGATACGCAGATCTAATGAGTTATGCCCGCCATTGTAGTTGGGAGGCTGCGTCTCATCGTCCCAGTCTGTGTGATGATGAAAATGCGTAGGGAATTTCACACCATCATAAGTTTGCCAGTCACTGTACTCGGCTTCGTAGTTGAGATCCCCGCGAACGGGATTCGGAATCCATGTTTGGATCCGTTCGATCAAGTTGTCCGGATTGACCGTGGCATTCACGCGGTACCTATTCAAAAGGGTCAGCGAGATGATTCGTTGCCGCCGCTGAACCGTGGAGCTCAGTCCTCCAAGGGCACCACTTTCATATCTTGTGATGAGCGTTGGATCCCCTGCCATGGCCGCCTTCAGGAAGCCGTGCGGCGTGAGCCAGATATCTAGCTGTCGCCTGCTGGCGACGTTGGGCGCAGGTTGCGGATTGTCCCCCTGCATGTTCCACGCGTAGTCCTCGAACACCCGCCAGACCTGCCGTCGCTCCCCCTGGATCGGCTGCCGACCACCGCCCCGCGCGGGATAGTCGCCTTGTGTCAGAACGCGCTCTTCGTGCATCGATCGGGCGGTGTAGTTAACGCTTCGGGTGTAGTCGCTCACTGCAACCCTGGGCCAATCCGCCCGGATGTCGAAGGTCTGGCCGACCAGACCGACGTAGCCTGTCGCCGTGTAGGTCACACAGTTCAGATTGTCGGCGCCCATGTTTGCCGACACAGCCTGTAATACGTCCTGCACATCCTGTGCTGCAACCGTCCCACCGAACAAGGCCAGAAAAGCACCGAGCAGCCTTAATCTCACGTTCATCATCCTCTCCCCCTAAATTACCTTCAAACGGTTTTGTTAAGAGAACTCTACCCGTTCACCCCTATCAAAAACTGGAGCCAGCTTTCCTCTTTTATCCAAAAAGCATAGATCGATAATCAGATTCTCAACCTTCCGCAGTTACTGGGTCGATCATCTTTCTCACTTCGGTTACCTTGGTAGCGGGAAAACCACTACGCTCAGCGTGCTCCTCTATCAGTCCCTCAGTCTCGGCTAAGTAAATGCAGAACGTCTTATCTCCAGCGACATAGGAATGTTCCCATTGGATATTTTTTTGTTCCGCCTTCATTTCGGCAAGCACACCATTGGACTTTTCGGCAGCTGCACGAAGAGCTTCTCGCTCGGCTGAGCCGATATCCGGAATATCTCGTTCTATAACGTATCTTGGCACGACGTTCTCTCCTCCCGATGCGGCTAAGAGCCACCTGGTCAATTGTCGTTAGATCAGTTTCGTCTGTCGTTAGATCAGTTTCGTCTCAACCTCAACGTCCGCTAACAGCCTACAGCGCCTCGAACAGAGTTAGCATGCAAGCCGCAGAGGATTCCCCTCATCCCCATACGTCTCTAACTTCGGAATCTTAACTTATAATCCACCGATGCTAGCACACACGACAAGCGCCGTCGGGGGCTCGGTAGGCACGGTAGACACGCAGTTTCTCGACCTCCCAAGCCCTGTCGCTCTAGATTGCGGAAGAGAGCTTTATCCGGTGAGTGTCGCTTACGAAACCTATGGGACCCTCGCTCCGGATCGCGACAATGTAATACTAGTGTGCCATGCCCTCTCGGGTGATGCGCATGCTGCTGGATACGCTAGGACACCTTCAGACAGCAGCACACGCGACGGTTTCCGGGCAGAGGAGCGGGATACCGACTCCGATCACAGTCTCGGTTGGTGGGATGGCATGATCGGCCCAGGTAAAGCGTTCGACACAGATCATTTTTTCGTCGTTAGCACCAACTTACTCGGAGGCTGTCGTGGGACAACCGGGCCTTCTTCAATAAATCCGCAGACTGGCCAAGCGTACGGATCCGACTTTCCAGTAATCACGGTCGCCGATATGGTGCGCGTCCAGCGGGCATTTCTACGTGAACTGGGCATCACGCGTCTGGCCACCGTCACCGGAGGATCGCTCGGCGGTATGCTGGCACTGGAGTGGGCCGTGCTTTATGGAGACGAAGTGGAATCAATCGTCGTAATCGCCAGCACGCCCGCATTGCACCCGCAAGGGGTGGCTTGGAACGCCATTGCACGAAACGCAATTACAACGGATCCCGACTGGCAGGATGGTCATTATTACGCCGCAGGCTGCACGCCGACAGGGGGGATGAGCATCGCACGTATGCTCGGACACATGACATACCTTTCGGCAGACTCACTCGACGACAAGTTCGGTAGGCGCCTGCAATCTTCCGACGACATTCGCTACGTTCTTAACGAGCCGGAGTTTGAAATAGAAAGTTATCTACGGCATCAGGCAAAAAATTTCGTCGAGCGGTTTGATGCGAACACGTATCTGTATTTATCCCGCGCACTGTCCTATTTTGACCTCGCCCGGCAGCATGGCAGCGGGAAGCTCGTGGATGCAGTCCGCAGCTTGACAGCAAAAACATTGATGATCGCCTTTAGCTCGGACTGGCTCTATCCGCCAGAGGACTCGAAAAAACTTACCGCAGCACTCGCTGAAGCAGAAAAGGACGTCGAGCTTCATGTTATCGATGCACCTTATGGGCACGACTGCTTCTTGCTCGAAGAAGCCCTCCAGTCTCCTATCATTCGTCGGTTCCTCATGAAATAAGAAGATTACTATGGAAGAGTCACGCCGTTTCGATTTCGACACTCTCCAGGTGCATGCCGGTCAGCGCCCGGATCCCAATACGGGCGCACGCGCCGTACCGATCTACCAGACCGCGAGCTACGTGTTCGAGGACCCTGAGTCGGCAGCCGCCTACTTCAATCTGCAGGAATACGGTAATACGTACTCGCGGATCATGAATCCGACAGTGGCCGCGTTCGAGGAACGCATGGCAAGCCTGGAAGGCGGTTGTGGAGCAGTCGCTTTTTCGAGCGGGCTCGCAGGACAGGCGGCGGCTTTGTTCACGCTTCTCTCTCCCGGCGACCACATCGTTTCATCATCAGCGCTTTACGGTGGAACCGTCAATCAGTTCAAGCACCTGCTGCGCAAGATGTCCATTGATGTGACATGGATAAACCCGGATGAGCCTGACTCCTGGCGGGCCGCCGTCCGCGAGAACACGAAAGCTTTCTTCGGAGAAACGATTGGCAACCCAGGCGGTAACGTGCTGGACATAGAGGCGATCGCGGGGATAGCGCATGAGCACGGGATACCCTTGCTAGTGGACAACACATTCGCAACGCCCTACCTGTGTCGTCCAATCGAGTGGGGCGCCGACATCGTGCTCCACTCAGCTACAAAGTTCATCGGCGGTCACGGCACGAGTATTGGTGGCGTCGTCGTAGATTCGGGAACCTTCGACTGGTCGAATGGCCGGTTCCCGGTCGTTGCGGAACCCTCACCTGCGTATCACGGTCTTCGTTTCCATGAAACATTCGGGATCTACGGTTATCTCATGAAACTGCGGGCAGAGACTTTGCGCGACCTCGGTGGAGCCCAAAGCCCGTTTAATGCGTTTCTGTTTCTACAAGGCCTCGAAACACTGTCGTTACGAATGGAGCGGCACGTGGAGAATGCGACCAAAGTGGCCAGCTATCTCGAGAAACATAAACTCGTGTCAAACGTGACCTACCCGGGCCTCAACACCAGCCCTTATCGACAGCTCACAGAGAAGTATCTACCACTGGGCGCCGGCGCTGTATTCTCGTTCGAGATTAACGGTGGTCGAGAAGCAGGCCAGGAGTTCATTCGTGGCCTCACACTGTGGTCACATTTGGCCAATGTCGGCGACGCTAAAAGTCTCGTGATCCGCCCTG
>CAYLKA010000099.1:0-7725 GCA_964384125.1 uncultured Gammaproteobacteria bacterium | reverse complement strand
GAGGCATATACGTCTGGCAATCGCATCGGAGTGCGGTTCGCCAAAACGGCAAAGAAGCACAACTCTCTCTCGTAGATGCCTACGGCCAAGGCCCGACTTCGCACCAGTTCCCGGGAGGAACTGAACTTCGCAACCACGCGAGACGGACCATCCGCTGCATCGCCATATCGGAGGTCGAGGAGAAAGAGCTCGCACAGCATTCCGCGGTCTAGGCCCAGTGGTTCGGCCTCGAAGTCCAGGATTTCGACCCCGAGAGCCCTAGAGAGCACCTCTGTGGTCAGGTCATTCAGGCTGACCGGAAACGGTGCAGAACCGATCATGAGAGAAGGCGCCGAAGGCTTGAGCCGCAAATCTGCGAGCGAGGTCGAAGCATTAGTTGTAGTTGATCAGGCGAAGGTCGCGCCTGCCCACCACGCCTCCATACGGGGTCGGACACCAAGGGACACCAGTTCGATGACTCCGATCGCTGGGGTTTCGAGATAGACAAAATTTCCAAAGCTCTCAGAGGGTGGGCGCGCTGCTGCCAAAAGCGTCGCTCCATGATCCAGAAGGCCCTGTACTCGGACTGAAATGTCGTTGACCCATACCCCAAAGTGATGGATGCCCGACGTTTGCGAACTGTCCCAGATGCTCCCATCAGGTCCTTCGACCAGTTCGACGTGGACCGGCCCCTCCGTTGAGTAGACGAAACGAAGTGGAACAGAAAGTTGTCCTTCTTCGGGGGTCCAAACCGGCTGGTTGGGAACCTCGGCTGGCTCAGCCCAACTGATACCTAGAGTCGATCCCCAGTCCTTCATTGCCTGTGGAAGGTCGTCAACTAAGAGACCAAAGTGGAAGATGTCCGCTGGATCCACGAGGATGCCTTACGCCTCGGGACGGCGATCGATAGTTCTTGGGATACGTAGTAGCGCCACTCGGGAATCGGTCTCCCTCGACTGACGGAGGTGGTTCACGACGTCGTCAATTCGAGGTCAAGCCGTTTCAGCCCGCGGAGCATGAAGCTGGGTTGATACCGGATTTCGTTACCAGAACTTAGGGAGAAGGAATGGATCCGTCGGCTGAGCTCTTCCAACGCAACCGTGGTTTCAAGCCTGGAAAGGCTTGCCCCAAGGCAGAAATGGTTGCCTTTCCCAAAGGACAAGTGCTGCGAGAGGTTGTCCCGATTCGGCTCGAACGAGTCTCCATCGGGAAACAGCGTCTCGTCACGATTGGCGGACGCGTACATGATCACGACCCTGGAGCCAGCGGGGATACTTGTGCCTGCTACGTCAACATCACGTGTGGCAATCCGCCACATCCCCTGGGTGGGAGATGAAAGACGCAGGCTCTCTTCGGCAACCCGACCCGCCATCGTGGGGTCGGTCTGCAACTGATTCCAGACCTCTGGCCGCTCGCTGAGGAGGAGCATCGCCTCGGCTAGGAGCTTCGTCGTGGTCTCGTTCCCCGCGACGAGTATCTGCTGGAGGATGCTGAGAATCTCCTCGGTGGACAGCGGTTCGTCGGGCAGGTCAGGGTCCTCCTGTATGTCGATACGTGCTTGGACCAGGTTTGTCAGGATGTCTTCACGGGGTTCTGCACGCCGCTGATCCAACTGCTCGGCGAAGTAGTGCTGGAACTCGATGATTGATTTCTCACACTCGACCTGCTCATCGACTGTGAGTTCTCTCCCCGTGCCGGCAACCGCATCGTCGCTCCAACGCTTGAAGTCCTCCAGCCGATCACCGGGAACGTTAAGCGCCAGAGCAATGACGGCCCCCGGCAGCGGTACCGCGACCTCCTCAACGAATTCACAACGACCAGTGGGAAGGACACGGTCTATCAACTCATTGGTACGACTCCGGTTGAACGGCTCGAGGTCAGCTATGGCACGTGAAGTGAAGGCACGGCTTACGAGTTTCCGATACCGGGTATGTTCCGGCGGGTCGACCGTCAAGAGGGTGTCCCGGCGGGGATAGGCCCCGTATTCCTCCTGTACCTCAATAAGTCGTTTGACTGCTTCCTTGCTCGGCGGAAGGCCAGAACGCCCGAACTTGGAAGAAAACGTCCCAGGGTCCATCAGGACCCGCATGACATCCTCATGTCTGCTGATCAGATAAAACTCGGTTCCTGCTGCTTCGGCGAGAAATACGGGACACGACTCGCGCATGGCCGCGTAGTACAGGTGGGGACACTGCTGGACTTCCGGGTCCAAGATGTCGAAGTCACCAAGGTCTGAATGGGCACCGGTCATGATCTGAGCTCCTCCATCTTTTGCACCTTTGGCGATAGCCCTGCGGCCACCAGAGTCATCGGCCGGCCAACCGTTCGACGATGGGCGCAAAGTCTTCGAGAACCGCTGCGCCAACAGTCACGTATGAGATGCCGTTGACCTCTCGCTGGCTCTCAAGCTGCTCCACGATCTCTTCGACAGAGCCGATAAGCACGTGGGGGTGGTCTCGCAGATCTTCACTCGCCACACCAACCCTCTGCGCTACAAGTTCTGTGTCTGATTGTGCGTTGTGAGTGACCGACGTGAAGTAGGCGCCTATCTCAAGCTCGAGGTCCCCGAATCGTTCTCCGGCTCCTTCTCTAACCCAGTCGATCTTCTTTGACGTCTGGTCTGAGCTGCCCGAACGCACGCCGTCGGAACCGATCCGGCCACTTGAGTTGTCGAAGTTCAGTGACACGATGTCAGCAATACGACCAGCGGCCTTGAGCACCCGTGGTGATCCACCACCCACCATGACGCGGGGACCATCCGGCTGGACCGAAGCGGGCACGGCCCGCATGTTTCTTGCAGTCACATGTGCTCCATGAAACGAAAGTTCCGCACCAGAGAAGAACTCCCGGGTGAACTCCACCGTTTCGATTAGGCGTTCAATCCGGACGCCAGGCGCTTCCATCGGGATCCCGAGTGCCTCGTATTCCGACCCAGCCCAACCAGCTCCGAAACCTGGCTCAAGACGACCATCTGAGAACAGGTCGATTGTGGCGAGCTCCTTGGCCAGTACCACGGGGTGGTGATAGTCGACACAGAGGACCCGACAGCCGATTCGGAGCGATTCCGTCACCCCTGCTGCTGCAGTCATTGCGGGTATGGCAGCAACCGTCTGGAGCGGGTGCCTGGCTTCCTCCAGGGCAAGACCAGGACCGAAGTAGTGGTCCGCGAGGTGCAAAGTGGAATAACCCAAGTCTTCGACACGCCGCGCGGTGTCTAGCCATTCGGCCTTCGACGACGGCGCGTATGCCTGACAGGCGAAGCGAAAGGCCCTAGCCAACTCGAGAAGCCCCCGGAAGTTCCTCACATCTCATGTACATTTCTGCAAACTAACCAGTTGATTAGTTTGATGCCAAGAGGTTCCCCACTGTTTCGGGGGATGGGCAAGGAGCACGAAATGACCGAACCGGAAAGCGGAACCGATTATGTCGACAGCTACGAAGACGTGTCGAAGTTCCACCTAGACGACGATCGGGAAGCCGTACTGCTCTCTAAGCAAACCGAATGCACCTTTATGTGGACAACCACCGCAGGTGAACCGGTTGGGGTAATCATGAACTTCGTCTTCCGCGAAGGACGGTTCTGGGTTACCTGTACTCGACGTCGGAAACGGGTACCCGCGGTGGAACGTAGGCCAAGAGTCGCCTTGGCGATCTCCAGCCGAGGCACCGACATCGGAATCAGCCAGACGGTGACCTACAAGGGCAACGCAAGAGTGCTGGATGATGCTGCAACTACCGGATGGTTCTACCCCGCCCTAGCTGCCAAAGTCCGACCGGAGACCAACGAGGCTCAGGCTGCGTTCGTTAAACACCTAGACATCCCTGGTCGGGTCGTGATAGAACTCACTACCGACCAGCGAATCGGATACGACGCGGAAGAGATGTTCCGGGACTCACACGCTGGACCGTCCCGCTCCTCAGTCTGAGGTCGTTGCCGGTTCATCCCACCACGGTGAACGAAGCTTTCGTTTGTCGATCTTTCCCATGGTCGTCCGACCAAGATCCTCAACCAAGGTGACCGTACGCGGACATTTGTGATGTGAAAGCCGCTGCAAGCAGTACCCAAGAATCTCGCTCTCGTCTACCCGCTTTTCAGGATCCGACAAAACCACAAGGGCCTTGAGTTCCTCACCCATCTCGCGGTGCGGAACGCCGATACAGGCAACATCCGCTACGTCTGGGTGACCAATGAGTACCTGCTCGGCCTCAGCCGGGTAAAGGTTGACACCACCCGAGACGACCATGTCCGAAACGCGGTCACCAATGTAGACATAGCCGTCTCTGTCTATATGGCCAAGCTCACCAAGAGTGAAGACCCCTGGCTTTAGGTGTGCTGCGGCAGACTTAGCCGGATCGCCCGGATACACAACTCCGCGGCCAGTCGAGTCTTGGAAGAAGAGCCGACCCTCTGTCCCTGACGGGACCTCTTCGCCCTGATCGTCCACGACCAATGGAGTAAACGGTGGGACAGCCCGCCCAACAGAACCAGGGTGTTCAAGCCACTCCTCGCTCGTGATCGAGCAAGTAGTGCCTACCTCTGTCGCTCCGTATGCCTCCACAAAGACCGGGCCCCACCACTCGATCATGGCTCGCTTCACTTCAATCGGGCACTTCGATCCCGTGTGGACGACAAGCCGAATCGAGGACACGTCGTATTGCTCTCGAATCTTGGACGGGAGGTCGATGAGTCGAACAAAATGCGTCGGTACCATTAGCGTCGATTCGACCTGGTTGTCGCTGATGACACGCAGCGTCTCCTCAGCGTCAAACCGTCCTGTCACGATTGATGGCACCCCGGCCAACAGCGAGCGCATCCCACTCAGCGGGCCTGTGTGATACATCGGCCCGAGGACGAGGTGGGTCCCGAGTTTCGCGAACCTGTTCTCCCTCACGTTTTCAAGGTGTTCTCGAATTGTCGAACCCCCAGCGAACATGGTCGGAGGGAGCTCCGTTCCTTTAGGGACTCCGGTTGTACCTGAGGTGTACAACATGTTCGGTAGGGGACGCACATCATCAGGGGGCGGAGAATCCGAGCCGGATTCAAGCCACTCGTCCCAAGACAGAGCGCCTGAGGTCTCACAATCCCCCCACGCGCCAACGGTAGATACCTCAGCAAGCCGCGCCGCCTCGCCTGCCCACTCAACCGTTTCCGGCCCCGCGAAGACGACCTCTGTGCGCGAATCCCGGAGGATGTAGGCAACTTCTGAGGACGTGAGGTGAAAGTTCACCGGAACAGTCGACGCCCCACCAAACAAGCCAGCAAGATGGGCCATGGCTGTTTCACAGGAGTTCTCTGCAAATACGGCAACCCGCCGAGATGCCCCTAAGTCGGCCTGCAAAAGTGCGTTGGCGCACCGGTTGAGAACGAGATCGACTGCCGCCCATGTCAGCCTGGAGTCCGGGCCGACGATTGCAATCGATCCCGGTTCGAGGCCGAGTTCTTCGATGAAGTCCGGCACGACTAGCGGTCGTTCTGACCAGTCGCCGTCGAGACCTCAGGGCCGAGAGGGTCAACTATCGGAGTCGGCCCAGTTTCATCTTCGGCCCCAGAGGTTTGTCGATCGTGTAAGACCAGAGAGCGAACCGCGAAAAGCCATTGGCCATTGACCTTTAGGTATTCGTCGTCATAGTGAGCGACCATGAAACCGGAAGTGCCGTCATTCCGCTCGAAGTGTTCTTTGAAGTACCAACGACCGGAACCGGAACAACCGGACTGGTCAAGATCAACCGTGCCACTGTCGACGATCTGGACGACCTTCCGGAATCGCTGCATCTCCTTAGTCCAAAGACTCAAGATCTCGGCTCGGCCTTTGACTGCCCTTTCGGGCCCCAAGTCCCACGAAGCCTCTAGGGCAAAGGTGCTAGACCAGGCTTCCGAATCGCGATCGTTTACCGCATTGGCATAGCGGTGAACTAGGTCAGAGATTGCGTTATGACTTCGCAGATTCTCTGTCATCAAGTCACCTGCTGAGAATCGTGACCCCAGAAATGCCTGGTGCTCCGTAAACGTGTGTATAGGCCACTCGCGGGTCTCGCGGCACCTGCCGCGGTCCTGCATCTCCTCGGAGTTGCAGAACATTCTCGTACACCTGCCGGAGCCCAGAAGCTCCAATAGGTTCACCGTTGGCAAGGCACCCCCCGTCAGTATTGATCGGGAGCCGGCCATCGCTCTCTGTCTCTCCATGAGCGATGATCCGTTCCTGCTCACCGTGTTGGCATAAGCCGTTCTCTGCCATGTGCATGACCTCTGCGCCCGACTCCGTGTCCTGCAGTTGGGCTAGATCCACATCTTCCGGACCGATCCCCGCCATTTCGAACGCAGTGCGCGACGCGTCGACGGTCGGGCCATCAGAACGCTCAATGGCAAGATGGGGAGCCGTTACCTCAAAAGAACCGAAACGTCGGGAACGGACGGCAGCTGCCCTGAGGAAGACGGGCCGAGCCGCCATCTTCCGAGCCCGCTTGGCGCTGGCAAGGACAATGGCCACGCCACCCTCGCCAGGCGAGCAAAACATGTACTGGGTCAACGGATAGGAAAGCATCTTCGAGCCCTTGATTTGGTCTGCAGACAATGGCTCGCGACGCCTAGCCTTAGGGTTCATCGCTCCGTTTCTGTAGGCCTTCTCGGCTACTTGGGCTAGAGCCGAATGGGTAACACCGAACTCGTGCATGTACCGGTTGATCTTCATCGCGAAGAACTGAGTGGTCAGAGCAAGGCCGGATCGCCCATACCATTCTCCGATTTCTGCAGTACTCGGGCGGAACGCGCCCCGTTCATGTTTATCGAAGCCGATCGCAATACCCAGGTCGAACATCCCTGATTCGATGGCGTTCCAGGCTGCGAACAGTGCTGAACCCCCGGTCGCGCAACCGTTCGAAACGTTGATGAACTGCAGGCCAGTCAACCCCAACTTTGAAACCATGAGGTCGGCGGCACCTGCTGACTTACTTCCACCAAAGGCGAACTGCATGTCCTGCCAGGTAAGACCTGAGTCGACCAAAGCTCTTCGGACGGCAACCACTCCTTGGTCCATACCCGAAAGCCCCTCATGGCGGCCAAACTCATGCATCCCAATACCGACAATCGCTACTTCACTCATTGCCGGCATCCTTCGGAGCAAAAGCGAATGTCACGACCTCTTCGTCCAAGTCGTTGATCGTCAAGGGAACCAACACCAGTTTCATCGGCATTCCGATCCGGAGACGTGACGGGTCATTTTCGGTCAAGCGGGCCTCGACACGGAGCTCATCGGGCAGTTCCACATAACCAACGCCAAATGGTTCAAAGTCGTGCTCTTCGGCATCACCAACATAGGGCGGAGCCTTTGGCGGGTATCCCTGGATGGTCCATGTCCAAAGTTCACCCTCGGCGCCCAACTCGACCTGCTCTACTTCGGTTCCGCTGCACTTGGGACACCCGGTCTGATACGGAAAGACGTGGTTCTGGCAGTCAATGCACCGCCCACCGATAAGTCGGACGGTCTCTGCCGAACCGGAGAAGAGACCGTCTTGAACCGGTACCTGCTTCCTCATGTTCACTGCCTTCCAGTCCAGGGGGTGGTAGTTACGAAAGTAACCATACGATCAATTAGAGACCAACCTCACTGTTTGCCGATTTGGGGCGTTACATCATCCCCTACCGGGTGGCCGGGCCTCAGGCCAGCGTGGCCCGGGCCACCAGGTCCATGCCAAAGGCAGTGAGGATGGCCAGGTAGAGAAGGCCGGTGGCCGCCATGACGGCCGTGT
>CAYLKA010000098.1:0-7820 GCA_964384125.1 uncultured Gammaproteobacteria bacterium | reverse complement strand
ACCCCAAAGAAATGGACTCGAATGTAGAAATCGCCGCACCGCTGGTAGGTGATATTGGTTCCTGCGTATCGGCACTACTCGACGGACTCGATTCCGATTGCCCCACACCGCCGAGCGATTGGATCGACGCGGTTAAAACAAAAAAGGACACAAATATCGCCAAGATGGCGCCGCGACTAACGAACGATAACTTCCCGATGGACTTTCACGGCGCACTCGGTGCTTTGCGCACCGTCATAAAAGAGCGACCCGACGCCATCCTCGTAAATGAAGGCGCCAACACACTCGATCTCGCACGCGGCATTATCGACATGTACAACCCGCGTAAACGGCTTGATGTCGGCACTTGGGGTGTCATGGGTATCGGCATGGGCTTCGCTGTCGCGGCCGCTGTAGCAACCGGGAAACCCGTACTTGCCGTTGAAGGCGACAGTGCCTTCGGTTTCTCTGGCATGGAGATTGAGACTATCTGTCGCTACAACTTGCCAGTCTGTATCGTTGTCTTCAACAATAGCGGCATCTACCGAGGAACAGACACTAATGAGCTGAGTGCCGACCCGGCATGGACTTGCTTCGTCACGGATTCACGCTACGACAAGATGATAGAAGCATTCGGCGGCGTCGGCATCCATGCGACCACCCCGGACGAACTGAAGCGTGCCGTTGATACGGCAATGGACTCTGGAAAACCAACTCTGATCAACGCAGCGATCAACCCAGCCGCTGGTAGCGAGAGCGGCAGGATCGGCAACCTCAACCCGCAAAGCAAATTACGCAAAAAATGAGCCCGTGTGTGATTACCACATACGAATAACTAAGCAATTAGGAAGTTACATACCATGACCTCTAACAAGGCCCTTTCTGGCATTCGAATCCTTGATATGACCCACGTGCAGGCTGGTCCTACGTCTAGCCAACTCATGGGTTTCTTGGGGGCAGACGTCATCAAGCTTGAATCCCCCATGGGCGACGCAACCCGTGGGCAGCTTCGAGACATTCCGGACGCAGACAGCCTGTATTTCACGATGTTGAATTGCAACAAGCGCTCAATCACCGTGAACCTAAAAAACGACAAGGGAAAGGAGATTTTCACCAAGCTGGTGGAGACTTGTGATGTGATGATGGAGAACTTCGGACCCGGCGTGTTGGACCGGCTCGGCTTCGGATGGGATGCGGTCCACGAAATTAACCCCCGCATCGTGATGGCATCCATCAAGGGCTTTGGCACCGACGGACCGTACGCCGCTTTCAAAGCGTACGAGAACGTTGCCCAGGCAATGGGTGGCGCCATGAGCACCTCGGGGCTGTTCGACGGTCCGCCGGTCGTGACCGGAGCTCAGATCGGAGATTCGGGCACGGGGGTCCACCTGATGGCCGGCATTCTCGCCGCGCTCATTCAGCGTGAGCGAACTGGACGCGGTCAGTATGTAGAGTGCGCCATGATGGACTGCGTGATGAACCTTACCCGAGTGAAATGGCGCGACCATCAACGTCTCGAGCACGGGCCGCTTACTGAGTACGGACATCAGGAGTTTGAGGACTTCACACCCCGCGCCGGCAACGACTCGGGTGGAGGCCAGCTCGGCAACGCCATTCAGTGTAAGCCAGGCGGGCCGAACGATTATCTCTACATCGTAGTGCAGGAGCATGTCTGGAACGCCCTGGCCAACCGGATCGGTGGAGAGGAGCTGGCGAACGACCCACGCTTCGCAAAAATCGATGCCCGGCGCGCCAACCAAGGGGAAATGTGGGATTTGATCACCAAGTTCGCAAGCGACCACACAAAGCGCGAGCTCATGGCGATCCTTAACGAGATTGATGTGCCCTGCGGCCCGATCATGAGCACCACGGATTTAGCCAATGATGACCACGTCAAGCTCCGTGAGATGTACGTCGAACTCGACCATCCCGAGCGCGGCACATGGTACAACTTGGGCTGTCCTATGAAGCTTTCGGACTCCCCGGTCGAAGTGACGCGCTCGCCGCTGTTGGGTGAGCACACCGACGAGATCTTGAGCGAAGTCCTTGGATATGACAGCGGCGGAATCGACGAGTTGAAAGAAGCGGGCGCGTTTTCCCGACCACCACGCCGAAAATAGTAGGAATTAGCAGAATAACCCCGATTTGCGATCGGCCGGTTAAGGCCGTGAAATGTAAGGAGAACGAGAATGGCTAGCCGCCAAGATGATGTCCGTGCCGTACTGGATCAGGTCAAAGCTGAGGGTCGCACGTCGCTAACCGCGCCAGAGTGCAAGGCCGTCTGCGATGCTTACGGCATTCCAGTGCCTCACGAAGGTCTCGCGACCTCTGCTGCGGAGGCCGCAGCCATCGGCACAGAAATCGGTTATCCCATCGTCATGAAGATCGTATCTCCAGACATCCTGCACAAGACGGAAGCTGGTGGCGTTTTAGTCGGAGTCGCAGACGCAAATGCCGCCAAGGCCGGATACGAAAGCATTGTCTCCAGCGCGAAAGGATACAAGAGCGACGCGGACATCACCGGTGTTCAGGTTCAGGCGATGGTGGCCGGCGGCGGCCAGGAAGTCATCGTCGGCGCCGTCACCGATCCGAGCTTCGGCAAGCTCGTGGCATTCGGGCTGGGTGGCATTCTCGTCGAGGTACTTAAGGACATCACCTTCCGTCTCGCCCCCACCACCGCCGATGACGGGCGGTCCATGCTCGACAGCCTCCAAGCCTCCGAGGTGCTCGACGGCGTCCGAGGCTCGGAGGCGGTGAATCGGGATGCACTCGCTAATATTATCGTCAATGTCTCCGAGCTCATCAGCGATTACCCGGAGATTCAGGAGATCGACCTCAATCCGGTTCTGGCCGATGAAAAAGGCGCGACGGCGGTGGATTCGTTAATCACGGTCGATTTTTCCCCGCAGAAAGAAGTCTACCGCCCCAGCCAAGAAGATATCGTAACCGCGATGCAGCACATCATGAATCCGAAGGCCGTAGCGGTCATCGGGGCCTCCGACGGCGAGGGGAAAATCGGCAATTCGGTGATGAAGAACATCATCAATGGCGGCTACCAGGGTGAGCTCTACCCCATCAATCCAAAGGCGGATGAGATCCTCGGCAAAAAAGCCTACAAGAGCGTGAAGGACGTCCCCGGCGAGATCGACGTGGCAGTATTTGCGGTCCCCGCGAAATTCTGCGTTGCCGCTATGGAAGAAGTTGGTGAGAAGGGCATTCCAGGCGCCATCATGATTCCATCCGGTTTCGCTGAGGTAGGGGAGCACGAACTGCAAGACGAGCTCGTTGCCGCGGCGCGAAAGAACAATGTGCGAATCATGGGACCGAACATCTACGGGTTCTATTACACGCCTTCGAATCTCTGCGCGACGTTCTGCACTCCATACGACGTTAAGGGTAAGACCGCTCTCTCTTCCCAAAGTGGTGGCGTCGGAATGTCGATCATCGGCTACAGCCGTTCTACGAAAATGGGAGTTTCAGCGATCGTCGGGCTGGGCAACAAATCCGACCTCGACGAGGACGACCTCCTCACCTATTTCGAACAAGACGACAACACGGACGTCATGGCAATGCATGCCGAGGATCTCAAAGACGGGCGAAGCTTCGCGGAAGTCGCGAAGCGTGTTTCGAAGAAGAAACCTATCGTTATGCTCAAGGCAGGCCGCACTCAGCTTGGGGCAAAGGCAGCAGCTTCACATACCGGCGCGCTGGCGGGCAACGACAAGATCTACGACGACGTACTCCGAGCGAGTGGCGTAATTCGTGCCTACAATCTGAACGACATGCTCCAGTTCGCGCGCGGCCTCCCCGTGCTCCCGACGCCGAAGGGCGAGGAGATTGTGATTATCACTGGCGCCGGAGGGTCCGGCGTACTGCTATCCGATGCGGTAGTGGACAACGGGCTATCGTTAATGAAATTCCCTTCGGATCTGGACGAAGCATTCAAGGAGTTCATTCCTCCATTCGGTGCCTCCGGCAATCCCGTGGATATCACCGGCGGAGAACCACCGATCACATACGAAAACACTATTCGCCTCGGCCTCGAAGACGATCGTGTGCACTCCCTCATCCTGGGTTACTGGCACACCATCATTACCCCACCCATGGTATTCGCCGAACTGTGCACGCGAGTGGTTCAGGAATGTCGAGACAAGGGCATCGATAAACCGATCGTAGCCTCGCTGGTAGGTGATGTGGAGGTGGAGGAAGCCTCGGAGTATCTCTACGAACGAGGCATCGTCGCCTGCCCGTACACCACAGAGCTGCCGGTGGCAATTCTCGGTGCAAAATACCAGTGGGCACGCAACGCAGGCTTGCTCTAGACCGAAAAAGGACAACGATTCTTTTTTCGTGGAGGACGCAGTGAGTAAGACGTTCCCGACAAGGGAGTGCCAGTTGAAGTGAGCGCCTTACGCAGCCTGCTTTTCGTGCCAGGCAATAAGAACAACATGCTGGACAAGGCGCTCGGCTTTAGCCCTGACGCCTTCGTTCCGGACATGGAAGACTCGGTTCCCACAGCCGAGAAAGAGAATGCCCGCAATACGATCGCAGGCTATCTACCGAAACTAGCGGACTCGAACGTACCGATTATCCCGCGCGTCAACTCTTTTGATACTGCCTGGGCGGCCGATGACCTTGCGGCGGTCGTGGGCCCTCATATCTATGGGATTTCAATCGGCAAGATCGATGAACCGGAGGATATCGATGAGATTTCCCAGCTCATCGGCGAACTCGAGCGCGATGCGGGACTCGACGAAGGTCAAATCAAGATGATCCCGTGGATCGAATCCGCCAAGGCAATCATGCACTGCTACGACATCTGCCGTGCCAGCCCGCGACTCGTTGCCGTAGCGTTCGGAGGTGAGGATTTCACCCACGACATGGGCATCGAGCGCCTGGAAGATGAGTCCGAAGTCGCATTTGCACGAAATCAATTGTGCATCGCCGCACGGGCCGCCGGTATCCTCGCACTGGATACGCCCTATTTCCGCTTTAAGGATGAGGACGGTTTGAGGACGAACAGCAGTGAGGCCAAACAATGCGGCTTCAAAGGCAAGTTCGCCATCCACCCTGCCCAGATCGATGCCATCAACGAGACCTTTTCTCCCTCCACCAAAGAGATTGAGTACGCCCGACGTGTTGTCCAAGCGTTCGAGGAAGCCGAACGATCCGGGCGCGGGTCGACGTCGCTCGAAGGCAAGGTGATCGACGTCCCGGTCGTTAAACGAGCCCGTGCCCTACTCGAACTTGCCGGAGAAAACGACTCGGGTCGTTCCTGACTAACGAGAGCCAGGATCCGTGCTCAGCGCATAAAGCCCCTGCACCACTTCAGGCAGTCTTAACGGTCGGCCTGTTATTCTCCCACTAGGCTTCGAAGGTCGCCGTTCCGCCTAGATAGGTCGCCACAACCTGGATCTCTTTTATCGCATCCGGGTCTGTGTCGTGCGGATCAGCTGCAAGGATCACGAAATCCGCCAACTTACCGGGGGTAAGCGAACCTTTGATGTCCTCCTCGAAGGAAGCATAGGCGCCATGCGTTGTGCAAATCCTCAACGCCTCCGCAACGCTAATGCGCTGGTTCTCACCCCACACTCGTCCCGCCATATCCTTTCGCGTCACCATACTTTGAATAGCCATCATGGGCTCATATGGCCCGGGAGTGTAATCCGACGCAGGTGCAACAGGGATCTCGTAGTCCAGAAACGAACGGTGGGCAAACATCCAACGCATACGTTCCCCGCCGTATTCTGTCCATTTATTTCCGTGGTAATGGGCATACGTGTAGAAGGGAGCGGGCACGACGCCAGCGGCCTTGATTCGTTGTAGCAGCTCCGGTGTAACCAATGAACAATGTTCGATGCGAAAACGCGGATTGGGTCCATCCCAATCCTCAAGTACACGCTCATAGGCATTGAGTACCTGGTCGATGGTCACATCCCCATTGGCATGAATGCCTATTCGAAACCCGTTGGCGACCGCATCATCAACCGCAGCATCAATCTCGGCCTGCCTCATGGTCGATATGCCATAGTCATCCGGTCGACCCTCGAACGGTTGACTCATACGCATCGTGCGCTCGGATGCGGAGCCATCTGCGAGATATTTCACCGCCCCAACCCTCAGCATCGAACCTCCAAAACCTGAGCGGATACCCGCCGATTTCATCGCCGAGTAAATCGGATCATCACCTCGAGGCATGAACGACAGTCGAAAGTGCATCGCATCCTGTTCGAGCGCATCCACATACGCCGTCCAATTATCGGTATTCCCGGTCGCATCAGTTGTGGATGTGAGGCCGCTAGCAGCCATCCGCCTGGAGGTGAGTGTGACGTTATCTCGCAACGTCTCCCGATCGACAACTGGCCAATCACCCACTGCTTCGAATACTTCGCGGGCATGCTCTGCAACTTTGCCGGTGAATTCCCCCCCTTCCCGATAGTAACGGCCTCCGTCAGGATCCGGCGTCGCGGCTGTAATTCCGGCGACTTCGAAGGCCTTTGAATTCACTACAACTGTGTGCCCGCCCCGATGACGCACCATCACAGGATGATCCGTGATGACGGCAACGATGTCGCCCCGAGTCAGTTCGCGCCCCTCAACAAATTTGGTGTCGTCATACATATGGGCCTGCACCCACTCACCCGACGGAGTATCCATCGACTGTTGAAGTAACGCGGCTTGCACTTCAGCGATGCTTCGAAGGTCAACGTTGACACTGACAGCCTCGTTCGCCATGAGCGGATGGCTGTGAGCATCTATAAACCCGGGAGTGACGGTCATGCCATTCGCACGAATCACACGAGTGGTTGGTGCAACTAGATCTCGAATGTCCTCTTGAGAACCTAGCGCCAGGATCCGATCACCCCGAACCGCCATGGCATCGACATTTGGATAATCGGGGTCCATCGTATGGAATGTCCCACCTAGCACCACTAAGTCGGCTCTTCCATACTGAGCCGCTGCCGACAAGGGCGATAAAGAGCCGGTCACAGCGGTTGCTGCCGCTGTTTGAAGGATTTTTCGACGGCTATGCGTAGTCATAACATTGCCCGAGTTCGGGCTCCATAATACCCTCATTGGGCGACTTCACTCTTGCGCAACACGGCGCTCTAGTGTGTCAATTCCCTCGATGATGCGCTTCACCGTGAGCTCAGCGTCGTTGTAATCGTGTTGCAGATGAATGCCTGCGTTACCGTTGACGAGAATCAGCGCTGGAAACCCACGCACTCCCAAGGAAATGGAACGCCCAATCTCCTCCTGCAGCATACGCTCGCATTCCTCACTCGTAAGTGTCGCCTCAAAACGCTGCACGTCGAGACCAAGCCCCCCAGCCAGCTCAGTTAGTGTTTCAACCAGTGAGGGATTTTTTGCCTCGCGGTAATAGGCGCGCTGAATCGAAGCCAACATCGCATACTCGTGCTCAGCGCCTTGTTCTCGCGCCGCGATCACCGCTCTGCAAGCAGGATAGGTGGAACGCCTAGGCTCACAGCCTACCCAGAAGTCATGATTGAACTCCGTTCCCGGCACAACGTTTTCGATGCGCCGCCAAGCCCCCTGTATCTTTTCCTGCATTTCGGGAGGCATCGGCGTCTCGGTGTCGGGCGCCAGACCACCCAGAACCGTTTTAAGGCTGACGCCTGTGGGCAGCAACCCTCGAACTTTCTCCCAAACCGGCGCAAAGGCGTAGCACCAGCTGCACATGGGATCGTGGGCGTAGTAGAGAACGGTCCGACCCGTTGACACCTGGTCCGCCCCCGATTTGATCGTTAGTTGTCGGAAACAGCAGTCGTCATGCGTCGCGGATAGCGCGTTTGACGAGGTTCTCCAGCAACGGGATCTTG
>CAYLKA010000097.1:0-7883 GCA_964384125.1 uncultured Gammaproteobacteria bacterium | reverse complement strand
CCAATGACCGCACTCTTTATCTCCGATCTCCATCTGGATTCGGAGCGGCCCGCTGGTATTCGGCAATTCCTGCATTTTGTGGAGAAGAACGCAGCCAGCGCCTCTGCACTCTATATTCTCGGAGACCTCTTTGAGGCCTGGATCGGCGACGATGATACCCAGCCGGAAAACGGTCCGATTATCGAGGCGCTAGCGAGTCTCAAGCTCCGTGGCATCCCATGCTTCTTCATGCACGGTAACCGCGATTTTCTCGTGGGCAAGCGATTCGCCGCAGCAACCGGGTGCCAGTTGATGAACGAGCACGAAGTCGTCGAGCTGGAAGGAACACGCATCCTACTCACACACGGCGATCTGTTATGCACAGACGATAAGCCCTACATGGCTTTACGCGCCATGGTTCGAGATCCCCAGTGGCAGCGAGACTTCCTCGCCAAGCCCATTGAGGAGCGCAGAATTATTGCAGATAACCTTCGAGACCGCAGTCAGGAGGCGATCGCCGAGAAGCCACCGGAGATCATGGACGTCAACCAGCAGACCGTTGAGGCGACGATGCGCGAGTACGACGTCCACGTACTGTTGCACGGTCACACGCATCGGCCGGGCATTCATCATTTCGAATTAGACGGAGCCGAGGCGACCCGGATCGTTCTTGGCGCATGGTACGAGCAGGGAAGCCTGGTCCGCTGGGATCTTGACGGCTATCGACTCGAGACCCTACCCAGATAACCAAGACTATCCGCGTGTTGCTACATCACGCCCATCGGCAAACTTACCGTGATGGTTCGCTCGTCCGTCAAAAGCATCTCAGACATGACCAGAGGTTACATCAGTCGCCCTAAAGGCCACCGGCAATCTGCATAGGATCCTCATTGCCTTCCTCTTCTCGAACCCTGGCATCTCGTTTCGCTCTGGCGAAATCTGAACGAACAACCTCAAGCTGATCGAGGTAGGCACGGCTAACGTCCCCGGTGACGTATTCTCCAGAGAAACAGGATGTATCGAAATAGCTGATTTCCGCGTCTTCGTGATCTACAGCCTTCTCCAAATCCTGAAGATCCTGGTAGATGAGCCAGTCTGCACCAATGAAGCTCTGGACCTCCTCAACGGTACGCCCGTTTGCAACGAGCTCGTTGGCGGCGGGCATGTCTATCCCGTAGACGTTGGGATAGCGAACCGGTGGGGCCGCCGAGGCGAAATAAACATTGCTCGCGCCGGCCTCACGCGCCATTTCGACTATCTGCTGCGATGTCGTGCCGCGCACGATGGAATCGTCGACGAGCAGGACATTCTTGCCGCGGAACTCCAGATCGATCGCGTTGAGCTTACGACGAACTGAAGCTCTGCGTTCCGCTTGCTCCGGCATGATAAAGGTCCGACCGATGTAACGATTCTTGATGAATCCTTCGCGGTACTTCACACCGAGCTCATGCGCCACTTGCACGGCCGCCGTGCGCGAAGTATCTGGGACCGGAATGACGACATCAATGTCATGGTCAGGACGCAACCGGAGGATCTTCTCGGCGAGCTTCTCTCCCATACGAAGTCGAGCCTTGTAGACTGAGAGTTTGTCGATGATCGAATCGGGACGCGCGAAATATACAAACTCAAAAATACATGGGCTATAAGTTTGCGTCTCAGCCTGTCTCCGACTGTGGATCTCCCCGCTCTTATCGATAAAAATCGCTTCGCCTGGCAACACATCCCTGTCGAGCTCAAAACCTAACGCATCCAACGCAACGCTTTCCGACGCCACGATGCGCTCCATCCGGGTTCCCGATTTTCTCGATCCCAGGACGAGCGGTCGTATGCCATGAGGATCCCTAAACGCTACGATGCCGTAACCAATGATCATAGCGACCACGGCGTATGCGCCCGAGCAACGACGATGCACGGCCTCAACGGCACCGAGAATCGCATCGGGCGTCAAAGTCTTGCCAGGCTGCTGCCCGAGCTCGTGAGCAAACACGTTGAGCAGGACCTCCGTATCAGAGCCCGTGTTCAAATGGCGTCGATCGCTCTCGACAACCAGTCGCTTCAGCTCCTCGGTGTTCACCAGGTTCCCATTGTGGGCCAACGCAACGCCATACGGGGAATTGACGTAGAACGGCTGAGCTTCCGACATGCTGGCGGTCCCTGCGGTCGGGTACCTGACGTGACCTAACCCCACGTTGCCGGTCAGACGCAACATGTGTTGCTGTTGAAAAACGTCACGGACCAGCCCGTTCGTCTTGCGCAGGTGTAGCTGACCACCATCCTCGGTCATTATGCCCGCCGCATCCTGCCCTCTATGCTGAAGATTGGTGAGGGCGTCGTAGAGCGCCTGATTAACCGGGTGCTGACCGACGATTCCAACGATTCCGCACATAGCCTTAAACCAGATCCTGTTCCTGAATGTAGCGGCTACCCATAGCCGCGTAGTAGAGAATCCCGTCGGCAATGCGAGCACTGTAAGGGCGCAGCTTCGCCTCCTGCCACCAGGGATCCTCGTCGAGCCCCACGAGCTCCAACACGATCACCATGAGCCCGACCACGATCGCACCGCGGCTCAACCCGAAAAGTGATCCCAGTATTCGATTCACACCGCTCAACCCCGTATTGTTGATAACCCGTCCGACCAGCCGCGCTATCAGCCCTCCCACTGCCAACACCAGCACGAAGATCAAAGCCCGTGCGACCCAGACCTTGAGATCCGGGGCAACGACCCATTCACCTAGCATCGGTTCGATCAACCATGTGAAACGCCAGGCGATCCAAATGGCCGCTAGCCAGGTCACAAGCGACAACGCCTCTTTGGCGAAACCACGAGAGGCACCAAAGGCAGTCGACCCACAACAACCAAAAATGATTGCCACATCAACCCAAGACACGTCGATGACAACCTCCGTTGATCAATCTTGGCCAACGACCTGGGCCACGAATCCGTGCATGCTAAGTGAAGATACGATTTCGACGGCTCTCTCGCGGCTTGATTCGGGGCCGACCCTCACCCTGTACATGGGGCCAGCGCTAGCGTTGAAGGTTGACACACCGGCGTTAAAACCGAGCCCCGCCACTCGCTGGGCAAGCCTCTGCGCGTTGTCCTCCTCACTGAAACTCCCGATTTGAACCACCCACGCCTCACCTCCAGACAGGCCTGGTTCCTCGCTGACGAGGGGGACCTCATGAGGCTCTGCGGAAGAACGCCGTACTTCGTTTAAAGTGGCCGCCTGTGGCAGCGCTTCTGGCAGGTCCGTCTCGATACGCGAGGCAGAAACCTCTGGAGCGGGGTTGGGGGTCAGCGCAACGACAGTCTCACCCCGCGATGCGGGTGTTGGCGGTTCACGATTTTCATCAAGACGGATGGTCTGGATGCGAACCGCGCTCGAACTCTCGACAACGGGCAGCTCCAGAACTTCAGGCTCGGCCTCCACGGCGGGTTCCGGCCCATTCAACACCAAGGGGATGAGCCAAACCGCTAACACCACGAGGACCGCAGCGCCAATGAGTCGTTCCTTCAAACTCCGCTCCATTTCGCGGTAAGCTCGCCCGGTTGCGACGGAGCGGAGTATAGCCCAAGCGACGACATCGCGGGACCCACCAGATAGAACGAGCCGAACACGACCACCCGATCTCCGTGTTCTGCCTCCCTTCGCGCCTGTCTACAGGCTGCCTCTACATCCATGCAGATGGTGTGGGGCACTCCCTCAATCAGAGCGTCAGCAAGAACTTGCGGCGATGCACCACGATCCTCAGCGGTGCGCGTCAGCAGCCATTCATCGACCAAGGACATCATTGGAGCGAGAACGCCCTGGTAATCCTTGTCTGCCATGACGGCAACCACACCAAACGTCCGGCCCTCGACCGGATTCCGGTCCAACTCCCTGGCGAGCACTCCCGCCGCGGCTGGGTTATGTGCAACGTCGAAAACCCATAGCACTCCTCCAATGTCGCACCGCTCCATGCGACCTCCCAAGCGTGCGTTCTCTAGACCTCGATGCACTGCGCCTTGGTCGACCGGGAGTGTCCCGTTCAGGGCCTCGATTACCGCAAGACATCCAGCCGCGTTGGCCAACTGCTCCTCACCTCCGAAGGCGGGCTTCGGCAACCCCTGCCTGAGACCCTCGCGACCTCGATAACTCCATCCGTGATCGTCGAGGGAATGGTCAAAGTCACGACTGATCCTCTCAACGGGAGCACCGACCCTCGCCGCGTAAGCAAGCACACTCGTGGGCGGGTCGCGATCGGCAACGACGGCAGGGCAAGCGAAGCGCATGATGCCCGCCTTCTCATGGCCTATCGACTCCCGAGTAGTACCGAGCCATTCCTGGTGGTCCAGTTCAATGCTCACCAAGAGGCTAGCATCGGCATCCACCGCATTCACGGCATCTAGGCGCCCACCAAGTCCCACTTCCAGTAGAGCAACCTCTACGCTAGACCGGGCGAAATGCAGAAGGGCCGCTAACGTGGCGTACTCGAAATATGACAGCGTGACTTCAGCCCGGGTGTCTTCGATTTCACGGAAAAGCCTAATGAGCTCAGTGTTAGTCACTTCGGCACCGTCGACGCGCAGCCGCTCGTTGAAGCGCCAGAGATGTGGAGAGACAAAAGCGCCTACACGGAAACCCGCCTCTCGATAGATGCTCTCAAGCATGGCGACGCAGGAACCCTTGCCATTCGTGCCACCGATGGTGATGACGCGATACGGCGGCTGCTCCAGAGAGAGCAGGGACATGACCGTCTTGATTCGCTCGAGACCGAGATCAATTTTTTTCGGGTGCAGCGTTTCCAACCAGCGGAGCCAGTCCTCCACCGTTGATGGCTGTGAGGGAGCCGGTGCCTTCAAGCTGGTTGTGGTCGGTCCATGAACTTTGCAAGGAGCGCTGCCATCTGCTCACGAGCATGGCGACGATCGACGATCATATCGAGCGCGCCTTTCTCGAGCAGAAACTCGGCACGCTGAAAACCTTCCGGAAGCGTCTCGCCGACGGTCTGCTCGATGACCCGCGGCCCTGCGAATCCGATGAGCGCCTTTGGCTCGGCGATATTAATATCACCAAGAAGTGCAAGGCTCGCAGAGACGCCACCGGTAGTGGGGTCTGTCAGCACTGAAATGTAAGGCAGCCCTGCTTCGTCGAGCTCCGCCAAGGCAGCACTGGTCTTGGCCATCTGAAACAGTGAGAAAAGCGCCTCCTGCATCCGAGCACCGCCGCTCGCGGAAAAGCAAATCAGGGGCCTCTTGTGCTCGAGGCAATACTCCACCGCTCGGCAAAAACGCTCACCCACCACCGAACCCATGGAACCGGCCATGAATTGGAACTCGAAGGCTGCTGCGACCAAGGGAATGGCCTTTACAGTTCCGGCCATCACAACCAACGCATCCCGCTCACCAGTGTCTTTTTGTGCCTGCGCCAACCGATCGCGATAGCGTTTGCTATCTCTGAACTTCAGGGGGTCCTGTGGCTCCAGATTTCCTGCGATCTCGTGACCGGAGTCCGGATCAAGGAACATTTCTAATCGATCTCGAGCCCCGATTCGCATGTGGTGCTCGCATTTCGGGCAGACGAGAAGATTGCGTTTAAGCTCGGCCCGGTATAGCTGCGCTGAGCACCCTGTGCATTTGACCCACAATCCCTCTGGGACCGAGCGTTTTCGCTGCTCGGTCTTGATCCGAGAGGGCATCAACTTGTCGAACCAGCTCATAAGACCTCTAGCGCTAAACCGGACGGCGAATAATAACGAAAAGGCGATCCCGGTACAGTCGAGCACACTTTGCCGGCAAGTCACCGATCACCGAACCATACCAGCCACGTCCGTGGGTCAACCGAACGAGGGGGGAGGCAGCTCGTAGCGATCAGGATAAGTTATCCTGATGAGCTCAAGGCCTTGGGGTGGAGCCGTAACCCCGCCTTTCGAGCGGTCACGGCTGACCAGCACCTCTCCCGCCCAGCTGGATTTAGCCCGACCGCGACCGATCTCCACCAAAACACCCACGAGGTTACGCACCATGTGCTGCAGAAACGCGTTTGCAGTGAAGTCGAGTCGTAAGAGACCATCTGCTCGGTGCACACCAATCGAAACGAGGTGGCGCATCGGTGTGTGGGATTGGCAACCCGCGGCGCGAAACGCAGAGAAATCCTGCTCGCCCAGGAGAGCTGCGGCAGCCGCAGCCATCGCGCCACAGTCAAGCGTCTCCCGCAACCACCAGCTCCTGTGACGCAACAGCGCCGGCCGAGTGTCACACTCCATGATCGAATAACGATAGCAACGCAGGAGCGCCGAGCGGCGGGCATCAAAGTCACTGTGGACTTCCCGCGCCCATTTCACCACAACGTCTCCTGGAAGGTTGGAGTTGATTCCGAGCACCCACTGGCGGGGAGTCCGCGTGGCGGTGGAGTCAAAATGGGCTACCTGGTAGCTGGCGTGCACGCCCGCGTCGGTGCGGCCGGAGCCGGCAATGCTCACAGCCTGATTGGCAACACGGGACACCGCCTCGGCAAGGGTCTCCTGGACAGTGCGCGCAGATCGTTGAGTCTGCCAACCGGCAAAGTCCGTTCCGTCGTACTCCAGCCCCAGGGCTAGGCGCGGAATGATTTCAGCCATAGGACGGGTCTCCGCGCAGCCTAGAGACCTCCGATTAGGGACTTGGCCTCTTGCTGCTGGTTGTTATCACCCTCCTCTACGACCTCCTCAAGAAGGCTCCGCGCACCTTCGGAGTCTCCCATGTCAATGTAGGCCCTGGCGAGATCCAGCTTCATGCCCACCTCAGTCACGGTCTGGGGATCCGGAAGGCTACCTGTCTGACTGGATAGTGTCTCATCTGTAGCCACGGCACTCTCAGGCGCGGTGGGCTGCGTGACGACGAAGGAATTCTTATCTTCCGGTTTGATCTGTGCGCGCATTCTCTCGGTGGCTCCCGCGGTAGGCTCGCCTTCATCAGCCTCGGAGTCGATCGCCTCCCAGGAACCAGTAACGTCTCCCTCAGCGCGCTGTGGATCTCGAAGATACCGAACCGCAGTCCCAACGAGCATCAGCAGACCGAGACCAATCAACAGAAGCGGGTTGGTTACCCAATCCATGATTATCGAAATCAAAGATGGCTGGGGAGCCGTTGGAGCTACTGCATTCGTGACGGTGGGTGGTGGCGCGGGGACGGACTCCAGATCGTCTACTGGCTCGCTCGCCGCTTCCTCCGCCACGCTGAGCAGTGCTTGAAGTTCCTGCAATTGCTCATTACGCAGCTCCAACAACCGACGCGCTTCTTCCAGCTCCGAGCTCAGGGTCGCGTTTTCGTTCTCCAGATCAGCCGCTGCCGTCACCGCAACCCCGACACTCAGCTCATCCGACGCGGGAACTAGACGCAGTCTAGCTTGCTGTACCTCAGCGCCTTCCCATTCGGCAGTTTGCCTGATCGCCTCCTGGGTGGCCTCGCTCGCCGACAGCTGCCTCACTTCAGCAATATCCGGGATACGTACCGACGCTCCCTGCAGCAGGATATTCATGTTGCCGTTGAACGCTTCCGGATTCGCTTCGTACATCACCACCATCATTTGGTTCATCGTGACGGTGGTGTGTAGGAATCGTTCCGTAATGCCCCAGAGCGTCTCACCGCGTGACACCGGCCCGTAGGTTCCCAGATCTTCGGCTGCGACCGGCCTTGATGCCGTCTGTGGTTGGGGCATGGCCTGGGTTGTTGGCAACGAACCCGGCGAATCCAATAGCAGCGTATACCCGCGAAGCAATCGGCCGCGAGACCAAGTCGCTTCTACTAGCATCCTCACGGAAGGCTCTGTGATGGAATCCTGCGACGTCACCCGGATGATGTCGCGGCCCATATTGTCCCGGGTCACTTCAAACTGAAATCCCGCGAGGAAACAGCGCCGGTCGAGACCATAACGTTCGCAAGG
>CAYLKA010000096.1:0-8338 GCA_964384125.1 uncultured Gammaproteobacteria bacterium | reverse complement strand
GAGGAGGCGATTGTGGCGGACAGGGGTTATTTGGAAGGGCTGGTCGGCCGGGACTAATGCAAATGAAGCACTAGCTGCTAGTCTGAGGTCCCTCAGGGGTTACTCCGCTCCGGGTTTCTCTTTGCCCGCGGTCACGCGTATCGAGGCCGAAGACCGGACGGGGTTGGAACGGCTCTGTCGCTGCGTAACGCGCCCGCCGCGGGCGGCAGGTCGGCTGCAGTGTATTGATTCTGCTCACTTCACTTCAGCCTCAAAACCCCCTGGTCGGATGGGACTACCCATCTGCTGTTGTCGCCCTTGGAGTTGATTGAGAAACTAGTTGCTCTCATCCCACCGCCCCGACTCAACCTGGTGCGCTATCTATAAACTATAAAAGGCGTTTTTAGGTATTCGGGTCAGTCCATATGGGCGTTTTCTCGCTCTCTTTGTGCGGGCGGGTGCAATTCTACGAGGATTGAGAAATGGAAAAAGAAAAACTGTTTGCCCTTGTGCTCGACGCTGCTGCTCTAGAAGAGCGCGGCCAGTTTACCAATCTGCGCCACAACGAAGCGGGTGCCATCGGACTCGACGATAGGTTGCTAGTCGAAGACGACGCGCCGGCCATCGGGCGGCCGCAGGGGGCACAGGAGCGCAGTTGGTTTGAAAAATTGCACCGGGGGGTGATGGTGCGCAAGGATCTGGTGTTGGACGACGCGCGGGCCTTTGCGGGCTATATAGTGTTTGTCGGAACGGAGGCCGATGACAACGATCACTCCCTTTACATCCGTATCAATGGAGTCGACCTAGTGCGGCCACCCAGCAAGCGGGTGCACCCCTTTGCTCGGCACTACTATACCAGCGATTGGGGCGGGTCCCATTTTGACAATTGGTTTGTGGTAGAGGTGCCGGTGGGGGCGCTGCAGTCAGGGGAAAACGAGATTTTGCTGTGGGCCGAGTCGGAGGAGACCAGTTGGGAAGTCATGGTGGCAGCCGACGAGGAATATCCTCGGGGATCGCCAACGCGGTTGAGTCATCCCAATCGCAGCGCCAAGAGTCGGGACGGCGGCCGGTCGTGGGATTTTGAGCACTTGGGATGGAAGGACGAGATCGATGGCGAGTACTGCATTCGTCTGAGCTTAGATCGTTATGTCGCAGAGGGCTCGTATATTTCGCCGGTGATTGATCTGGCGGAAGCCGCAGGAGCGCTCAAGCGATGGCTGGACCTCAAAGAAAGCCGCGTGACCTGGGAAGTGGAGATACCGGAAGAGTGCGGCGTAGAGATTTGGGTGCGGCTGGGAGGCAGTCCGTCAGCGTGTGCGGCGGGATGGTCGAATTTTACCCGGTTGGATGGTTTTGTCGCGGAGTGGGCGCCCCCCGCCGGTCGCTATCTGCAATTTAAAGTGGTACTGCGCACGGCGAATCCGTTGGTGACACCGGTATTTTTGGGGGTGGCGATACAAAGTACTGTGGTGGAGCAGCAGCGGGCCAACGAACTGTTCTACCGCATACAGGATATGCAAAACGGTCGAGTCGTACGCTCGTCGGTGGAATATGTCTACGAGGATTTTGCCAATCTAGCGGACTTGCGCCGGGATTTTGAATTAGACGAGGTAGTGGTGGGTGCGGCGAGTGAATTCGCGGCGCAATTGCGCTTGATGCGCTGGGCCTATAAGGTGCCATTGGGTCAGTTGGATCCTTACGCCTGGAATTACTACGACCTGCTCAAGCCCGAACGCGACGGAAAAGGGCGCCTTGTATTACATCAACAGTATGACAAGCGCCGACGCGCCGGGCACTGCCTCTATTGCAATCTGGCGCTTGTCGCTGCTTGTATTGCCATGGGCTACCCCGCACGCTGGGTCAATATCTCCAGCAAACATACCTACGGGCACGAGGTCGCGGAAGTGTGGTCGAACGAATTCGACAAATGGGTTTTTATGGATTCTACGCGCGACTATTATATCTACGACCCAGATACCGGCATACCGTTAAATCTGGTGGAGATTGGCGACCGCCTGGGCGAGATCATGCCGGGGCCGGCGACATGGGAGTATCCGGTGCAGTGGCATTTGCCGGATAAGTCCATGCTCGACAAAGTGCGCATCGCCTATCGCGAAGGGACCAACCAATACTCGGTGCTCTCCGAGGACGAGATCGAAGGACAGGAGTTGTTGATGTACAAGGGGCATCTGCAGATGCCGCTGCGCAATGACTTTGCCAGTCGGTCTCATCCCCTGCCGTGGCGCATTTCGAGCAATTGGGGCGGTGATCAGTTTTACTGCTACTACAGCAAGATGTTTCCGCGCAAGGAAGAATACCAACACCACACAGAGCGTTGGCAGGACTTCAATCCGACACTTAATCAGGCTGAACTATTTTTGCGTGAGACCGAAAAAACAAGCGTGCTGCGCGTGGAGGTCGATACCGAGACACCGCATCTCGATGTGTTTTTGCTGCAAGTCGACGGCGGCGAATGGCAGGAGCACGCCCAAGGCATTTTCGATTGGCCCTTGCGCGAGGGCTTGAATCGTCTGCGAGTGAAAGTGCGCAATACGGCGGGGGTATATGGGGTAGAAAGTTATGTGACCGTGGTGGCGCATAGTTAGCTCAAGAGGCCGTCCGTGTTGGAGTGCGGCAGCAGGTTGCGGACAGGCGCTGTCGCAAGCAAGCGCAAGAAAAGCCAAGGCGGCCTCAATCGTGTTGATGGTATCCGGCGTGTCCTTAGATGGCAGTACTTTGAGAATAAATGAAAGTTACCCCTGCGTATGTGAACATGATATTTAAGCGTGAACTAGGCACGACGCCTTCAGCCTTAATCAATCGAGAACGAATGATCGTTGCCCATCATCTCATTAGGAATCAGGGACTATTGGTTCAAGAGGCCGCGCATCGCGTTGGTTTCGAGGATCCATTTTACTTTTCGCGAGTATTCACCCGTATCATGGGTATCCAGCCTTCCAAAATTGCTCAGCAACGATTAACCAAATAGTGACTTGAGTTAGCCATTTATAAAAGGCTTGAAGTTTTCTATGTCAAAAACTTTAGATTCACTTAAACTAATTAGCCCTACAAATGAGGAGGTAGGGCCTCCTCTCCAGTGTTTCAATGATTCTGAACTTGAGAATTCACAAATGAACGATGGTGTTGCTGCAAAATTTCAGTCAATGAACTGGCATCGTTTAAAGGCAGTCAGTGAAGATCGAACCTTGCCTTTTCCTATGACATTTCGTTGGGAAAAAAACAAAGATCCCTATATCAACTATAAGATTATCATTTCTAAGTCTAATACTCTAGAGAACCGATTGGAATATATGATCACTGACAAGGATTCCATCGAAATCTTCCATCTAGAAGTTGGCCAAGCCTATTACTGGAAAGTGGAAGCACTCCAGAACGAAAAAATCCTACAAGAATCATCCGTTGAGAAATTTTATACCAATCCTACCCTGCCAAGATGGATACATGTAAAAAGAATGGTCAATTTTAGAGACATAGGCGGCTGGAAAGTAGGGGCACACCAAAGGATCAAACAAAGCTTTATTTATCGAAGCTCTAAATTAGGTCTCCGCGAAGCATTGGAAGGTAAAGAAATCGATTTTCTAGAAAACACACTAAACATTAAAACCGAAATTGATCTAAGGGCGGCAGATAATTATAAAAACCAAAAGCCTGTATTAAGCGAAGAACTAACCAAATGGATCAATCTCCCTGTGAGAGCTTATGACGGTATCACTGAAGATTCTAGTCAAATCTCATATAGAAAAGTATTTGAAATTTTTGGTGATATCTCTAATTATCCCATTGTATATCATTGCCATGGAGGCTGTGATCGAGGAGGCACCGTAGCATTTTTGCTCGGTGGAATTTTGGGAATGAATCAAGATGACCTCATACGAGACTACGAGCTCTCTTCATTAGCTATCTGGGGCCGCCGATCTCGACATAGTGATGAGTTCAAGACTCTTATTACAGCCTTAGAAAGCTTTGCATTAGGAGAAACCGAAAAGAACAACTGGAACGCCTTATGCGTTCGCTACCTCAACAGTATTGGCGTAGATGATATATTAATAGATAGAATAAGGATGATATTGTGTGAAGAAATACCTTAATCAACTTCAACTCGGGGAGGGTATCAAGGTCGGATATGAATATGGGGTTCACAAGTGGGATGATTTATCAATTGATGAGATCAGCAGAAGAGCGATGTTGCTTCGGGAGAAGAATGCCGAACAATCGGCTGGAGCGGGCGGCGAAGACGCCGCCGCTCAGCCTTGACGTTATGCCTGCACACAGTTTCTACATCCGCGGGCAAGTCGTGCGGGGCCGGGAAGCGATTCCGGCGCAAGCTGTTCCGCTCAGTGACTCCGCATCAGCCATGGCGAGTTGGGACCTTCGAGCAGCTTTCAGGATCTCAGACAAGAGTGACGCACGCTATCCTGTTGTTGTACCACCAAGGAGTTGCTAGATGGCCGCCCTTGGAGGACCGCCAAAGGTCTTTGTCAGCTACAGCCACGACGACGAGCAACACGTTCAAGGCCATCAAGGCCTTGTCACAGCGTCTTCGAAGCGAGGGAGTAGACTGCCACGTTGACCAGTACGAGATGTCCCCTCCTGAGGGTTGGCCCCAGTGGATTATCAGGCAGATCGAGCGAGCTGACTTTGTACTCGTTGTGTCGACGGAGACCTACACCAACGTCCCCACAGCCGCGACCGAAATCCTGAATCTATGGGCGAATCCGCAGCCATGACAGATCGATTGCGCATCGCCATCTGGCTCGACGAGCTCGGGCTGCCGTTCGACGACGGGCTGCGGGTGGCCGCCGAGGTCGGCAGCGAGTACGTGTGGTTCACGCGCCTGCCCGGAGAGACGGCGATCGCTGACATGACCGACGCCGAGGTCGATGACATGGCCCGGCGCGTCGAGGCGAGCAGCCGCAAGCTGTTCACGATCGGCGCAGGCCACGTCTTCCACAACCTGCGGCTCACCGACCTGGCGCCGGGCCGGCTGCGCGAGCACGAAGGCTTCCGTCACGATTTCGACGCCCTCGTGCGCTCCATGGAGATCGCCGCGCGTCTCGGCGTCGGCGGCGTGTGCGCGTACGCCTTCCACTGGCCCGGTGAGGGCACGGGCTGGCAGGAGGCCTGGTCGCGCTCGCCCACCTGGCCGATGCGCTGGGCCACGGGTGGCGGCATCGTTTCCGAGGCCGAATTGCGCGGCCTCGTCGAGGTCTTCCGGCGCGTCCTCGAGGCGGCCGAGAAGCACGACGTGGACGTGCTCGTCAACCAGCGGCCGTTCCACTACACGAACACGACCGCACACTTCCTCGAGCTCGCCGAGCGCGTCGGGTCGGGTCGGCTCAAGGCCTTCTGGGGCCCCGCCGATAACGTCCTGTCCGGGGAGCGTGAGGTGCCCACGAGAGGGTACGAACGACTGCGTGCCTACCTGGCGGCCGTGCACCTGAAGGACGTGCAGGTCCACGATGGCGCCCGCGGCGAGTACGCCTGGAAGCCGATCGGCGACGGCGAGGTCGGGTACTCGACCCTGTTCCGCCGGCTCGTGGAGGAGGACAGCGACGCCGTGCTCGCGGTCGCCACCCACTTCTTGCCCCCCGGGGGCGGCTCGACGGCAGAGGCGATGGCCATCAACCACGAGCGCGTGACGTCGCTGCTGGCGCGGGTGCGCCGCGAGGTGGCGGCCGCACGGCACAAAGAGTCACATCCATGATCGACCCTATCCCGGTACCGGATCCTCGACCTGTCCCACGAGCTGAGGCCCGGCGAGCGCAGGCGCGACGGCCGGTACCTGCACGGCGATCCACTTCATGAGCGGCCCGTGGAGGTGCAGGATACGAGGCCAGTGAGTTGCCGTAGACGCATAACATGGGATTGAGCAGGCGGGTTCACAGGATGGCAACGCTGGATGGTGATTCGCCAAGGCAAGTCGCTGTTTCCGAGCACTGGTCAGTGGCTCTGTCCGCTGCTCATCCCTGCGTTGGCTGCAAGGAAGGATGACGTATGACAGGAAACGAGTATGCCGGGCTGGTTCTGCCGGACTACGTGCCGCCGCCGGAACCGGCGACGGCCGATCGACTGATCGGCGCGCACTACTTCCCCGGCTGGAAACCGGGAGCGTATCGGGGCTGGTCCGTGCTGGCCGACTACCCCGAGCGCAAGCCTGTTCTGGGATGGTATGACGAATCCAATCCGGAAGTCACCGACTGGGAAATCAAGTGGGCGCTCGAACACGGGATCGGTTTCTTCGTCTATTGCTGGTACCGGGACAAGGAGAATGCGGGCAAGCGGGTGGGTGTTTCCGACGTCCGCATGGGGCATGCGATCCATGAGGGCCTGTTCGGCTGTCGCTACAAGGAGCAGTTCCGATTCGCCATCATGTGGGAGAACTACGGGACCAGGGGTATGATCGCCTCCCTCCAGGACCTGGACCAAAACCTGGTGCCCTTCTGGGCTTCCGAGTACTTCTCGAAGCCGTTCTACCTGAGGCTGGACGGCAAACCCGTTCTTTTTGTCTATCACCTGGACTCCCTGGTTGAACAGGCGGGAGGGCTCGCAGGTGCAAGCCGGGCAGTCGAGACCATCAGGACACGTGTTGAACGAGAGGGCCTTGGGGAGATCATGCTCTTGTGCGAACACCGGGAGACTTCGCGCGATTTCCTTCAGCAGGCATCGCAGTGCGGTTTTGATGCGGTGTTCGCCTACTGCTGGCACGCAAACGAACGTTTCCCGACAATCGCGCAGGCCTTCGACAAACAGATGGCCGCCATGGCGACCTGGAAAGAATTCGGCGTGCTTCCATCTATGCCTACGGCGACCGTAGGTTGGGATCCGATGCCCTGGTCGAATGAGAATCCCGATACGCCGTGGCTGCACCGGGACACGCTGACGAGATGGTACTCCTCCCCGGCTCAGTTCAGGGATCTTCTGTGCAGAATCAGATCATTTGCGGATTCCTTCCCAGCCGGCAGTCTGACGCGCTCCGTGCTGCTACTTGACAATTGGAACGAATGGGCGGAAGGACATTTCATCAGTCCGCACGCGGGCGGCGGGTTCGGCTACCTGCAAGCGGTGCGGGAGACGTTCACGGAAAGAGACAATCTTCCGGACTACCGAACGCCGGGCATGCTCGGGCTCGGCCCGTATGGCTAAATGGAGCCCGCCCGGAACGATCAGAAGTGACAACCAGCAAGCGGGCTGGAGGCGACGCTTGGCAGCGCGCCTCAGCCGCGACGTTAGCATTAGTATTTTTAATGCTCCGCAACGCTGGCATACGCACTAAAAACGGCGTGATCGTTACTATAAATTGTCGTCAGACGATCGAGACCTATCCGTTTCGGCTCCACCATATATTGGGGTCACCCATTTCCGGATAGGCCCATCGTCAACTGCGACTCGTTGAGTCGGGGGAGTGAGCATATGCGACTGGGTATCGTGGAGATGATGCCAGGCGACTTTCGCACCTGGACGAAGGACCACCCCCGGGCCGTGCGCGACCTCGGGTTCACCGGTTTCGGGTTCCACCTCGACGGCGAGACGGCCTTCGAGATCACCCCCGACGACTGCCGGCGCTACCACGAGTTCATGGCTGGGGAAGGCCTTGACCTGGCCCAGTTCGCCATCCTCTACAAGGAATGCCTGTTCTCACCCGACACGGCGGAGCGCGAGACGGTGACCCGGAAGATCAACCGGGGAACGGAGATCGCCGCCGCCCTCGGCGCCCAGGCGTTCCTGCTGCGGCCCGGCTCGCTGAATCCCGCCGGTTCTTGGACGCCGCACCGAGACAACCACCTGCCGAAGTGCCGCGACCTCCTCATCGAGACGCTGAAGCCGATCGCGGGGAAGGCAGAACAGGAAGGGGTCATCCTGGCGATGGAGACCCACGTCGTCTCTATCATGGACCCGCCGGAAAAGTGCCGCGATATCGTGGCGGCCGTGGGCTCCGAGCACCTGCGTCTGATCATGGACGCCGTCAACCACTTCCGCAGCATCCAGACCGTCTACAACAGCTCTGATTTCCTGAACTACATATTCGACACGATGGGTCCGCTGGCACCGGTGGCGCACCTGAAGGACCTCAAGGTGTCGCCGGGTCTCGTCGTCCACATCGACCAGGAGGTGCCCGGAGAGGGGGAGCTCGACCTGGCCCTCATGCTGCAGCGGTTCGATGCCCTGTTCCCCGATGGGTACGGCCTGATCGAACATCTGCCACGGGAGAAGGTGCCCGTCGCCACGGCCAATATCCGCCGCGTTGCCGCCGAATGCGGCGTCGACATTCACTGACAAGAGAACGGCGGCCGTCGCCTGTCCCTCGCCCCTACACCGCTTCCACAACTCTGCTCACCGT
>CAYLKA010000095.1:3320-8359 GCA_964384125.1 uncultured Gammaproteobacteria bacterium | reverse complement strand
AGGAAGACGATCAGGAAAAGCACGCCGATGACTCCGGAAAGGGCCCACGTGTCGATAAATACGTTGTGAGCCTGCCCTAAGATCGAATTGCCGTAGCTAGCCTCCCGAATGACTTCAGACTCGAAGGCAGCCCCTGTGGATAAGCCGGTCCCGAAGACAATGGTCTCGGGACTTAACGTAATCTGCTGCAAAAAGAACGCCGCGGTCGCGATCCTCCCACTCAATCCCCCAGCCTCATTCCCCGACAGTATCGACAGGGAGAAGGTCTGTAGGATCCGCTCCTGGTGTGTCGATTGTTCTTTCGTGGCAACGCTTGTCGCAAGGGGAGCCCCGTAATAAATGGCGGCGAAGATCAAGACGAGGGCACCAGCCCGGACGATCTGGCGCGACCGTCCATACCCTCCGCTAAGAAAGAGCAACGCAACTGGTACCACCACTACGAAGAGTAGGGCGGATCGTCCACCACCACCGCCCCCAAACTGGAGCAGGAGCGCGATAAGCCCGAACAACTTCAATCCGGGAGATGTACGCCCAACGATGGCTGCAAAAGTGATACCCACTGAAAGCGCACGCCAGACGGTGATAGTTGTATCGGAAAAGCGATCGAACTCCCCCAGTGGAAGCGGTGGGACTCGCCACATCACCCCGCTGACGTAGCTCTCCGGAGTCGGTAGCACACCCAGTTGGCTGAAGACTGAAACCGCAACGCCTGTTCCGAGCAACCAATGAATGGTTTGACGGGAGATTTTCGCTTCACGTGTTACGAAGAAAACCACGCAAGTCGCGTATGTCGCGGTCATTCCCAGTAAGGTGCGCGGATCGCCGAACATTTGCAGTTCAAGGATCACCCGGACTCCGAGTATCAGGAAGTAGATGGCGAGAATCCAGACTATCGGACGAGACAGGCGCCTGTTGATGACCATCCAACTAAAAAGAAAGAGCGAGCCTACCGTAACTAGGTCGACGGGTCGGAGACTTTGCATCATAGCAGCTGGTATCAGCACCGTGGCGAGACAGATGATCCAGAACTCCGACCGGAACCGGGGGCGCCGGTGTCTAGGACGGAATGATGGATCTCTTTCCGCACCAGAAGCTCTTCTGAGAAGGACGTCTCTAGCCATGGGGATGCGTCAACTTCCACAGGGATCGATAATTCTGAACCACCTGAGAGTTCATCTTCGTCACTTCGAAGAACGGTGTTTGTCGTCCTCCAAAAGCGCGTACGAACCGCTCGATGTGCTCTTCCCATGAACCCATGAATTCAAAGGCCTTCTGCTGTGAGGAAGCCAATTCAATCGCAGCCCAGAGAACAAGCGCTGCAGCCCCTCGCTTCAGGTCGGGGTCACGGGCACGCAGAAAGGCGTACATGGTCGTGGAATCCGATACCAAGTAGGCTGCCGCATGTGGGCGGCCCAAAGAGTCCTCTGCACTGAGAATTGTGCGACAGCTATGCTTGACACAAGCCGAGTCTAATCTCAGAAACGTTTCCTCAGTGAATGGCATTGCCATGCCATGCCGAGCGTATGTGCGCTTCTGAAGTTCAAGGAATTGGCCAGCGTTGTCATGCTCCACCACCTCGAGTTCTTTGCGCGCTTTTCGCACGTCTGTGCGGATATTAGTCTCGGTCTCACCCCAAAGAGCCTCGATATCGAGGGTATCAGGAATCAAATAGGTATAGCGCGTTGTCTGCGAGAAACCCTTCCATTGTAGCGGCATCCAGTTTGTCACGCGGGGGTGGAACCACTGGTGAAATGAGGCGAACTCTGGTAGCGCGTCGTGCAGTTCAGTCATCAGGTCCTTTTCTTCACTCAGTCTCCGAGTGGTCCGCGCTATGGAGGAACGGATCCAGGGTCCCAGATAAAACGACAGCTCCGGCGGCTCCAGGAGCCGGTAGCGCCCGAGGCGAATCTTGTAGGCGTATGGCCAGACCCCCGCCACCTCTTCCCCCCGCCAAGCCACTGCCACGTCCCATTGACCGGGCGCTACGGCCTCTAGCCACCAAGGCTGGAAGAACACGCAGGTGTCCGTAAGGTACGCAGTAACGCGATGGTCAAGCACCGGGCTCCTCTATTGTGTGTGCCATCAGCGTGTTACAGGTCGCGAGCACACGATCCACACTCAATCGCTGCATGCACTTCGGTACGGGGCAACGCTTGGCGGCCTCAGCTTCCTCGGGCTCGCCGAACGCACCAGGAAAAAGGCCGAGCTTGGGGCACTCACAGGGCTCCTGAAGCAGGTGAAAATCGGGCAACTGAGACGTATACCAATCCACGTCGGACGGGCCATAGATCGCGATCACGGGCACGCCCGTCGAGTTGCCCAGATGGAGCAACCCGCTGTCGTGGCAAATCAGGAAGCGCGCCCGGCTGATCAAGACCGACGTCTCCGCCAGATCCGTTTGCCCGGCGAGGTTGTGGACACGTGAAGACTCAACAGCATCACAAACGTGATTGACGATCGGTGAGTCGCCCGAGTCGCCTAGCGCCACTATGTGCAGGCTGGGATGCTCGGCGAGCAAGCGCTGAAAAAGGGCGACAAAATGGGGCTCGAGCCAACGCTTCGTCGTCGGCATACCGTTGGCGGCACCCACTTGAACCGCGACGTAAGATCGCGCAACGAGCCCTGGTGCCACGCCCACCGGGAATTCCCCGTCAGACTCCAGCACCGGAACATACCGTCGCTCGAAGTCACCACCGAATACCGCCTCGAGAAGATCGAGGTTGATGTCGATCTCGCTTCGGGGTCCCTCCATTCGCACGGGCACCTGCAGGTTCACATAACAATTCGGGATCACTGCCCCCTCGAAAATGTGCCCCACGCGGAGGGGTATTCCCGCAAGGACAAGCCCCCGAAGAAGAAACTTCGGTGCAGCGTCGCAAGGCAGAAATACCGCATCGAAACGTTCACGTCGCAGAGCGATAAAGAACCTCAGTCGCTCCAGTGTCCCACTTCGCTCTGGGAGCACCAACGTGCGGTACCCACCCATGAGTTGAGCGCTCCAGTACTTGTTGCCGCTTACAATACTAATCTCACACCCGGGGTATAGCTCCTCAATCTGACGCAGAAGCACAGTCTTCATGACCATGTGACCGAGCCCCGTGTATCCAGACACGAGGACGCGTCGGAGCAAACGTGACGAACTTGTACGCGTCGCGGCTGGACGGTAAATACGGTTGATCGCCCAGATAGCGAGCAGATGCGGCAGTCTGGCAACCACCTTTCAACTGCCGTCCGTTGCGGGCCGACCCGTTTCGACGGTCAAGGCTTCATGGATGCGATCCCAGTCAGCTTCGAAGAACACGGCGCGGTCATCCACCAGTAAGTCGTATCTCGGCTTTCCCAGGTGGAGCGCGTCGAACTGCACGCCCCATCCCTCCAATTGACGACGCGTGAACTCGAACCCGATGCGGCGCGCTTCCGCCTCGTCGCCGTTGGCACGGCCCATGAAGCGTGAGGTGTGAACAATGACGCGATAGCCTTCCGCATGAAGCCGATTCACCACCTCGATCGCGTGGCGATTCGGCAGGGCATTCTCGTAGTCACCCGTCGTCTGGTTACACAGAACGCCGTCGAGATCGAAACAGATGGTCCTCACTTCAGCCATTGTTCAAAGTCGCTCAGGAAGCCGTCCACCGACTTCGTCGTCTGGGGATGCTGAGTCATCTTCCGCAATTGTGCAGCGCCCGCAGTCACGATGTGGGCACCGGCCAGATGTGCCTCGAGGATGTCCCGCTCATGTCGAATGCTCCCAACGATGATCTCGGCGGCCGAGCCGGACTGGTCGAGCATCCGGCGGGTGTTCGATATGACCGGAAGCGGGTCGCAGTGGACGTCCTTGAGCCGCCCCATGAATATCGACACGTAGGTGGCGTTCGCGTTCGCGGCCAACGCACACTGCGCCTCGGTGAAAAGGCAGGTGCAGTTAACGCGGATGCCATCACGCACGAGTTGGGCTATCACGCCCAGTTCGTCCCATCCGATGGGGACCTTGATGTTGATGTTCTCATATTCGATACGATTCACCAAGTCGTGGGCCTGGGCCACCATGTCTTCCGCCTCCCGAGCAAACACCTCTACACTAAGTGGGAGCAGCTGTCCGTGATCCCGCAGGAGGTCCGCAATCTTGCGGATATGGGGAACAAAATCCGTCTTCGGCTCCTTGCTGAGAATGGACGGGTTGGTAGTCACTCCCGCGAGGAATCCGCGGGAAAGGCACTCGTCGATCTCGTTCAGATTCGCGGAATCCAGGTATAGTTTCATCTCGGAAGTTGTCTCATTTGAGGTATAGGTTGGTTGGCTGTTTGGTGGCGGCCCATGTCGCGAAAGCGGTCGGGACGCTTAACCGACAGTCACTCCGCAATATGTTCGTATGTCCTGCCGTCCTCGACCAGATAGGAGTCTCCATCCGAGTCGGCCGTGGATACTTCCATGAGGATGCTGTCTTCGAGCCCGATGCGCATATGCATAAGGCCCGGCGGAATATCGAATCGGTGTCCTTCATCTAGCACTAGGCTCTTGTTTTCACCGCGCCCGATGCGGAGTCCAACTTTGACTCGTCCCGAGTGGACATAGTAGCTCTCGGCCTTCGCGACGTGGAACTCGAGACTGCTCTGTCCGGCGCTCCGCAGTTCGATTCGTTTGCCCGCAAACTCGCGGCTGACGACGGAGTCGATCCGGCCCCAGTACTTCTCGCGCCCATCGAACGTCTTACCGGGCCCGGCATCGACCGAAGTAGACAGCGCTTCCTGTGCCGCCGCGTCTGCCTCCTCCGAGGTGACCCCGGTAGAGAGCGACGACCAGATCGGATCCCTGTCGTCGGGCTCGACGGCCCCGCCAGGGAAGACGGTGTGTCCGCCGACGAAGACTGAGTCAGCACCCCGTTTCAGAACTAGTACCTGGAGGTCGGGCCGGTCGTCGACAAGTACCGCGGTGGCCGCCGGGCGTATGGCCACACCGTCGGTGGGCAGATCGCCGCCGGGCACCCATGCGTCGCAGTCGACCATTGGGTGCCGACCCTACCTTTAAGAGCCTCGCGTCCA
>CAYLKA010000095.1:0-3310 GCA_964384125.1 uncultured Gammaproteobacteria bacterium | reverse complement strand
TCCTCCGAGGTTTCCACCCGCAGCGGCTCCGAAAGCTGCCCACTGGTGAACATATAGATTGTGGCTCCGTGACGGGAGCACAGACCGTGTACCATCCCAGGCGGCGCGTCAAAGACGCCACCTGAGGGGATCCGGACCGCAGTGGGAGCGCCAGCCGAATCTCGAGCCCGGACCAAGGCCTCCCCCTCTTCCACATAGTAGACGGCCTCGCTTCGCATCCAAAAATGCAGAGGTTGGGCACCAGTCGGCCGAAGGCGCACTCGATACATGCCATAAGATGGCTGGGCAGCGCACTCAGTCACGTCGCCCCAGTCACGCTCCTCAACGACAGGGCGGACGACCGTGGCGACTTGCTCAAAGGTGAGTCCGAAGGTTGGCTCGGCCACTCAGCCCCCCGGCGAAGTGATGAACTCGGCGCGCCGCGGAGGATCCGTCCCATGGATGCACGTCGAGAGTCCGGCCCAGCGGTTCGCCATGGCCAAGGCAGTTTCTGGGTCGTCCGTACCGGCGAGACACAAGGCGGCGAGAAAAGCGTCGCCGGCGCCGCACGTGTCGACGGCAGTCACTTTCGCCGCCTCCGACTGCCATCGGCGCCCGCCGAATAACGCCATGGCACCTGCAGCACCACGCTTGATGACGACGCCTTCAGCCTGAAGAATCGTGGCGAGGTTCTCGAGCTTCGCCATACTCCCCTCATCGACCTCAGCATCCGGAAGGATAGCGTGCGCCTCCCTCTCATTCAGCACAAAAACGTTGGCACCAGAATACTCCTCGTGGTTCGCGGCTGACTGTGACTGCTGTGAATCCACATAGAGCGTCTTACCCTTCGCTACGCAAAGATCCACGATGCCCCGCGCCAGCGTCGGGGTGAGAAAGCCGTGCCGATAATCAGACACGACTACTACGTCGCACCGCTCGATCCGCTCGGTAAACACTTCAAGAACACGCTCGGTGAGTTCGGGTGAAAGATCGCGATTGTCCAGTGTATTGAATTGGAGGAGCTTGTAGCCGTCCACCCAGAACCGCTTCTTCACGGTCGTGCGGCGGTCAGCATCCTCGATCAGCAAGGCCCTATAACCGGGGTGCTGGAATGTGCGAACCAACCGCGAAGCCTCGTCGTCACCGACTAATGTGACGAAATCGAGTCTAGCACCTAGCTCGAGCACGTTTCGGGCGACGAGGAAGCCACCGCCGAGAAACCACTTCGTGTCGCCTTCACGGGCGACGATGGTGGGCGTCTCAGCCGATTTTCCGAGGGCCGTACCGTACACATAGACGTCCACGATGACGTCGCCTATGAGGAGGACCCGTTGCTCTGAGAAGGCATCGACAAGTTGTCGCCAATCGACGGCGTCTCTCTCACTGGCGTTCACTTCTTGACCTGCCCATACTGCTCCAGATAGCGCTTGTGAGCACGCTCGATCTCGGCAGGCGGAATATCCTGGGGCTCACCCAGTTGACGCGCCAGGAACACCGTCCTGGCGGCATCCTCGGTCATCACAGCCGCCTTCACGGCGGCCACAGCTGTGGCGCCAATGGCGAACACTCCGTGATTCTTCAACAGCACGGCCGGGCTTTCGCCGATCGATCGCTCAACCTCAGCCCCGATCTCCTCGCCCCCGATCGACGCATAACCGCCGCAGGGGATCGGTCCGCCGAACTCATCGGCTATAGCCGTGAGGACACACGGAATCTCATGACCGACAGCGGCAAAGGCGGTCGCGTAGGGGGAATGAGTGTGCACGATGCCGCCCACGTCCGGCCTCACACGATAGATGTAGAGGTGGGATGCGGAATCGACCGACGGCAGGAAGTCGCCTTCGACCGTCTCTCCCTCCAAGTTCATCACCACCATGTGCTCGGGAGTGAGTTCGTCATATCGCACACCACTTGGCTTGATGACAACGAGGCCGGTCGAGGGGTCGCGAGCGCTCACATTTCCACTGGTCCATGTGACGAGGCCGTTCCGCGGCAACTCGCCATTAAGGAGGCAAACCTCCTCTCGCAATGACGCGAGCATCGCGATCAGCCCTCCCGGATGTGACGAACCGTGTTCGACGACGAGTAACCAGCCACAATGGGAAACACCTTCACCCCGATGTGCTGGGGCACCTTGTCACGCGCGCGAACCTCATCGGCCGTCCACTCGCCCCCCTTCACCACGATTTGAGGCTGGAGCTCAGCGACCAGGCCAGTCGGACTCACGTCGTCGAAAATGACCACCTCGTCCACGCACTGAATCGCCTGCAAGACGGCCTTCCGGTCGATCTCACTGTTGATGGGTCGCTCCGCGCCTTTCAGCTCTCTGACGGCCCGGTCGGAGTTGATCGCAACCACTAGCCGACCACCCAGCGACTTGGCGAAGGAAAGGAGTTCAACGTGACCCTTATGTAGGATATCGAAGACCCCGTTGGCGAGCACGATGGTCTCCTCTTTATGTGGGACGATCTTTTCGATGCGCCTGACGTGGCGGTATTCGCCGAACTTCTCGGCGAACCACGCCTCCATGATTTCGAGGTTCGCATCGTCATCGTTGATCCAAGAGCCCAGGCAGAGCACGTCTGCGTCGTTGTGCTCGCGAGACTTTCTGGAGCTCTCCATGTTGTGTACGAGTGCCGCACGCACCCCCTCGAGTTTGTTCGCGACGATGCTCATGCCGACGCCGGTACCGCAAATCAGGACGCCCCGGTCCCCATCTCCTTCTTGGATCATCGTACCCAGTTGTCGGGCATAGTCTACGTAGTCGACGCTCGGGCTGGCCTGAAAGGGGCCGAGATCGACGCAGCGATATCCGAGCTCTTTGACTCGCTCTTTGATCTTCGCCTTGAGGGCAACGCCGTTATGATCGGCGCCGATAATCACGATCTCTCCATCGTTGGAATTGCGCATGTCGGTTAGCGGTCCAAGTGGATAAAGTGGTGGAGTTCAACTTTCCGCACCCGCTCGTCCGCACACCGCAACGATGCGGTGTGGTGCCAAGCCGGGGTCAAGCTCGCTCCAAATGCACATCAAGCCCGCTTACGACGTTGCAGAATACGCTTGCGAGTGCCAAGAAGAGCTTCTTTCCTACCGGGTTGAAGATGAGGAAGTCCCGCGTGAAGCGTCGCGGAATGATCGCCTCGAACGGCGTCACCCAAACGCCCATGCGCCGGATGTAAAATCTAGCCGTGGAATAATAGGGCCGAGCCTTGCACTGCCAATTGGTCGGGTCGAAGAAGTCGAAGCAGAACTCGTTGAATGACTTCACGTGCGTCGGGTCACCGAACGCGACCATCGAGTTCCAGTAGGGCACACCAATATAGACCTTCGC
>CAYLKA010000094.1:0-8492 GCA_964384125.1 uncultured Gammaproteobacteria bacterium | reverse complement strand
GCTGCGCGAGGGATGGGCCGCTGATTCGAGCGAACTGATTCAGTTGCGAACCCCGGCTCTGTGCCCTCCGGCGCGGAATCATGGTAAACCGACCCTAACAAAGAAAATCCTCGCCCTGAGCACCGCCTATTTGTTTACAATCCCCGCCTGAGTTCACCAGGCATCGAGGAAATACGATCGCGAAACGCGGTGTTTCGAAATCTCGATGCCCAAGATATCTTTTGACTGGTACCGCTGCCGACCGAGGGTGGCTGGAGAATCTGTATGAGAATCGGAATACCCAGGGAAATCCGGAAGGGGGAGAGGCGTGTTGCGGCGACCCCGGACGTGGCGTCAGAGATACAAAAGCTCGGTTTTTCGGTAGCCGTCGAAACAGGAGCCGGCCTGGATGCGAGTTTCGATGATTCGGCCTACCGCGGTGCGGGAGCCGAGGTCGTTACCGACCGAGAGGCGCTCTGGAAGCAGAGCGACATCATTATCAAAGTGCGTGCACCGGAAGGCGATGAGGTTGAGCTCCTGCGCTCAGACCAGGTTTTGATTTCCTTCCTTTGGCCAGCGCAGAATCCCAAACTCCTCGATGATTTGGCCGCGAAAGGCGTGACGGCGCTCGCCATGGATAGCCTCCCGCGCATTTCACGCGCGCAGAAAATGGATGCGTTGAGTTCCATGGCCAATATCGCAGGCTATCGCGCCGTGATCGAAGCCGCCCAACACTTCGGGCGTTTCTTTACCGGGCAAATCACAGCTGCGGGGAAGATTCCACCAGCCAAAATACTCGTCATCGGAGCCGGGGTTGCCGGGCTTGCTGCGATCGGTGCAGCCAGGGCGATGGGGGCGATCGTGCGGGCATTCGACACCCGCCCAGAAGTTAAGGAGCAGGTCGAAAGCATGGACGGCGAGTTCTTGCTTCTGGATTTCAAGGAAGAAGGCTCGGGACAGGGCGGCTACGCCAAGGTTATGAGCGAGGAGTTCATCAAGGCCGAAATGGCGCTATTCGCAGAGCAGGCCGAGGAGGTGGACATCATCATTACGACGGCTCTGATTCCCGGCAAGCCTGCACCTAAGCTGATTACGTCGGAGATGGTTGAGTCCATGAGAGCCGGAAGCGTCGTCGTCGATCTTGCGGCTGAGCAGGGTGGCAACTGTGAGCTTACTGAGGCAGATCGGGTCGTGGAGAAGGCGGGTGTCACCATTATCGGCTATACGGATCTGCCGAGTCGCCTCGCTGCCCAGTCTAGCCAACTATACGGAACGAACCTGAGGCACCTCTTGACGGACATGTGTCCGGAGAAAGATGGCCAGCTCGCCGTGGATATGGAAGATGAGGTCATCCGCGGTGCGACCGTCGTGAAGGATGAGGAAATCACTTGGCCGCCGCCAACTCCCAAGCTGTCTGCGACACCGCCTCCGACCGCGTCAGAGCCTGCCCCTAAGACTCCGGAACCCGTGGCCGATTCGCGACCGTCGTTTCTTGGGCCTCTTTTAACGTTCGGTGTGGGTGCCCTAGCGTTACTGGGGCTTGGCGCCGTAGCGCCGCCGTCGTTCATGGCGCATTTCACGGTTTTCGTGTTGGCGTGTTTCATCGGCTACATGGTGATCTGGAACGTGACGCCAGCGCTGCACACACCGCTTATGAGCGTCACTAATGCCATTTCCAGCATCATCATCATCGGTGCTCTGATGCAGATTAGTTCCGCTGAAAGCACGATCATGTGGATCGCGGGAATAACTATATTGATCACAAGTATCAACATCGCCGGTGGCTTCGCAGTGACGCGTCGCATGCTCGACATGTTCCGCAAATAGGGGGTCATCAAGATGTCAGGACTCGTTACAGTTGCCTATATCGGAGCCACGATTCTTTTCATTCTTGCGCTCGGTGGATTGAGTAATCCCGAGACAGCCCGGCGCGGAAATCTCTACGGCATCATCGGCATGAGCATTGCGCTCTTGGCTACGGTGTTCGGCGTCGTGACAGCACACTATCTGCTCTTGCTGGGTGGTCTTGTGATCGGCGGCTCGATCGGTTTGATTCTCGCGCGCCGTGTTCAGATGACGGAGATGCCGGAGCTGGTTGCCATACTCCACAGCCTGGTGGGACTCGCGGCTGTGCTGGTTGGCTTCGCGAATTTCATGGACCCTGAGGTGCACTTTGAGGGTGTCGAGCAGACTATCCACGACATTGAGGTGTACCTGGGGATACTCATTGGCGCGGTCACGTTCTCGGGCTCGGTGATCGCGTTCGGCAAGCTGAGCGGCAAGATAAGTGGCACGCCCCTAACGTTGCCAGCGCGCCACTGGTTGAACCTGAGCTTGCTTCTGATCACGATCTGGGTCGGTTGGCAGTTCGTAAACGAATCGGCTGCGGGAGGGGGTTTGACGCCTTTACTCATTATGACAGCCGTCGCGCTCCTGTTCGGTATCCATATGGTCATGGCAATCGGCGGCGCGGATATGCCGGTTGTCGTCTCCATGCTCAACAGCTACTCGGGATGGGCGGCTTCGGCGACTGGCTTCATGCTCAGCAATGACCTTCTGATCGTGACGGGAGCGTTAGTGGGTTCCAGCGGCGCCATCTTGAGCTATATCATGTGCCGGGCCATGAACCGCAAGTTCCTGGCAGTAATCGCTGGCGGCTTCGGCACCGCTGGTGGCACGGCGACCGGGGGCGGATCCGAGCAGGGAGAAGTCATCTCGGTTGATGCTGGAGAGGTTGCCAGTCTCCTTTCCGGCTCCAAAGAGATCATGATAGTGCCAGGGTACGGAATGGCCGTTGCTCAAGCACAGCACATCGTCTGCGAGATCACTAAGGTCCTTCGCGATAAGGGTATTAACGTCCGTTTTGGCATTCATCCAGTGGCCGGGCGGATGCCCGGCCATATGAATGTTTTGTTGGCCGAGGCGAGGGTCCCCTACGATATCGTCTACGAGATGGATGAGATCACCGAGGACTTTCCGAACGTCGACGTTTCTATAATTATTGGTGCAAATGACATCGTGAACCCGTCGGCTCAAGAGGAACCGGATAGCCCCATAGCAGGTATGCCGGTACTCGAAGTGTGGAAAGGAAAGGTAACCATCGTCTTGAAGCGCAGTATGGCGACGGGCTATGCAGGAGTTCAGAATCCTCTGTTCTTCAAGGAGAACACCCAGATGTTGTTCGGTGACGCGCGTGAGAGCTTGGACGCCGTTCGGAAGGAACTGTAGCCGGGTAGTGAGCGAACATATGAAGAGATTGTGTGGAGCTTTCGTCCTTTTTTTCGCAGCGGTGGGAATAGTGCTTACGACGGGGTGGGTACCCAGTATGTCCCCCACCGCCACGGCGCAGGAGACAGACGTCCCCCCACTGCCGTCACCCGATTTTTATGCGGGATCGCCCTATCTTGGGGAGCTGCGCAACTCTTTAGTCTACGGTGAAATATGGGAACGACCTCAGCTTTCTAAGCGGGACCGCAGCCTGATCACGATAGCCGTACTCCAAGCCCTCACCCGCGAGGAGCTCACGATCCATATCCCGCGAGGTCTCGATAACGGGCTGACGCCCGAGGAAATCTCCGAGATTATTTTGCACGTGACGTTTTACACAGGGTGGCCCACTGGTGTGAAGGCCTCCACCATCGCGGCTTCGGTCTTTGAGGAACGCGGCCTTTCTCTTGGTGAGCTCTCCGGTGCTCCGCCGGACAGCTTGGCCTCCACTCCTACTTCGCTCAGCGATGCATATGCGGCAGTGCCGAGGCTCGGTGAGTTGCGTAACAGCCTCCTCTACGGTGAAATATGGGAACGACCGCTTCTCTCTAAGCGAGACCGGAGCCTGGTTACGGTCGCGGTTAACCAGGCGCTCTATGCGACGAACGAGCTCCGTTCCCACATCAATCGTGCCCTTGATGAAAACGGAGTAACCGCGCAGGAGATCTCCGAAGTGATTCTTCACGTGACCTTCTACGCTGGCTGGCCAGCGGCGGTTAACGCTGGCCGGTTGGCCACGGCCGCTTTCCAGGCTCGTGGTATCGATTTCCAAGAGCTCCGATAGATTACGTCGAGACCGGGTCTCGGAAAGGCTCTAGGCAGCTGGAATTCTGCCGCTCTAACCATTGAATATTGTTGCGGCGTCGGTGAAACTTGTCGCGCTCAGGCAAACTCGGCGAGCAAAATGGAGCAAGGCGCCGTCACCCAGGAGGTACTGCGAACTGATGTCGCAGGTATGCCTCTGGAATGGATCGATTACCGTGACGCTGTGCGGTTGTATCATACCGAACAGGTAGCGTACGTCTGCGGGTCGCCGATCTATCGAATACGTGGGGGGCGTAATGCTAAGACAGGCTTGCGCAGTGTCATTGTGGTGAGCTCCATCATCGCCACTCATGGAGACACCATAGCCATAGAGCGAAACCGCGATCGGTATACCCCGCCACTCAATAACCGAACGCTGTTCAAGCGCGACGCGAATTTATGTCTGTACTGCGCTCAGCAGTTTCGCACTTCCGAACTCACTCGCGACCATATCACTCCGATCAGCCAGGGTGGGCGGGACGTATGGACTAATGTGGTAACCGCGTGTCGGCGATGCAATAACCATAAAGGGGGGCGCACTCCAGAACAGGTTGGAGTGCAGCTGGTGGCCGTGCCATTCACCCCGACATACGCCGAGTACATCTATCTGAAGGGTCGTGGAGTGCTTGCCGATCAAATGGAGTATCTGCTCACGCATTTCCCTCGCACCTCGCCTCTACACGAGCGGCTGCGGATTCATCTCGCCCACCAAAAGGTAGTTGCTTAGATCGTTTTGGATCTCCAGCCATTAGCGGCCGAGCTCAAGAGGCGCCTCGGCATACGCTGCGCTGCAGATGATGCGAAGGTCGTTGCCGGTGGCAGCATCAATCAGACGTACTACTTGCCGACTGATCGTGCCCCACTGTTCTTAAAGGTCAACGACCCGAGCGCACTCTCGATGTTCGAAGCAGAAGCGGACGGGCTTGCTGAGCTCCGGGCCGCGACTGCAGTCAATGTTCCCGATACGGTCGACGTCGGGCGCGCCGGAGGGGTGGCCTATTTGGCGTTGAGTTGGGTGGACCTTCAGGGCAAGACGGCGGCTGGTGAGCGCGTGCTCGGAATTGCGTTGGCACGCCAGCATCGCGTGACAGCCGAACGCTTCGGCTGGTACCGGGAAAACACCATCGGGGCGACACAGCAACAGAATAGACTAACCTCCGATTGGCTCGACTTCCTCCGGACTGACCGGCTCGGTTTCCAGCTCAAGCTGGCCTCGGAGCGAGGTCTGCCCGAAAAGGAATTTGATCGGGGGCAGCGCCTGCTCGGGCGACTCGAATGGTTTTTTGGAGATTACACGCCCCTCGCCTCGTTGCTTCACGGCGACTTGTGGTCCGGCAACTGGGGATGTGACGGTGTGGGAACACCTTATATCTATGATCCTGCGGTCTACTACGGAGACCGGGAAGCGGACCTGGCCATGAGCCGGCTCTTCGGAGGTTTCGGTGAGGCCTTCTACTCAGCTTACCAATCCGAATGGCCGTTGGAGACAGGATGGGAGGCGCGCGTCGATCTCTACAACCTCTACCATCTGTTGAACCATTTCAACTTGTTCGGTCAGGGGTATCTGGGACAGACGGCCGGGTGCCTCGACCGTTTATTACGTGCGTGCAGGTAGGGCTAACTGGGGTGTGACCTCGACGAAAAATCGCGTCCGTCAGCGAACATCCCGTCTGCTGATGAGATCCTCCAGCGTGGGCGGCGGGTGATCAGGCCCCATCTTGCCCGTTTTCAGTCGGTCAATGTAATCGTGATAGGCGCGCATAGCCTGGCGTCCGAACACCCACATGATCGGAACGTTTGCCCACAACATCACGCCTGTGCCGAAACCTGTCAGATTGTCTAGATCGGCATCTGATTCGATAAAACCCCAGGTGGCGACGATGATCAGCGCGCAATAGATGAACTTGTATGCAAGGACCATCCGCTCCCCAAATAGGAACACGACACCCTGCTCGCCATAGTAGCTCCACGAGATCATCGTTGAGAGGGCGAATAACCATACGGCCAACGTGACTAGCCATTTACCGAGGCCGGGCGTGACCGAATCAAACGCCTTTGCCGTCAGCGTTGCGCCGACGTAAGTCGCGTACACGCCGGTGTTCTCGACCCGGGGACGGGAATTGCTCGCGAGCGTACCCCACTCTATGACCAGCCCCCCGTTCTGGTTGAGCATGCGGCCCTCGAGGCGATGAGCGTCATTGGCTGATTGTGGATTGGGGTCGGCGTTGACGATCATAAAGACGACGTCACCTTCGCCCCAGACATCGTCGACGCGCTCCGGTGCAGGGAGTGTCTCTAGACTCCACATTGCCGTACCCATAGGAATGACGTCAGGAGCCACATTGAACTGGGCTTCCGGAGCGCGGTTCCAGATTCCCGTCGAAAGAATGACGAGAGCGGTGAAGGTGCACACGACGATGGTATCGATAAATGGTTCCAGGCCAGCCACTACGGCTTCACGCACAGGCTCATCCGTTTTGGCAGCGGAGTGAGCGATCGGCGAAGAGCCCTGTCCTGCTTCGTTCGAGAAAAGGGCGCGTTTCATTCCGAAGAGAAATGCGTAGCCTGCCGTGCCGCCGATGAACGCGCCCGTCATCTCTTGTGGAAGAAACGCCGACCTTACGATTAGAGCGAACATTGCCGGGATGTCTCCTGCGTTGGTGATCAACACATAGGTTCCGGCGAGGAGGTACATGGTTACCATGATAGGTACTAGCCGCCCGGCGACGGCGCCGATACGCTTGATGCCACCGATGATGACCATGCCCACCAGCACGGCTAACACCATGCCTGACACAATGCTGGGTATGCCGAAATACTCCTCAGTGATCTCCCCTACGTTCCAAGCTTGGAACATGTTGCCGCCGGTAACCGTCGACACCAACAGAGTGATGCAGAACAGTCCGCCGATAAATCCGCCCAATGGCGCGAGGCTGGGATTCAATCGGGTGAGGCCCTTGCTAACAACCCACATGGGGCCGCCGTGGGGATTGTCGGGATCGTCCGTGTTCCGGTAGAGCATGGATAGGCTGACTTCGGTTAGCTTGATCGCCATCCCGAAGATGCCCACGATCCACATCCAGAAAATGGCACCCGGGCCACCGAGCGCGATCGCAAGCGCGACACCCCCTATATTGCCCAGCCCGACTGTGGCGGAAAGGGCTGCGGAGAGCGCCTGGAAATGACTGATGACTCCGGGGTCGTTGGGGTCGTCGTAGCTGCCGCGGAGAACCAGGACGCCGTGAGTCAGCGCCCTGTACTGGCCGAACCCGCTCCAGATCGTGAAAACTACCCCTGTACCAAGCAGGATGATCAGAACGGCGTCGTGCCAGATAATACCGTTCAGCGTCGTCAGAAACGCCATGAAACCCTCCGTCGAATATCCCTCGTAAGGATCAGCCCGCCTCCAGGATGGCGGTGACACCCATGCCGCCCGCAGTGCAAACGGAGACTAAACCCCTGCCGGAACCTTTTTCGTGCAAAAGTTTCGCCATCGAGCCGAGAATACGCGTTCCCGTAGCGGCGAAGGGATGCCCAATCGCAACACTACCGCCTTTAACGTTCAGCTTTTGCCGATCGACGGAGCCCAAAGGGGTAGATCTACCCAAGCGCTTGGCGCAAAAGGCTTCGGATTCCCAAGCTTTCAGGGTTGCTAGCGTCTGCGCCGCGAAGGCTTCGTGAATCTCAAAGAAGTCAAAATCCTGCAGCGATAATGCCGCATCCTCCAGCATCTCCGAGACCGCGTAGGCGGGGGCCATGAGTAGTCCCTCCCGGTTAACGAAGTCCACGGCTGCGACCCGAGAGTAGGTTAGGTAGGCGAGTACGGGGAGGCCCCGTTCCCGTGCCCAGTCTTCCGATGCTAGGAGCACTGCGGAAGCGCCATCGGTTAGAGGCGTGCTATTTCCTGCCGTCATGGTGCCTTTTTTGCTGCGATCGAAAACGGATTTCAGTTTTGCCAGCTGCTCCATGTTGGTATCCGGGCGTACATTGTTGTCTCGCTTGAGTCCCTGGAATTCGACAATGAGATCGTTGTAGAAACCGTCCTCTTGAGCTTTTGCCGCTTTGCGGTGGCTCGCGAGGGCGAAAGCGTCTTGATCCTCTCGGCTCAGTTGCCACTCCTGGGCAGTCAGTTCCATGCTCTCGCCCATGGAAAGCTGGGTCCGTGGCTCGATTACGCCGGGAAATTCGGGCTTGAAATGACGTGGCCGCAACGCTAACCAGGGTTTGAGCTTCTGGCCCAGGGTTCGTCCGCGAGCGCTCTCTAGGAGAATCGCACGATAGGCATCAGGGTAGACGATGGGCACATTGCTGATTGTGTCCGTGCCCCCGGCGATGCCTGCTTCGATCATTCCTGTTGAAATCTTCGCACCGATGAGCGCTGTGGCTGACAGACTCGTCCCGCAGGCACGCTGAACGTCGAAGGCAGGTGTTTCGGGCGCTAG
>CAYLKA010000093.1:0-8633 GCA_964384125.1 uncultured Gammaproteobacteria bacterium | reverse complement strand
ATTCTGCCTGCGCCTATCCGCGGGAAGGGTTAGAATTCGACTCTGATCTAATAACTCGAAAGAAGTTAGGGGGCTACGATGTTATTTCTCAGAAGCGGTTCAAGGTCTGCTCTTCGTTTGGCTGCCTTGGGGTCTCTACTCGTTTTGCCCGGCGCGTTCGGCTCTCAAGCCCAAGCTCAGGTGCTAATGCAACCGAATGTCTCGGTAGCACAGGCCAAAAAAATCATTGATACGATCATCGCCGAATGTAGTCTCCCTGGGAATCTTGTAACAGTGACTATCGCAGTAGTGGACCGAGCTGGTCAGCCCGTGATGCAGGTGCGGGCCGATACCGCATCGCCCCACAACTGGGAACTCGCATTCCGAAAAGCCTATACAGCGCGAACGTTCCGGCTAAACTCGATCGACTTTCGAGACAGAACCGCAGGTGGCTCCGAGGCCAGCGGTCAACGTGAGCTAAACAACGTCGTACCCCTCGGTGGAGGCGCCCCCATCATGATGGGCGAACTACCGCTGGGCGGAGTTGGGGTCTCGGGAGCACAAGGCGGCCAAGTGGCCGATACCGAGTGTGCGGAAATGGGTATTACGTCCATCGCCAGTGATCTCGAATAATACCAACCCACCCGCAGCTGCAATAAAGGCAAAAGAAGCGGAACCGATAAATAAAAATAGGCCGACACGCGAGCTTGATTAGTCTTAAGCATCGTCGGCATGGGAGAAACAACATGAAGCGCAAGTTTTCGGTCCTTACCGTCATAATGAGCCTGGTCATTATCGCGGGGGTGGATTATCAGCAAGAAGCGTCGGCTCAGTCCGTCAACGTCATCCCAACATTTCGCGTTGACCCGGATTGGCCGCAGGTACCAGAGCAATGGAGACTCGGAGACGTGTCGAGCGTCGCAATAGATGCCGCCGGCAACGCTTGGCTACTTCACCGACCCCGGACACTTCCGCCGGAAGAAGCCCATATGGCCGCACCAGCGGTGATCGGGTTCGACAGCGAAGGGCAGTTTCTCAACGCCTGGGGCGGTGACGGAGAAGGTTACGAGTGGCCGCAACGCGAGCATGGGCTTCACATCGACTATCAGGACCACGCCTGGCTTGGTGGTAACAACTGCCCCGCCCGAAATCTCCCAGGGCTCGAGCCGCTTTTCGATGATCAACTACTGAAATTCACGCTGGACGGCGAATTCGTGATGCAGATTGGGCGCGCCAACATGAGCCGCGGAAACGCAGACGGCGAAAACCTTCACGAGCCCGCCGATGCCTTCGTGCACCCACCGACTAATGAAATTTTTGTCGCCGACGGCTACGGGAACCATCGCGTCGCCGTTTACGATGCCGATAGTGGGGAGTTCAAACGCATGTGGGGCGCGTTCTCCAATGCGCCGGTGGATAAGGACGACTGCCCGAATGTGCCGGTCGACGTCCAACCGGGTCCCGGCCCTCAGCAGTTCAGCATCGTCCACGCCATTCGGATCTCGAATGATGGCATCGTCTACGTAGCCGATCGTGAAAACAGGCGCGTGCAAGTCTTCACGCTCGCAGGCGAGTTCATCGATCAAATCGTATGGCCTGACGCGCTGTTCGCCCGAAATCTTGCCCTATCGCCAGATCCCGAGCAGCAATTCCTGTACGTCGGCGGAGGTAGCGGCATCAGGGTGTTCGATCGTCAAACGCTAGAGGTACTCACGACAATCGAGGGCGACGGCGTGATCGGACCCGGGCATCAGATACAGACGGACTCCGAAGGGAATATCTACATCGCCGCGACCGGCTCGGGATACCAGAGACTCCTTTTCACCGGGCTGGTGCCGCGATAGCCGAATGAATCGTGGATAAAACTAGGAACAAGAATCTCGTTAGTTTCAGCCTGTTGGTTTCGCTCGTTGGGTTGTCGCAGGTCTCAAATGCTCAGGGATCGGATGGCGCAACGCCCCGACTCGAGCAGATCTCCGAAAGCGTGTTTCGAGCGGTCCATCGGCCGGGTGCAGCAAACAGCAACGTGATCGTTACCGATGAAGGACTTATCGTTGTTGACGGCACTTGTCGAGGCGCAGGAGATCCGACCTGGCTGAAGCAGGAATTGGGTCGACTCTACGACGTGCCCGTGAAATACGTCATCCTGAGCCACGATCACGAAGATCACATCTGCGATCTACATGTGTTCGACGACACTGCCGTGACTGTATCTCACACCCTTACGAGACAGCACATTGTTAGAGAAGGCCGCAATACGTCCGTGCCCGACGTTGTCTTCGACGAGGAGATGGAGATTCATCTCGGCGGTAAGAAGATTGTCTTGTACTACTTCGGTCCTACGCACAGCAATAACCTGATCCAGGTTCATTTTCCAGAAGAAGGGGTTCTGATAGCGCCGGATATTGCGCGTGCGGAGAGATCGCTGGCACTGCCCGATTTTCGGGATGCCGATATCGACAATCTCATCGAGACGCTCGGTGTACTTGGAAGGCTGGATGACGTCGAAATTGTCATTCCGGGACACTGGGGAGCCACTAATCAGCAGAGCTTATTGGAGTACCGTGACTATGTCCTCGCTCTCAGAGATCGCGTACTCGAAGAGATGATGGCCGGCGCCACAATCGAGCAGATACTCGAGCGCGTCACGATGGACGACTTCTCCGACTATGGGAATATCGATATCTGGCTTCGACCGAACGTTATCTCAATGTGGGACAAGATGTACCGGTATCGAGAGCCGAACCGGGATGGCCCCGGCGGTGAAGACTCAGGCGGCGTATACCAGGACGCTTACCCACTCGGATTCTCGGTTGGAGACAGCGGGGCGGGTTCGAACCAGTAGTAAGCGGAGCAAGTCCTACTCGGCGTCCTCGCAGCGTCCGATAGAGCGCCAAGTACGGTACGCCCTTCAGAAACTCGGCCGGAAGAACGTGAGCATCCGACCGCAGCACATGACGCCAACCATGAACAGTAACGAGAGCGCGGCAGCGCTCTTGGCAGTCGGCGGTGGATCTTCGGAGGCACCGACCGACCTCAGGGAACGGAACGGCACAGTATAGAAAAACGCCACGTTTAATCCCATGAGAGCAAGAAACAGCACCTTGAAATGGAACGCCACATTGTAAAAATACTGATCTGGTGCTCCGGAAATGAAGAGAATTCCGGTGCCTACGGAAACGACGAAACCAATCAATCCAAGCGGCACAAGCCGGTGAATCGCGATCGGTGATATGCCTTTGCCTACGCCGAGCACGCGTAGGTCGAACATGCTCACTGTCCCTACCATTAGGACGAGCCCCATGAAATGAATGGACTCCGCTATCGGCCAAGCCCAACGGTAACCGTTAACGAACCGTGAAGGTGGCGTCGTAAGGATCCATTCGATCAGTGTCTCCATTTCACTACCCTGCAAGCAAAGCTGCTGCCGTCATGTAGTTGTAGGTATAAGCGAGCAGCCGCCCCGTCAGCACAGCGCCCGCCCAGAGCAGGATTGAAGCCACCGAAAAAGCACGGATACCCCCACCGACCTCTAACGATTGACCGTACCCCAGGCCGGCCAACACGGACCGACGAAGCCACTCCAGGTGAAACAGCGCAGCGACGATCAAAGCAATCTTGAGATAAAAAACCGGGTCGGTGAGCGCTTTCGTTGGGTAGGCGACGAGCAGAAGAACCCCTGACAACAGGTTGATGGCAAAACCAACCCAGATGAAGGGAAACAATGAGCGAAGCGGCGTTGCGCTATGGCGACTGGCGAAACCGAGAATCCAGAGATTCAACGCAACACTCAGCCCTCCGACCACTCCGAGACCTAGCGTGTGGAGAAACAGTATGAACGGAAACGCCCACAGCGTCTGTGCCTCTCGTATCCAGACACTCAATCCGGTCTGCTCGAGCCATACCAAGAAACTCATTGCTCAATCACCCGCGTCTCCCCCTAAGGGTGTACGTCCTCGGTCAAGCGATGTTTACAGGATCAAGACTCGGAGCAAAACTGATACAAACACTTCGTCGCACCATCCGAGGCTTTGAAACCGGCGTCACTCCAAAAACGGTGCCAGAGGCGGCTGTGGGCCGAGGACGTCGATCAGCGCGTTATGCAAGCAGATTTCGTCACTCCACTCCGCCGAAGGCGCCATGCCACCTGCACCAATCGCGCCGATCAAGACATCGTCCACGACGATCGGAAGGCCTCCAGAATTCCAAAATAAATCGAATTCCGCCTGCAGCGGCCGCAATCGTGCGTCCCTCCAGGGATCCTGCATCATCGAATTCATCCGGGCATGCGTGGAACCGCGTAGGAAAAGTGCCGTCTTGGCCTTCAGCAGCGCAGTCTCCACCGCGATCGGGGTCTGTCCGTCCGCGCGAAGTGCATACACGATGTGTCCCGAGGGACTGAGCACGAAGATACTGGTCCCTAGATTCCGATCGGCCGCTTGCTGGAAACAGTGGTCCGCAATTCTACGGGCCGTGTCGAGGGAAATTTCATCACGGGTCTTAGCTCTCTGAGCAGCCTCACCGGTAATGGAAAATTTCTCCAGATCCTGAGCTGCGAGCGGCCCGGCGGCAAGGGCTATTCCGACGGCCACGAGTCCAAGACGCCAAGGCTTTAGTTCATCTTTCATGGGATCTCCTGATTGTTCTGTTAAAGCTTGGGCCAGAGCCGGCTTGGTGTCATCCCCAGATAAACGAGCGACAGCTCGGCCAACCAGCCTCAGAGCTAATTCTACCGATTTGCCACGCCTTGACGCTGTTTAGAACAAATCTAAACAACCTAGGCGGGCTGACAGTGGCTATTCCCCACATGACAGCGCCAGTGGACAGTTTTTATGAGCGCTGAACCTGACCTCGATTTCATCGGATTACCGCCCGGCACCCCCAATAACTCGGTAGAATTAAGAAAACGATATTAGTAAAGGCTGAATCAGACACCACCAAAGCCGCACGTAACACCCTAAGGGAAGAAAAATGCGAAAACTGACTCGTTCACTCTCAACCACATTGATCTTGTTGTTGTCGGGACCATTATTCGCGCAGTGGATCGAATATCCCAACGTGGATGAGGGTTTCCTCGTCAATTTCCCCGGCGAGCCAATCGCCGAGGAGATTGAATGGGTATCGGAATACGACGCCACCATCCCAGCACGTCGTTATAGCGTCGACAGCGCCCGGGGCAGCTATTCTGTGACAGTAGTCGACTACCGGTTCATTAGTAGGGGCGACGAGGCACAAAGCATTAGAGCCGCGCGCGTCGCACACTGCCCCGAGGGAGCCGAGACTTGTCTGGGCGGAGCTGGTATGGGTACCGGTATCGGCTACTGGAGAGTCGACATGCAGGGTTCGATGGTTTACGGAGCCTGGCAAATCATGCAGCGCGATGCCGAAGTGGACTATTTCACGTGGAACTTCACAGATCTCGTGGAAGGTCTGCAGATCACGCTCACCAACCCCGATCAATCTCGCACCTACGCTTCTCTCTATCTGCACGACGATCGCCTTTACATCCTCGAAGCCACAACACCTGAAGGGGTGCGGGGGGCGGAAGTGTTCCAACAGTCACTAGGGTTTCTGGATCCGGAAGGAATACGCATTCGTTATGAGCGCTACTATCACAACTCGGCCCCGCGGCCTGAGCGCGCATGTAGGGACCCAAGTGCAAGTGTTTTTTGTCCAATTTATTCAGGCTTCTCAGATCCCTAAACGTAAACACTCGAACACCGGAATCGGCAGACTTAGGGGTTCTGCCCGGTATGCGCGCGACCTGTCAGTCGCCCCACCCCATCGGCAATGCTATCGATCTGCCGCGGCTCGGGGCTGTTTAGAACCAGTCTAAACTGATGGGGGGGGGTGGGCTGGAAGCGACCGCTCCCCATATGATAGAAAATAGAGGTGGAAAATCTTTATTAGGAGCTACGCTCGGCATTGATTACGCCGGATGACTACCCGGCTCCTCATAACTCGGTAGAATTGGGAAAACGATATTGGCGGAGACCGTATCAGACGATATCGGAACCGCGAGTACCAGCTGAAGGAAAAAACATGCGAAACCTGACTCGTCCACTCTCAATCACGTTGATGCTGTTGTTGTCCGGACCATCGTTCGCGCAGTGGATCGAGTATTCCAACGTGGAAGAAGGTTTCTTCGTTAATTTCCCTGGTGAGCCGACTGCCTCGGAGGTTGAGTGGATATCAGAGTACGGCGCGAACATCCCGACCAATCGTTATGGTGTCAACGGCACTCGAGGCAACTATTCTATGACGGTGGTCGACTACCGAGTCATTCTTCGAGGCGAAGAGGCAGACAGAATCAACAGTGAGCGTGTTGCACGCTGCCCGCAGGGAGCCGAGACCTGTCTGGGAGGGGGAGCTAGCACCGGTATCGGCTACTCGAGAGTCGATGTACAGGGTTCAATGGTTTACGGAGCCTGGCAATTCCTGCAGCGTGATTCCGAGCTGACCCATTTCATGTGGAATTTCACAGATCTCGTGGAAGGTCTGCAACTGCAGCTCACCAACCCCGATCAATCTCGTACCTTCGCTTCTCTCTACCTACACGACGATCGCCTGTATATCCTCGAAGCTACAACACCTGAGGGGGTACGGGGAGCGGAGCTTTTTCAGCAGTCACTAGCGTTCCTGGACGAAACAGGAACACGCATTCGTTATGAGCGCTACTATCACAACTCGGCCCCGCGGCCTGCCCGGACACGTTAATCGGCGAGGCCCGTTTGATATCATTATTAAAAGTCTTTTAGGAGAATGAGCATGTCGTTTCGATCCTTGAGTCTCGTCGCGATTGGCGCTCTAGCGTTGCCGACTTGGGCTCACCACTCACATGGCAACTATAGCCCCGACTTTATCGACCTAGAGGGTGTCGTCGCAGAAGTAACTTTAATCAACCCCCATTCCTGGGTGTTCATGGAAGTCACGGACGAAAACGGTGAGACGACCGAATGGGCTCTGGAAGCCACCAACCGAGGTGGGCTCGAGAGACTGGGTGTTGACTATGACTACATCGGTCCCGGTGATTCCATCAAGGTGCGTTGCCATCCCCTAAGGGACGGTGGCCAGGGCTGTCTTATGGGATTCCTCCAGGGCAGAGACGGGACTATAAAAGACTGGGACGGCCATGCATCAAGACCCGCTGATGACGGGTTCTTCTTCTGCGGAATCGAAGGTAATTGCATTCAGTGATAACGGCCTGACCCGAACAGCGACCCGCTCGAGGAGAAAACCATGTTAACGAGACTCGTTCCTACAATGGTAATCACCGTCGGTGCGATGCTGATCCTACAAGCGTCGGCGGGTGCTCAGAATGCTAATCGACGCGTGCTGTTCCCTACTGAAGCGCAGTTCGAGGCCTCTGAAGAAGCGCAACGACTCGTTCAGGGAGCCCGTGATTTAGTAGGCAACGACCTTCAGTGGGAGTACGGCAACACCTGCACCAACACTGGGCCACAACGCGCCGCCCTGTCCAGGGCGCAGGCCGGACTGCCCCCGATCGAAAACTACACTGTCGAGCCAACGAAGGTATTCGACAACATGTGGTACGTCGGCCCCACGTCCCAGGGGGCATTCGTCGTTACAACGAGCGACGGCCTAATCCTGCTCGACACCCTTAACAGTACCGAAGAGGCACGGGACATTCTTGTGCCCAGTATGGAGAAGGCGGGCCTTGATCCCACACAGATCAAATACATCGTGTTGTCCCACGGACATCCCGGCCAGACCGACCATACTGGTGGCGCCAACTACCTACAACGCACTTACGGGGCACAAGTCGGTATGGGCAAACCCGACTGGGATTTAACGCTGCCAGCTCAACGCCCTGAGCGTCCGTTAGCGAACCGGGATTTCGATATCATCGATGGCAGCACTGTCACACTGGGCGACACGACCCTGCATTTCGCCATCTCACCAGGCCACTCTGCGGGCACGCTCGCGATGTTTATTCCCGTCACGTGGCACGGAGAACAAACCATGGTGTTGTTGCACGGTGGCGCGATTCAAACGCCGGACCGAGAAGCATTCGATGCGCTCGAACATGTCTTCAATGACATGGCAAAGCCCATGAACGTTCGGGGCTTGTTGAACACCCATCCGGGCATCTACCAAGACACGCTCACGGACATGGAAACGATACGCAACAATCCGGACGGCCCTAACCCGTTGTTGTACGAACAGGACCAGGCGCAACGTTATTGGTCCATGATCGTGGACTGCGCTCGCGCTCGGACGACTGCGCTGGAGGAAGCCGCCGGGGATACCTGATTGTCGGGCAAAAAATGCGTCTTGATCTGAGAGGCCATAACCCTATAACTATCAGCACTTTATGATCTTTGGGTTTTGTCCTTGGTCAATTTTATAGATACCTAAAAAACAATCCCCTCCGCTACTTTCAAACAAGCCTTCCCTGCTCTATCCACCGCTTCGATAGAAGTTTCGACTGACCATCGGTCAGTCAGGAAGGCATCTTTGCTTTTCTCGAGGGCTGCCTGTCCTCAATCATCAGAGCCTACGACTTACGCATCAATCTAAAACTCAAATATCCCGATCTATGCGTAGCAGTCGAATCAAATTACCGCCGAGAATCGCCTCCTTCTCAGCGTTATTGAGATAAGGTGAATTGATAATCAGATCCATCGTATCTG
>CAYLKA010000092.1:3919-8780 GCA_964384125.1 uncultured Gammaproteobacteria bacterium | reverse complement strand
CTGACACTGACCGTTCCTGCCTGCAGATGAAGACGTCCATGACAGGCAGTACGCCTGAACCATCTCAACGACTCACACGCTCTATGTCTCCCCGTTGAGAAGCCGGAGGCAGATCTTCAGTCAGGTCATTGGTCCTGGTAGCACAAACTAAGTTGGCAGGCATGGGAGATCTCGTCGGCATAGTGATGGGTGCAGGCAGCTCGAGGCGGCTCGGACGGCCGAAACAAACGCTTGCCTTCGGCGGTCAGACCCTGCTTTCACATGTCATGAGCGACATCGAAGAAGCACAGTCACTGGCACGCGTTTACCTGGTACTCGGTGGCAACTGCGAAGAGGCTGAAGACTCCCTCTCCCTCCAGCGCGCCCAAACGGTATACAACGATGCCTACGGAGCGGGATGTGCGTCATCTCTACTCGCAGGTCTGGATGCCGCCGGGGAGTGCGATGGCGTCGTAATGCTGCTCGGCGACATGCCCGGCGTTACCGCAGAGACCATCGACGACGTTGTCGAGGCTTGGAAGCAATCTCCCTCTTCGGCCGCCGTAACGAACTACCGAGGCGAACTCGGCCATCCGTTCATATTCGGCGCCTCATACTTCGATGAGCTCCGTCAACTCCATGGAGACAAAGCGGTGTGGAAACTTGTGGATTCTGCGCCTGAGGGGCGACTAACGCAGGTACCAGTCGACAAACCCCTGCCACGCGACATCGATACATGGGACGATTACGAAACGGCGTGCACGATGTTCAACTTTCCGGTTGTCGACCGGGCACATTCGTAGCGATAGCCGGCCCCCGCGGCCGCCACGACTTCTCCGAATCCATCTAGCCGATTACTTGAAAACCATCAGGTCACTTGCTGACCAGCCGACGGCCGACCCTGTAAATGCGATGGTTACGATTTGGCCATGTACGGCATCGCTCTGAGTGTCACCGCCTGCATTCGCGCCGGAACGCGCGTAGATCTGGCTTGGATGGTGGGCCAGGCTGAATCGGGGGCATCAGACCCGCACCAGGCCATGGCTATTACACCAGGAGGAGGACGACTCGGCTCCCTCGGATCCACAGCCCTAGAGGGTCAGCTCGTTGAACTGGCTGGCCTCCAGACCGGTGGAGGACGGCTGCTCAAAGCCGGTGTCGGATCTCCCAACGGTGAGGTCAATTCCGATCGGCCGGGAGCCGAAGCAAAATGCGCATTGGTTCCAGGATCGGCAATGCCAGACAGCCTCTGGAAACGGCTCCTCGACCGAGATCCCGTGTGCCTCGTCAGCCACCTGGATGGTGACACGATCACTGACACCAAGCTTTACACCGCCAGCACAATCTCTGAATCAGAAGATCACGTTCATCGCCTGTTTGACCGCAAGTCAAGCATCGCGGAGGTCGTCGGCGACACCCTGGTGACCATCCTCTGGCCAAGATCCAACTTGGTGGTAGTTGGCGAGGAGGAAGCAGCCCAGCCTCTCTGCTTGATCGCCGGGACACTTGGTTGGGATGCGACCGTCACCGACAACGCGAGCGAGGCTTCGGGCCTCATCGCCAGCCTCTCACCCATGGACAGCGTGGTTGTCATGGGCCACGACCTTGAGAGAACTGGAAGGGCTCTAGCAGCAGCCCTTGATAGCAAGGTGGGCTACATCGGAACTATTGGTTCTCATCGCTTACGAGAGACTCAAGCCGACTGGCTGGCATATCGAGGATTCACTGATCTGAGCCGCGTGGAGGGACCCGCCGGGTTGGACATCGGAGCGCGAAATCCTGCTGAGATAGCAATATCAATTGTTGCAGAAATCGTGGCAAAGCAGACAGCGCAGAAGCATTAGATCTGCCCCTCGAGATGCAGGAGAGGGGATACCGCCTGTAGGTTTGGCCGAGGCAGAACCTCGCTAGAGGCAGACCACGGGAGACTTCGAGTGACGCTTGGATTCGACGACACCAACAATGTGGATCAGGCTGAGTGGGTTGAGGAAGAGGGAACTGCCGTCGGTATCGACGAGGACTGCAGCCCAACTCGGGTGTGCCGCAACGCACGTGACTTCAGCTTCGACGGATTCACCGAGGAGGGTGGCGACCTACAGGCCGGCTGGCGCGACACGCTTGCCCGCGAGGGGAAGTTGGGTGGATCAGCCGAGTCCATTCGCGATCTGGTACTCGGCCGCCCACCATCAAGTTGACATCAAGGCCAATGCCTAGAGCCCGACTGTGAACCACGAGAGCGGCGACCCAGACCACCAGGGCGTCAAGCAGTTAACCGACACACTGCAAAGTGCCGGGTATCTGGCTGACCGTGGCCTTGCGACTGCGTTGTTTATCGCTCTCGAACTTGGCCGCCCACTCCTGCTGGAGGGTGAGGTCGGGGTCGGCAAGACCGAACTCGCTAAGGCGCTTTCCGAAATCTTTGACTGTCATCTGATCCGTCTCCAGTGCTACGAGGGAATCGACACGCACCAGGCTTTATACGAATGGGACTACGCCCGACAGATGCTGCACGTTCGCGCTCTATCAGGGGATCAGGTTCAGGACACTGACGCCGTCAACAGACTCTTTAGCGCCGACTTTCTCCTCGAGCGACCTCTCCTAGAGGCGGTTCGGGCAGGGAACCAATGCGTCCTGCTGATAGACGAAATCGATCGTGCTGACGACGAATTCGAGGCATTCCTTCTCGAGTTGCTGTCGGACTTTCAGGTCACGATTCCTGAGGTCGGAACTATCCAAGCCGAGTCACCACCAATAGTCATCCTCACCTCAAACCGAACCAGAGAACTCCACGACGCATTGAAGAGACGGTGCCTTTATCACTGGATTGACTACCCCACTGTCGATCAGGAGATAGCCATCGTTAAGGTCCGATCTCCTGACGTTCCTGAGATGCTGGCTCGCAAAGTGGTAACTGCTGTAAATCACCTGCGCAGAAGGGACTTGACGAAACCACCAGGAATCGCTGAAACCCTTGACTGGGTTGCGGCTCTAGCCGTAGTCGGCTCCACGGATCTCGACGCCCAGAGTGCACGCGACACACTCGGGTCGGTCATAAAAGATCGAGACGACCTCACTGACGTCGCTAGCGATATCGACACCGTCGTGTCTCATGTATGACGGCGCACCAGTTGTCAAACTCCTGGTTCATTTCGGACGCGAACTTCGGAATGAAGGCCTCCCCATCGGATCTGACGAAATCAACAACTTCTGCAACGCGGTTGCCGTCCTCGATCCGGGTGACGTAGACGACCTCTACTGGAGTGGACGGGCAACTCTGACTGCCCGGCGAGATCACATCCCCATCTACGACCGCGTATTTCGTCGCTTCTTCCTGTCTGAACCTGAGACAGAATCCGACGAGAAGAGCCCGCCTCCGTCACCGACGACTACGCACGCGCTACTGCAGATCCCCGATAGCGAAATTGAAGCAAAGAGCGGCAGTGACGAAGAAGAATCGGCGCTGGGTCTTGTCGCTTCTGACGCCGAAATCGCGAGAGACAAATCTTTCGCAGCCTGCACCCCAGAAGAACTCGTCGCTCTCAGGCGAATCATGGCCCGCATTCGTCTGACTCCACCAATGAGGCGGAGCCGACGCAGGTGCACGGATGGGGCAAGGAGCCGTCCCGATATGCGTCGGATGGCCCGTGAAACGATGCGGATGCAGTACGAACCACCCACTTTGTTTTGGACGGGCCGAAAATTGCGGGTCAGACCCCTCGTGTTCATTCTGGACGTCTCGGGCTCAATGTCGGACTACTCACGGAACTTGCTGCAATTCGCATACTCAAGCAAACGCGCCGCTGCACGCGTCGAGGTGTTCTGCTTTGGAACCCGACTGACCCGTATCACGACGGCACTGGACCTTTCACGCCTCGACGATGCTCTGGCCGATGCCACCCAGCTCGTATCCGACTGGGATGGCGGAACCCAGATTGGGGAATCAATCAAGGAGTTCGTCCAGCACTGGGGAAGGAGGGGTGTCAGTCGCGGCGCAATAGTCGTGATCTGTTCCGATGGGCACGACAGAGGCGATCCATCTGTGCTCGCTGAAGCATTGGAACAACTTTCGCGCCTCTCCCACCGGATCGTGTGGATGAACCCGCACAAGGGCAATGGCAAGATCTTTCACCCGAACACCCTTGGCATGACGGTCGCAACCCGTTACGTCGATTCTGTCGTTTCGTGCCATAGCCTGCGCAGCCTGGAGGATTTCGCCGCGAGGCTGCCCGAGTTCCGTTAGGAGGCCTGAGTGAGGTGGAGTGTGTCGCTCCGAGCTGAAGGTGACCGTCTACTCGCTCTTGAGGAGATCGTCGCCCTCGCTGACGCGGTAGCCCCCATGGAGGGGATCGCATCGGGGATAGGAACGATGACCTATGGCGCTCAACTGGTCATCGAAGCTGACTCGGCTGACGAGGCCGTGAACCTCGCCGTGCCGGCGTTCGAGCAAGCCGCATCGTTAGCGGAACTGCCGGCATGGCCCTTGACGGGCGCCGAAGTGGTCGGTGAAGACGAAGAGTTTCCGGACGAAGGATGATCCGTCTCGGATCCCTTGCTGGTTACCCCTTCGAGGGGCCTCGGGTACTGGGTGGTTGGACCCCTCCAACTACCGCCGGGGTCTACGCAATCTTGTACCAACCTGATCCGGAACTGAAGCCACAAGACTTTGCAGTCATCTATGTCGGTCACTCAGATGATCTATCCGGCGAGGAGTTCCCGTTCGGGCATCCAGCTGCCGCGTGTTGGACTGAGCGAGCAAGAGATAAGTGGAAAATCCACATCTGCACCTACGAAGTGCCAGGCGGATTGTGGTCCCACCGTGAACAGATCATGCGCGAATTGATCGCGGTGTACCGACCCGGATGCAATTCCGACCAGTTCGATC
>CAYLKA010000092.1:0-3819 GCA_964384125.1 uncultured Gammaproteobacteria bacterium | reverse complement strand
GTCGTGTCAAGGGTCCGATAGTCGTCAGCGACTGCCCTAACGCCCGGAACCACGTCGTCACCGAAGTAGTCGCGCAACTCGGGTATCGAACGGACAGGTGAGCCGTCGAACCTGGTGAGTTGGTCAATCCCTGGAATCTCTCGGAACCCGTCCGTAACAATCAGGAGGTTGGTGACGGCTTGCGCGAGGTTCGGCGTGTTCTCAGCAAGGGCAGCGAGCACTGCACCCGCGTCGGGAAGATCTGAGTTGTCGGCCACAAAGGTCAACAGGCCGGGGATCTCAGCACTGACCTGGTCCAGGGGAAGGGTCAGCAACAGGTGGTAGGTGTGGGGGAAGTTGGCCTCGACAGCCGCGAGCACATCGGCGGGTGCTAGCCCGGTGACTCCAGCCACCAGTTCCACCAGGGGGCCAACCTCGCCGGCTGCTCCTCCCTGGGCGTCGACAATCGGATCTGCCATGTCGGCGATGTTGTCAACGATGCCGACACCCACCTCCATGCCGACAAGACGCTCCTCAACAAATGCCGGGCGGAGTCCGTCTATGACCTGTTGTCCTCCGTCGAGACGTGGAAATAAGCCGAGCGCTAAGACCCCACCACCCACGCAGACCCCAACCAGGGTTACCACCGACCAGCCCAGTGTGTGTACGCGCCGTCCATAGGCATCAGTCCTGGTGAGCAACAGCATCAGCAGCCCAAAGACGACGACGATTACTCCGATAACGGTCAGGATCGTTGCGATCAACCCAACCTTCGGCCATGGCTCGTCCAGATCCCGGAAGTCAGAAGCAACTGTCTCGACGGCAGTTATCACGTCAACGGCAAAGAAGTCTCGAATCTCCGGGACTGAGTTGACAGCGGTCGTGCCGTCAAACCTCGTCACCCCGTCTGTACCCGCGACATCGCGCCAGTTCTCCGTAACGACCAGAAGGTTGGTGACGGCTTGCGCGAGGTTCGGCGTGTTCTCACCAAGGGCACCGAGCACTGCACCCGCGTCGGGAAGATCTGAGTTGTCGGCCACAAAGGTCAACAGGCCGGGGATCTCAGCACTGACCTGGTCCAGGGGAAGGGTCAGCAACAGGTGGTAGGTGTGGGGGAAGTTGGCCTCGACAGCCGCGAGCACATCGGCGGGTGCTAGCCCGGTGACTCCAGCCACCAGTTCCACCAGGGGGCCAACCTCGCCGGCTGCTCCTCCCTGGGCGTCGACAATCGGATCGACCATGTCGGCGACGTGGTCGATCATGCCGATTCCAACCCGATCTCCTGCTACCCGTTCTTCAGTGAATACAGGCCGGGCACCATCAAGGACCCGCTGGCCAGCATCAAGGCGGGGGAATAGTTCCAATCCCCAGACCACTGCCAAAACAACTAGGCCAGCAACAACTACAACAAACCACGACAGTGAGTTCGAGTTTCTCTTCACCGAAGTCGACATGTCCTACCTCGCATCACGGGATTTCTCTGGTGGTCTGATGGGTCCTATGCCTCGTTAGGCACGTAACCAACGGCTTCGTGCAGACGTGTCCGCCGACGCCTCATTGCTGGTCTTGCCGGGACAGGCACAGCTTCTGGAGCCGGCTCATAAGTTGCGCCGGCAACGATTCCCTCAGCCATGCCATAAAGCAACGGCAAGGCACCGGCAATCACCCGGCCTGTGTTGTTGATCCGCTCCACACCGGACTCAATCGGTTCGGCATTGTTCTTGATGTCCCAAACAACTGCAGCACATCCCTCGAGTTTCTCAGCCACACGCGTGAGTTGTGATCCAACGACAAACAAATAGATCGCTAGTTCGGCAATAAGCAGAGCGGCGGCGACAACGGTCAATACCACTAAGACCGTCATGACCGCACCTTGTCGAGAACACGGCCAAGAAACAGATGATGTTCAAGACCCTCGAACAGCACCGCGTCCACTCGATCAGCAGTTTCGGCAATGAGTGCGGTGTCTGAGGTGTTCTCGGCTGCCTGGTCGAGTGTTGAACGAATCAGATCTACGCGCTTCTCAATAGTCCGGACCAGCATCACGAGGGTCGTTAGAAATGCAGCGACCGCAACAAGGACGATCAGTCCTAGCCCAAGAGTGACCCACCAGAGGCTCTCCTGAGTAGAAGTCAAACCCAATACGTACATCGTCAACCTCCCAACCGACTGCGGCCGCGCGCCAACCCTGCAACTATGGCTTCCGCTGCTTCGTTCGTCTTCTCGAGCTCGCTCAATGCTGCCGTGTGGTCCACGGATTTCTTGAGGGATTCGTTGATCTCAGTCGCCTGTCCGCCAATCCGCTGAGCCAGGATCAGGATCGGTGCTACGAGGGCGACAACAGCGAAGACGACAGCAATCCCAATTGACCACCCGATTGTCCATCCGGCTGTTGATGCTTGCGCTAAGAGGAGTGCAGTCATGGCGTTATCTCCGGTCAGATCGTGTCGGCAAACTCGCGTACGGGGCGAAGGCTCTCGTTAACCGACGGCAGGGCGGTCGGTACGGTGCTTGTCTTGTCAGCTATGACTTCAACTCCGCCGAGAAGATTTGCCAAGGTGTTCTTCACGGCAACTAGGTGAAGAATCACCCGGGTTAGCCCAACCGCTGTAGCGGCGATAATTAGCCCAGCGATTACAAGGGTGAACCATGCAACAGTTTCCATTGGGAACCTCCCCCACCTAACTCAGTAGTTTCCCGACTGAGCCCGCGTATCTGACTGCCCCGTCGGCGACTTCCTCAATCGTTTGGTCCGTAGTGGCCAACAGCTCTGGCGCAGTGTCCACTTCACCGATCAGCGCTACGCCAGCAGCGAGGGTTTCTTCCGCCGCGCCACGGATGCGCTCCAGCGCAGCCAGCACCCGGTTGAGCAGCGCCACCAGTACCGGCACTACCACCACGGCGAGAATCACATTACCGATTGTCCACATATGCGTTCCCCTCGTCAGTTGGCCTGCGGTCGGTACGGAAGGAAGAAACGTCGGAACACTCTGGTCAACGCCATGCGCGCGGCACGCAATCCGATGACCAGACCGCTTGCCGGCTTGGTCGAGGAGACCTGGGCTGGGTCCAGGCCACTTGCGACAGCGTCTAGGCGGTTCTCCATGTTCGTTGCGAATTCGCTCAACAGTACGGAGGTCACGTCGGCAACCAGTCCTCTTCCGTACTGGGCAGCCGCGCCAGCTAGCTGCAGATCGAGAGATACACCGATCTTGGTTCCCTTCGGCGACGAGGCAAGGGCGACCTTGAGCTGCAGGGCTGCTTGGCCCCTACCTCTCTTGTCCGCCCCCGATGCGTCAACAGCAATTGTCTTATTCGCTTCATCCCGTTCTTTAACTTCTGCGGCGCCGTCAAACTCAAGCTTCACGGGACCCAGTCGGATCGCCACAGTCCCCTCATACCGGTCATCGCCAACCTCGTTGGTCAGGTCTGCTCCGGGAAGGCAAGCAGCAACCTGGGGAATGTCCTCGAAGAACGACCAGACCTTGTCAACAGATTGGGCTGCCTCAAACTCGTTCGTTATCAACATGTTGCACCCCCTGCGAAGTCAGTCGCCACGGCTGCGCTCTCATATTGGGAACGGCAACCGAGACAACAGAAGTAGTAGGTCTCACCGTCGACCTTGAGCGGGTGGCTTGATCTGTCCGCGTTGACGGTCATACCGCAGACCGGATCGACTGCTTCAGCGGTCCGCTCGATCAGGGGCTCCCTGTCTCGTGCGGGCTTGAGGAACGGGCGCATCTTGACGAGTTCGGCTAGCACTGCAACAGCCACCTCTCGGTGGGTCGTCTTCCCAAGATCGAGGCCTACAGGCATTCGGATCGAGTCGAGCAGATCCTG
>CAYLKA010000091.1:0-8795 GCA_964384125.1 uncultured Gammaproteobacteria bacterium | reverse complement strand
GTCGAACGGGATCTTGGACCAGTTGACGTTCTGGTCAACAACGCCTCCTCATTCGCCCCCACTCCATTCCCGACTAAGGACCATCGGGGGTGGTACGAATCCTTCGATGTTGTGATACACGGCCCCTACCACCTATCAAACTTGTTAGCTCCAGGGATGATTCAACGGGGCACCGGTTCGATCATTAATTTGGTCGACCTCTCTGCTTGGAATCCTTGGCCAAACCGAGGTGCTCACTCTGTCGCCAAAGCAGCTCTTCTCGCTCTCACCCGACAACTAGCAGTTGAGTTGGCACCGACAGTTCGCGCCAATGCCATCGCACTGGGGCCCACGATTCCGGCGACGCGCTTCACCCAAGAACAAATCGAGCACCTGGCCCAACGGACCCTCAAGGGAACTTGGGGGGACGCCAAGCAGGTGGCAGATGCAGTGCGCTTTCTTGTCGAATCCGACTTCATGACCGGAGAATGCCTCACGATCGACGGTGGTGAGAGATGGGCTCACGTGCGCAGTCGCTTCCTCGCGGAAGAGGGTGGAACCGACGCCCAGAGGCCCCCTGATAGCACTAGCTAGTTAGCCAGCAGTAATCATCGAGATTGCCGCCAATGCGACGACTAGCCCAACGCCCTGGCTAGTCGATATGCGCTCACGAAGGAAGACACGAGCAAGGATCACGGTTACAGCTGGGTGCAAGCAACTCAGGACCGTGGAGATGCTCAGAAGGCCACTGTTTAGGGCCGCTAGGAAAAGGACTGCGGCAAGAACGTCAGCGAAACTTGCCCCCACGATGAACGGTCGTGCTCGGGTGGAGGCGATTGCTGGCCATGGAGCCTTTGCAATGGCCAGAACGATGAGAGTGGCCGGCACGACGCGGGCGCCAGCGATTGGCCACGGAGCCGTACTGGGATTTGTGTAGTCGAGAATTATGTAGCCGAAGCCGAATCCTATGCCTGCCAGTACGCCGTTGATTATGGGGCCAAGCTGGAGGTTCAACTTTCCCCCTCCAGAACCGGATACGAGGACGATAGAGAGAAGCCCTAGCACGACTCCGAATAGCTGCAAGAGAGAGAGGTGTTCCCCCAGGGCAAGCCCCCAAAGCAAAGGCAGAAAGGCACCTGCCACGCCCGCTATGGGGGCAACTGTGACCATGTTGGTCCGGAGGCCGAGGTAGAAGAACGCTACCCCTGCTGACCCGAATAGTCCGGAAGCGCCCCCAATCAGGAAGTCCCTTAAGAGGAATTCATCTGCAATGAAGAAGGCGAACGGAATCGAAAACAGTGCTGCGAGGATCTGGTCAAGGACGAGAACGGAGAACAGGTGGGAGCGGCGTGCCGCTTGACCGCCAGCAAACGCCGCAAATCCCCAGAAGAGCGCGGCGAGAAGGGCGAGCGTATTTGACACCGGCGAAGCCTACGAGTCGCTCTCTGGACATTGTGATTCCATGTGCGGTGGTTGGAATCTCGGGTGACTCTGGAGGCGGCCCAGTTGGACCCTTCCCCCCCCTGGGGATGCGAGGTGGCTGGAACGGAACGACTCGTCATCGGCGGTAACAGCGGCTTCGGCAGGTTGGCTGCCCGCGAGCCCGAGTTCGCTTGGTGTTGTGCATTTTGTGACTCAAGTTGTGACACGCGAGGACGGCCTATTTTGAGATGCGACCGATGTCGCGGTCTTCGGTGAAGAGCAGTTCAATTTCGACGCCTTGCACCGTGGCGGTGTTTTCGACGTTGAACAGAGCGTCGATGAGTTCTAGGTGGTACCGGTCTGTGCCGCCTGAGCGCAGTATGTCCTTGGAGTACGCCCATCTGGCGTGACGGGTGACAGCGCTCCATCGCCGCCCCGTAGTTGCGTCGATTTCGTAATCGACGCACAGGAGTCGGTCCGCGGTATCCAGCAGTTAGGAGCCTGGTGTTTTTGATTCGTTAGCGAAGAACTCGGTAACCAGTGGCTCAAATTCTTCAACTGGAAGTTCGTCGTAGTCTGGTTCGAAGCAGTTCTGGTCGTATTCGCGGCAGAAGGTGACGCAGTCATCGAACCATTCGTGGTCACCGTAGATGTCACGTGCGTTGCGGTCCCGACCCTCTAGGTGGAAGTAGTAGTACCCCTGGAAGAGCCCGTGGTGCCGAACGATCCAGTAGGTACGTGCCTCCACGTAGGGCTTAAGAATCTCGGCGGCTACTGCGCTGTGGTTCCAAGGAGCAATTGGCTCTCCTACGTCGTGTAGGAGGGCGGCCACCACCATCTCGTCGGGCTCGCCGTTTCGCAGTGCCCTAGTGGCGCATTGCAGGCTGTGGCGAAAGCGATCGATCTGATAGCCGAAGGTCGGGCCCTTCAACTCGTGGAGGAGCCGTAGAACCTGGGTTGCAGTGTCCTCGCTGTCGTGAGCTTCGTAGTGATTGGCAATGATTGCTGCATCCTCTGTGGTCATGTCCTCCATGTGGACAAAGCTGACCGTCTCCAGAGAAGCGGCATCAGTTGAGGCCTTTTGCATTTTGGACTCCTGGGTGGGTTCGAGGTCCAGCAGGTTGGTATTGGCTCAGGATCAAGTATTTGAAGATGCCCGGATGTCAGTCCTTGTAACTGGGTTCTAGATCGTCGAGCAATCTAAGTAAAGCTGGCCACTCCCACTGGCCCGGCGCAGAGTGCTCGTACTGGGCGCGTACTTTGTCCCAAAGAGAATCTTCTTGTCGCGCTACCGGCAGGCCTGTGGCAGCTACCTGCATTTGCAGTGCAGCAGCTCGAACCAGGTAATGCATGTTCATGAAAACTTCGCCAGCGGTAGCGCCGACAGTCAGGAATCCGTGGTTACGCATTATCAGGGCGCTATGTGAAGCAAGGCTCTCGGCCAGTCGGACGCTCTCCTCGGAGTCGAGAGAGAGGCCTTCCCATTCGTGATATCCGACGTTTCCGTAGAGCATTCCAGCGTCTTGCTGCAGAAACTCCAAGTCACAGGCAAGGGCGCAGAAAGCCAGAGCAGCGGGGGCATGTGAGTGGAAGACGAATTGAGCGTCGCTGCGGGCATCGTGAACGGCGCTGTGGATCACCAATGCGGTTGGGTTGACTGTGCCTTCACCCTCTATGACCTGGCCGTCTTGGTCGACGACCAGCAGATTGGACGCCGTGACTTCTCGGTAGAGCAAGCCAAAGCGTCCCACAAGGTACCTCTGCCCACTTCCAGGTAGGCGTGCAGTTATGTGGTTCCAGACGAGATCGTCGTATCCGAACCGCGCGGACAGGCGATGGAGGGCGGCCAAGTCCCGGCGTACAGCAATCGCTGGTGAGTCCGGATCGTTCGATTGGGTCTCTGAACTCATCGGAGTGATTGTCCCAATCTAGTGAATCGGCGCAAAGTCAGTGCTCGCTTCCAGCGCGTGTAGAACTGCCAAATAAGCAAGGTCTCGATTGCTTAGAGCTTCGGTCGGTGAGTTGTACTCATGAAATCCTCGCCCAGTTTTTACGCCAAGGTCACCAGCTTCGACCTTGGATCGCAGATAGCTGGGAAGTTCTTCGAGTCGCCGGTCCCCAGCTATCAGGTCCAAACCATTGAAGTCGAGGCTCTGGAAAATGCCGACCACTCCAAGCCTCACACCCACGCTCGTCTTGATTGCGAAGTCAATTTCCGTAGGTGTGCACGCACCCGAATCGATCAATTCCTCCGCAGCATCGGCCATGGCCATCATGATTCGATTCGCAATGAAGCCGGGTACAAACTTTCTCATGACCACCGGCCTTTTCCCGACCGACTCAAGAAGTGAAACGGTTCTGTCTATGGCCTTGGCAGACGTTTCGGGTCCACCGACAACTTCAACTAGAGGAACAATGTGCGGTGGAGCGAACCAGTGAGCGCAGAGGAGGCGTTCCGGGTGAGAGAGCTTCGTTTCCTCGAACAGGTCTAGCACTGAGGTGTTACTAGCAATAATGGCCTCTTTCGGGATGTGTTCCTCCAGAAGATCAAAGACTGCTTGCTTAGCCTCGACAGATTCATAGACAGCCTCGAATATGAACTCTGCTTCAGCGGCGACGCTGCTCAGATCGGTGGTGGGTTTTACGAACTTCAAGACGTTTTCGATGGACGTCGTGGGCTCGGCTCCCGAGGAGTGTTCGGCTTCCTTGACCGTCGATAGGTTCGCCGCGATACGTCTGACAGCTGTTTCGAGAACTTCGGCATTGGTGTCGGCCAAATCGACTGTGATGCCCGCTTGGGCAAAGACCTGTGCAATCGAATGCCCCATCGTTCCCGCGCCCACGACAAGAACCCTCGAAGGTTGTTCGGTCGTATCCATCGGTGCCTCCCAGATGTCTTTTGGTTCCCGCGCTCGAGCTTCAAGGCTTGCTACCCCGCCGACGCTAACTAGCAGACCGCGCGATAAGGACTCGTTGCCACGCTCCCCCCAGCTGTCTCTGTGGTGACGTTCAAACCGTTTACATCACTGGTCCTGATGTGATAACAAAGCGTCCGTCCGGAGGTGGAAGCGGGACCTTGGTGTCAGATCCATCCGGGGGGTCCCCACATACATCGGTGCGTCGCACCGGGATATGTATTTGGGGGACATGATGGGTTACAAACGGATTGCTGCTCTGGCATGTGTGCTGGGTCTTCTAGCAGGGGCCTGCGGTTCTGATTCTGAAGAGCCGGCAGCACCTGCAGCCACTGCCGCACCGGCTACTACTGCCGCACCGGCTACTACTGCCGCACCGGCTGCTACTGCCGCACCTGCTGCTGCGGACGACGGTGACGGAGCGGCAGATGAAAAGGTCAGTGTCGCCATACTCCTTCCCTGTGCAATAAACGACCTCTCGTGGTGCCAGGCGGCATATGAGGGCGTCAAGGAACTCGAAGCTGAGGGCCTGATCGATCTCCAGTTTTTCGAGAACGCTCCCTTCGATGCTCAAGGGGCCACTCGCGTTATGAGTGGTTTCGCTAATGACGGGGTCGATCTGATTATTGGGCATTCGTTCGATTACGGAGCTCCGATCCATGAGCTAGCCCCTGAATTCCCGGACAGCAAATTTGCCTGGCAGGGATCGTGTGGCGGTTGGTGCGGAGTCGAGGGTCCGAACATCGTCGATTATGCGATGAACATGTATGAGCCGGCCTATCTGGCGGGGATCCTCGCCGGTGGCATTTCTCAGACAGGCGTTCTCGGTACCAACTCCGGGTATGACATCCCCGCGTGCCGGGCTTCAGTTGAGGCTTTCTTGCTCGGAGCCCAAGAAGTCAATCCGGCAGAGACGCTGCTTGATGCCTTCCTCGGTAGCTTGAATGACGCAGCGCTCGCCAAGGAGGCGACTGCAGCGCAGGCCGATCAGGGAGCCGATGTGTTTATGGCCTGCGGTAACGCTGGCTCCTTCGGAATGCTCGCTGAGGTCGCGGAACGGGGACTCTCAGGGTTCGGGTACGTCTACGACGAGTCTGCGTTGGCCCCCGGAAACGTGGTGGCGTCAATGTGGTCCAAGTTCGGCGTGAACGTCCGGACGATGGTGGAAGGAATCGAAAACGGCACCTGGGAGGAGTACCTCAGTACCCCAATGAGTGGGGGAGCGTTCGAGCTGTTGATGCATTCAGACTTCAACGCCGCAGAGATCTCCGCTGAGGCCATGGCCTTGTACGAGACACGACTGGCAGGGGTCATGGATGGCACATTCGAGGTGCCGTTCATTGGTGCTGCCCCTGAACCTGAGGCAGCCGAGGCCACTCAAGTTCGGGTCCGGCTCAACTGGATTGCCGACCCCGGGTTTGCTGGCCTCTACATGGCCGATGAGCTCGGGTACTTCGCGGACGAGGGCGTTGAGCCGGTCTTCGAGTTCGGTGGTCCAAATGTGCCCCATCCGGTGCAGATCCTTGCCGGCGGCGCAGCCGACATTGGCTTCGGCGGTCTAGCCATGATTGCCGACTCGGCGTCACAGGGCGAAGAGTTCGTGGTCTTCGGGACGAGGCTCCAGCAGGGCATCCTGGGGATCAGTTCGCTGGCTGAGTCCCCGATCTACACAGCAGAGGAACTCTGCGGCAAGAAGATCGGCGCCACGCCGGGGGACATTGTCCAACTTGATGCGCTGCTGGTGATCAACGGGCTTGAGCCAGGTTGTTATGAGATGGTCCCGGTTGGTTGGGACCCGTCTCCAGTCGCCGAAGGCCTTGTTGACGGAATGGTCAACTACATGAACAGCCACCCGGTGGTGTTGGACGGCATGGGCATCGACAACGTGGCGGTTTCCTACGCCGACATGGGTATGCCGATGTACCACGACCTTGCGTTCGCCACAAAGGAGTTCGCCGAGAACCATCGAGACGCACTTGTTGGCTTCACTAGGGCCATGGTCAAGGGTTGGGAAGCAGCGTTTGCAGATCCCGAGACGGCCATGGACGTGATGTACAACGGGTCCCCCAACCTCGGTGGCGGTGTAGACGTGGGGATGGACATCTCGTACCAGATCTACATCCACTACGCCCAGGTGCCTTTGATGGAAAGTTCTCTGACTGAGACAGATGGACTTTTCTCAATGAGTTATGACGAAATGGCTGGTGCGATGTGGGATGTGCTCGGGTTGACGGGCATCGATCCGTTGCCAGAGGCAGCCGACGTCATTGATATGTCCATCCTGGATGACGCGTTCGGAGATTGCCGGCCGTCGATCTTGGCTTGTGATGGCTAGTAGGCGACTGGTCGCTATCTAAGCGCTGGTTGTGTGGGTGCCCGGTCTCGGGGCACCCACACACCGCTGCTTTGTTTGGGATAGAGGGCAAGTTGCGTCTCTGTTGAATTGTCGGTTGACCCCGAGATCCGGGCTCTCGATCGTCTGGGTCACTCAATCGAAGGTGTGAATGGGCCTCATGGATACTGAAAAATCGGGGATGGCGCACGCCGACGATCCATCGAGGGCGGCGGGAGATAGCGGAATCTCCGTTGTTGACGCCGTTAAGGACTTCGACCTGGGCCTGGGCAAGCGACTACGGGCCGTCGATGGAGTTTCGTTTGGAATCTCCGAAGGTGAGTTCGTTGCAGTCATCGGACCTTCTGGCTGCGGAAAATCCACGATCTTGAGGATGATCGCTTCGCTTGAACAAGCCACGGAGGGCGAGGTCAGAATCAACGGTGCCGAGCCGTCGGTATTGGTTAAAGGCCACCGACTGGGGGTTGCCTTCCAAGATCACGCGCTACTTCCGTGGCTGAACGTCTGGGAGAACGTTGCACTTCCCTTTCGGGCGGCGGGGATGCGGCCGGAGTCAGAAACGATCGCTGGCTTGATTTCCCTGGTGGGCATGGCTGGATTCGAAAAGTCGCGCCCGAAGCAGTTGTCGGGTGGCATGAAACAACGTGTTGCGATAGCACGGGCTCTGGCTCTAAATCCGGAGGTCCTTCTGCTGGATGAGCCATTTGGAGCTCTCGACGCTGTTACCCGTAGGCAAATGAATTTCGAGTTGCAGGAGATCTGGTCTAGGGATTCGATAACCACGCTGTTGATCACGCACTCTGTTGAGGAAGCGGTCCTTCTAGCGGACCGGCTGATAGTCCTCACTCAACGCCCCGGTCGTATCAAACTGATCGAGGAAGTTCCGTTTGGACGCCCCCGTGATCGCGAATTGATGCGCACGACGGAGTTCCACCAGTTGTGCGACAAGTTGACTGCGGCGCTTGATTCAGCTGAAGGGGATCCCGACGGTGGGTAATCAGCTAGTTGGGCTTAAGGGGACTCCGTTTCACTCTCGAACGGAGGCCGCCACCTCCACTGCCGAGTGGTACCGGTGGGGCGACTACGTCGTTGTTGATGTCTATGACGGCGTGCGCCAAGAACTAGCTGCGATGCGGGAGCAGGCGACAGTCAACGAGATGTCGCCGCTCTGGAAGCTAGCCATAACTGGAGCCGACTCGCTGAAGTTGATTAACGATGTGGTGACTCGCGACATCTCTGGACAAGAAGTTGGCCAAATTATCTACACGCCCTGGTGCAACCAAGAAGGGAAGGTTGTTGGGGACGGTCTAATTCTGCGAGAGGAAGAAGACTCCTTCATTCTTGTAGCGGGGCCTAATGGTGAATGGTTCAGGTCCTTCAGCAGTGGCCTTGAAGTTGACGTCGTCGACGTAACGGACGCGTTCGGAATCCTGGCAGTGCAGGGTCCGAGGTCTCAAGACGTACTTGAAAGTTCGACCGGAACCTCGTTTTCTGATCTGCCGTTTTCTAGGTCTAGAACTTGTGAACTGGGTGGAGTCGAGGTCCGCGTAATTCGGCAGGGGTTCACTGGCGAACTTGGATATGAGTTGTGGGTTGAACCTGACGGGGCAGAGGATGTCTGGGACGCGCTCTTCGAGTTTGGGTCGCCTCTTGGTCTGGTTCCTGCTGGCGAGCATGCAATCGACATTGCGCGGGTCGAGGCTGGATTGCTAATAATCGGTTCGGATTACAGGGGAGCAGGCCCCTGGCACGGCGTGGATACGTACCCCGACAGCCGGCAAGAGTGTTCGCCGCGTGAGTTGAACCTCGGGCGGTTTGTGGATTTCTCAAAGGAGCACTTCGTCGGGAAGCAAGCCCTGCTTGATGAAGAAGCTGGCGGAGGGCCGCGGGATCGGCTGGTCGGGCTTGAGCTCACCGAGGACTCCGTCAGCAAGTTGACGGAGGTTGAATTTGGTTCCGTGCTGTCAAGGGTTAGCAGGTTCGTTTACCAGTTAAGCCAGGGTGCCCAAACAGTCGGTTACGTGACAAGCCTTACGTGGGCCTACTCGCTCGGGAAGATCGTTGGACTAGCTCATGTGGAGGCGTCAGTGGCCAATGAGGGAACAGAGGTATCGCTGGTTTGGCCC
>CAYLKA010000090.1:0-8862 GCA_964384125.1 uncultured Gammaproteobacteria bacterium | reverse complement strand
CTAATCAAAAAGACCCAGGTTTTGCGCAGGCACTGGCGTGCTTCGGTGGAGTCATCTGCATCGTGATTCTTGGGCTGCTTTGGTTTGGGATCAGTCTGCATGTTCTGCTGATCATGGGGATTGTGTGGGCGGGTGCTCATGCGATTTCTTTGGGTTTCGAATTCGGTTCTTTGAAGACGGCGATGAGCTCCGGTATTGAGAAGGGCCTGGGCGCGATTTACATTTTCTTTCTGATCGGACTCCTGATCGCTGCACTGATAGAAAGCGGTACGGTCGCGAGTCTCATCTATTACGGCGTGGATCTACTGCATCCCGGTGTTTTTCTTCCCGCCGGTTTAATTTTGTGTAGTCTGATGTCGCTAGCAACGGGGACGGCATGGGGAACAATCGGCACCATTGGCGTTGTTCTTATGGGTCTTGGTGGCGTTCTGGGCATTCCGTTACCGCTCGTCGCTGGGATGGTGGTCTCCGGCGCGAGTTTCGGGGACAAGATGTCGCCGGTCTCCGATACCACGAATTTGGCGGCGATGAGCGCGGAGGCTGATCTCTACGCACATATAAAATCGATGCTCTACACCACTGTACCCACTTATGTGATTGCCTTGATCGCGTTTACCGCTGTGGGGTTTCAGTACGCCGATCAGGCTCTGTCCGTTCAGGAGCTTGTTGAGCTCAAGGATCAGTTATCGAACCAATTCTCGATTGGGATTATCCCTCTCGTGCCGTTACTTGTACTTCTAGTTTTGGCGTTGAGGCGGGTTCCGGCAGAGCCGAGCATGCTGGCGAGCATCGTGGCGGCAATCATCATTGCCGTTAGCCTGCAGGACAGATACTGGGTAGACGTTTTGAACAGTCTACAGGGTGGTTACGTTTCCGATACCGGTGTCGAGCGCATAGATGAACTTCTCACTCGAGGTGGGATCCAGAGCATGATGTGGACGATGTCACTGGCACTCATTGCTTTGGCACTGGGCGGTCTTCTTGATAAGGCTGGCTTCGTTCGTGTGCTCCTGAGTGGCCTGTTGGTGCGCATCAAGCGTTCGGCGAGTCTTGTGACGACGACTATCAGTTCAGGTGTCATCCTCAACATGAGTATGGGGGAGGGGTACCTGTCCATCATTTTCGGCGGACAGATTTTTCGGGAATCGTTTAAGGCCGACGGGATGGAGAAGCACATGCTGTCGCGCTGTCTGGAGGAGGGCGCCACGCTCAGCACGTCGTTGATTCCGTGGACGACATCAGGAGCTTTCTGCATGGGCGCGCTGGGTATATCGGCATTGGATTATGCGCCGTGGGCCTTTTTCAATTACATCAATCCCCTGTTGTCCATTATTCTCGCTTATATGGGTTTCGGTATTTTCAAGCGAGTGACCAGTGAGCGTTAATGGGATTCCTGTCATCGACGTTTCTCCGCTCGAGTCCGGTTCGGTGGCAGCTCTGGAGAAAGTCGCTGAGGAATTGTGTCTGGCAGCGCGTACGGTGGGATTTTTCTACATAGAGAATCATGGGGTAGGGCAGGATCAACTCGATGCGGTTGCCGAAATTGCCCGCGAATTCTTCGATGCGTCGGAAGAGCAGAAAAATACCGTATCGATCTCCCCGTTTCACCGGGGTTGGCTCTCGATGGGCGAAGCGAAAATGTACGGCAGCGCTGAAGCGGACTTGAAGGAGAGTTTTATCTGGGGGTTGGATGTTCCAGCAGATGATCCGGACTTTCTCGCTGGAGGGCGTTTGTTGGCTCCGAACCGGTGGCCTGAGTTTTTGCCGGGGATGCGCGAGACTCTCATGGATTATTTCGATGCGGCGCAGGCCTGCGGGATGCGACTCCTGCGGGCACTGGCGATGGGGCTTGAGATTGACCCTGAGCACTTTCTTAGTGACTTCGACAAACCCGTTTCCCGGGGGGCACTTATCTTTTATCCGTCCGATCCGTCGGGCCTCCGACGGGAGGAGTACGGTTCGGCGCCCCATACTGATTATGGGACTATGACTTTGCTCTACCAGGACCAGGTAGGAGGGCTTCAGATTAGAGGACGAGATGGCGCCTGGGTGGACGCAACACCGATCGAAGGTACCTATGTCGTTAATATCGGCGATTTGTTGGCGAGGTGGAGTAACGATCGTTTTGAATCCACCGCTCACAAAGTGCTGGGCTCCGGCGGCCGGTCGAGGTACTCCGTGGGTCTGTTCCTCGATCCGAACTGGGACGCTACCGTGCGTCCGGTCACGGAGGACGGCGAGGTTGCCAAGTACGGGGCCGTTGGCTGTGCGGAATACATCATGGATCGGTACGACGAGGCGTTCGCCTACCGCACGGACCGGGTTGGTCGGCAGTGGGAGCTATGAAAAAATCATCGGCCCGGAAGCGGGGCGAGAGAAGTCCGTTGCTGCGGCCCGAGTGGGGTTACGTCGAGAAGTTCGATATGGATGATTTTCGGGGCGATGACTGGGCTTTGATGAACCGTCAAAGAGCCGATTACCTAAAGGAGGAGCAGCCGAGGCAGGTGTTGGATATGCTGAAAGCTTCTCGTGACGCACCGACCTTCGGCTACGCAATTAACAACTTTGAACATTGTCTTCAGACTGCGACCCTACTCCATGAGGATGGCTACGATGAGGAAGATGTAGTTACGGGTCTCTTGCACGACATTGGGTTTGTCGTCTGTCCCGAGAATCATGGCAGATTCGCCGCGGATCTTCTGCGCACCCATATCTCCGAGAAGAACGTCTGGATGCTCGAACATCACGAGATCTTTCAGCGCGTGCACCTGCACGGCTTTTACGAGCAGGATGATCCGAATTTCATCAATGAGAGGCAGCGGTGGCAAGGTCACAAGTGGTATGAGTGGGCAGTTGAGTTCGTTGAGCGATACGACATTGTTGCTATCGATCCGGATAAAGAGAACTTGCCATTGGAGTTTTTCGAACCGATGGTCGAACGCGTTTTTGCCCGGCCCGAGGAAGTCGATTAAATATCTATCTGGAAGAGGTTTGAGATGATTGCCTGGATCGAAACAATCGCGCCGGATGAGGCTGCGGGCGTGTTGACCGATGCATACGCGGCCGCCAAGACACCTCGCGGTACGATTGATAACGTGATGCGCGCACACTCCCTGCGCCCGCACACCATGATGGGCCACATCGCGCTTTACAAGGCTGCTCTGCATCATCCGGACAACGTTTTGCCGGACTGGTTTCTCGAAGCTGTGGGCACTTATACCAGCATCTTGAACGGTTGCGACTATAGCCTCGCACATCATTCCCACAACGCTCGAACGCTTCTGGGCGGTGGCGAGAAAGGCGAAGCAGCGATCGCTTCTCTTAAGGAGCGCGCGCCCGAAAGAACCTTCAGCGGAAAGTATCTAGTCCTTCTCCGATACGTAGAGAAACTGACTACGAGCCCGGCCGAAATGAATCAAAGCGATATCGAGATGCTTCGCGATTCGGATGTGAGCGATGGGGAGATACTCGAAACGAACCAGGTCTGTGGTTATTTCAACTACGTCAACAGACACCTGAACGGCCTCGGTGTTTCCACTGACGGAGACGTAATCGGTCTAATAGACTGAAGGCGTAGGTCTCTAGGCGTGAACCACCGCCGGCAGCCTGGATCGGCTGCCGGCAGTTTGAGTCGATATGGGCCAGTCCTTGGCCCTTCCAGTCTTACCGGGCCGCGGTCGTGCCTTCAGCGCCGGTTCTGAACTGCAACCGCACCACTTTGTTCGTCCGGTTGTACGGCGCCCAGACGGTTGGTGGGCTCGTTCGGTTGTCCACCTGAACGTGGCGGATTTCGGTGCCTAGCGTGGGCAGGCGATACTCCGTGAACCGTTCCGTCTCGGGATCGAACTTCGTGAGTGCGTCATGGTTCATCGTGTTGACCCAGACGTTGCCTTCCCCGTCCACTGCTGTCGCGTAAGGCGAGGCGTACTGCGTGGGCAGGTCATACGCGGTGACCTCATTGGTCTGCGTGTCGATGCGAGCCAGCTGGTCAGCCGTGTACAAGGCCGTCCACAGGACGTCGGCATTTGGGTCGGCCGCGTTGCGTCGCGGTGCTCGGTGGTGGGGTGGCGCGAAATTCTGGTTCGCGCGAATGGTCCGTCGTCGCTCCCAATCGACCTCGGTGACCTCCGGGAGTTCCTGTGGGTCAAAATAGACCGCGGTCATTTCGTTAGTGTCAGTGTCTAGCTTGATGACCCGATCGAGTCCCGGCTGGGTGAACCAAGGGTTGTCGTCGCGATCGACGCTGACCCCGTAAGTACCCCAGTTGCCGCATTCCGTTCCGCACACCAGGTCGGTTTCAACCGGGGGTGCCTCGAAATGGGTGTACTCGCCGGTGGCCGGATCCATCGTGATCAAGCCGTTTGATGAGACAGCCCAAGGATGTCCTTGGGAGTCGACGTCGAGTGTTCCACCGACCCTAGCGGTCATGCCAGCCGGGCGCTCAAACAGCGTGAGTTCGTCCGTCTCGGCATCGAGCATGACGAACTCACCTTCACCCGTTGCCCAGACCTTGTCGCTGTCATCGACCACGACACTGTGGGTACCGACTGTCTTTGCTCCAGGTGCGACCACGACACTGTGGGTGCCGACTGTCTTTTCTCCATGCGCGATGGCGTAGTTGGTAACCTCGCCGGTCAGTGGGTTCAGCTTCCCTAAAGTTCGTTCTGGCACCATGTCGTCGGCCATCCAGACATTGCCTTCTGAGTCTACCCAAACGTCGTGGGCAGCTCGCCCGATGTACCGCGAAGGTGTGCCCATCGACCAGTCGCTACCGTTGTCGAAGTGGTTGGGTTGGTCGGTGCGCGGCAGATCGTACTCTGTGATGACGACCTGGAGCGACTCCCCTGTTGGGCGCGGTAGCAGTTTGGGCGTCAGTTCGGTGGCGCCGCGGGTACGTCCGAGGTAGGCCGCCAACTCATCGCGGTAGGCGAGAGCCATGCCGTTGCCTGGCCGCTCTACGGTGGGGCCAAAAGCGGGTGGGGGCACGCCCGAGCTCGGGAAGACCGACATCAGGTCGACCAGGAGTCCCCATCCACGCTCATCCCATCGATTCTGTAAGGGATAGGCGGCGGTGTGGCACCCGGTACAATTGGTTTTAAAGGATCGCACCATCCGCTTGTCAGCGTCTGTGCTCTGGGGCAGGCTGGCGAGGTACTCGACCCCGGACATCTGCAATACGACCTGGTGCGGATCTTCGAGAGTTGTTAACTCGAAGTCGCTCTCCACTCCGGCGCTCGATAATTGGGCCGCAGCTCGGCCGGCCTCAAAGCCCTTGGCCTGTGCCCAGACGGCGTACTGCCCGGTGTCGAGCGATGGGAAGTAGTAATAACCCTCGCTGTCGGTGAAGACCGAAGTTGTGAAGCTCTGGTCCGACTCGCGGGCCGAGACTATCACGCCTTCCATTGGGCTCCCGTCGGCATCCGTGACCGTGCCCGAAATGACATTCGCATTAGCGACATGATCAGGTGTGGTCCACAAGCCCGCTAAGACTATGAGGACTCCTAGCGCCGGTACCAGTGTTTTGCGTTTTAACACAGCACTCTCCTTGAAATTAGAGCGACTTAAGATAGGTCATTAACTCCTCGAATTCCTCAGGGTTAAAGCTGTACCGGAATCCCGGCATCTGCAGAGAACCCTGTTGAATGTACGCTCGCACGAACGCTTCTCGCTCGGGCGACGTGTCAGCAAGTACGCCAGTTAGCGACACCGCCATGGGCTCATAGGTATTGTCCTTGACGATACGTCCCATGTGGCAAATCGAGCATCGCTGATAGAACCAGGCCTCTCCCCGTTCTACCTGCGTTAAGCCGGCCCCAGGCCCTTGTGCGTAGCTGAGTCCGGCGCCTAAGGCCACCAGTCCAAAGCCTATCACGATTGCGCGTGTGACCGTCATGACATCCCCTTTATTCTTCATCGTTTTCCAGTCTCATCCGCTGGCTTTCTGTCGACCCACTTCCATGCACACAGCCAGCCTTACCAGCGGCTTTTCCGGAAGTCGTGGGGGGCGCCCAGCATAACTTCCACGGCGTTATTCCCTTCGTGGACTGCGCTCTCCCAATGCTCGTAGTCTTCCCTGCGCCCATGGTTGACTAGCATCGTCCAAGGCCTTGTATAGACCCTGGGGTCTGTGATCGTGACCAAGTAGTCAATCCGGTCTGGGCTAACAAAGGTCCACCGTTCCTCCAGGGTCATGGTGTCGCTAGTGAAATTCCCCACGATATCGAACCAGGTGTGCCCATTGAAGTTGGTTACATCGACGACCAGCGTATTGCCTTCCCAGTGGCCTCGCGAATCCCCATTCCAGAGTTTGATGTCTGATCCGATATGTGGACTTCCATCGATCGGAATCACGCGATACTGGTGGTTGTACTCATTCATCATGATCACTTGGTCCGGCGTTTGCAGAACCTGCATCGCACCGCGGTAGTTGATACGCGGCAGGCCGTCCATTTGTCCTCGGGTGACCGGATCAATGAGCTCGATTGTTGAGGGGGGGCCGTTGTGTTCGTCAAAGTGGAGGTCGGCTAGTTCAGCCGCCCACGGTTGGTACGGAATCTTCCCGTCCGGCGGGTCGATGATCGGTCGCCCGATCGCCTCTTCCTGTCCCGTAATTCTGATGTGCACTGCGCGGTCGGCTGAACCTTCCTGAATGCTATAGGTCGTGATGCGGTTGGATTGGCTCCAATGGCCTCGGATGTCCGGTTGGCCATCCGGTGTCCGCGGTGGCTCCCAGGTGTGCGCTTCCGGCGGTGTCGGTAGTGGTGGTTGGCCAGCAGCTGGGCCTGACACCAGTGGGAACATTACTACTACTGTGATGGTTGCAATAACCGAACTCGAATACCGAGTGCTCACCGTATAGCCTCCTTTTGCGTCTGGGGCGGCCTGAGCCCGTGAAGGCGGCCTGCCCAACTATTATTTCTTAATCTATCGCGTTCTCTCACTCGATGGCCTGGAAGAGATCGTCGAAGGCATAGCATTCGTACTCCAACAGGCGAAAATTCTCATCCTGACGACGGTAAAAGAGCAGACTCATCGTCCACGGGCGCGTGAAGACCTCCGGGTCTTCCACCGTGACCTCGTAGTTAATCGTGTTGCCGTCGAGGAACGAGTAGCGCTCTACCAGATGCAAAGCGTCGCTATGGAAGTTGCCAGCCTGATCGAACCAGGTCCGGTCGTTAAAGTGGGTAACATCGACCACCAAAGTATCGTCTTCCCAGTGCCCTCGCGAGTCTCCCATCCACCAGGGTATGTGGCCCTCTGGGTGCGGGGTTCCATCCATGAAGATATGTCGAATGGCATGGACATATTCGAAGAGGATTGCGGTGTGGCCTTCACCTTGAACAATTTGGAAGGGGAAGGGCATGTACATGATGCGTGGCACGCCTGGCAGATAGCACTGGCGATTCGGGTCCAAGGTCTCGCGGTTTTCGAAGTTCTCCTGCTTTTGTGCCAGAGCCCAAGGCTGGTAAGGGATCTCGTTGCCCTCGACAACGCCTTGTCCGGCAGGCACGTCCAGATCCGCATGGTGATCCTGGATGTTCCATGCCGCAGCGCTTATGACCTGCCAAAACCCTGAGAAGTCAGGTCTACCGTCTGCTCCGCGCGGTACTGTTTGTCCTTGGGCTACCGGCACAAGGGCAATGGCGGCTACTACGGCCGTCAGGGATTTCGTCCAATCGGCAACTAGATGCGTCACTTACGCCCCCAATCTCTAACGCCAACGTCCGCATCGTTTCAACCGGTAGAGCGTTCGCCCGGGCTTAACACCCAGGTGCCCGTTAACGAGCGGTCTGTGTTCAGAAAGAGACAATGCTACTATCTGCCCCCTCCGATTAGCTCCGATCATAGGGGAAAATGATCATGTACAACAAGAAATTGAAGGTTAACGGTGCGGCGTTCTTTTGTCTGTTTTTCGCAGGCTTGATTCAAGCACAGCCGCCTAGCGGGCCAATGTCCTTTTTTGTCGCAAGCCAGGGCTCCGGTAACGGTGCTGACCTGGGCGGTCTAGAGGGGGCGGATGAGATCTGTCAGAACCTGGCTGAAAGCGTTGATCAGGGGCATCTGACCTGGCGCGCGTATCTGAGTACCCAGGGTGATAACGCCGTCAACGCTAGGGACAGGATCGGTCCCGGTCCTTGGTTTAACGCCAATGGCTATCGGGTTGGCGCGGATTTGGACGGGCTTCATGATCTCAGCCACCGCGTCAGTGCTGAGACAGCCCTCGATGAGCGTGGACGCGTCATTCCAGGGTCGTTTGCCGTGCCGAACCGACATGACATTCTTACTGGTTCAACGGCCGACGGTATGGCCTATCCGTCGGGTGAAGACATGACCTGCAGTAACTGGACGAGCAGCAACGATGACGGTAAGGCTCGAGTCGGTCATCATGACTTTGCCGCTTGGGCATCCACTCATGACTCCAGAGGTTGCAGCTCGGCCGCGCTGAACAGCTCGGGTGGCGATGGATTGTTTTACTGCTTTGCTGCTTTGCCGTGAGCCAATAGTTTCGCGGGAAAACGCCGTCTATTGATCTTTGGGGGGGGCTAGATGTGGCTCGAGCTTGTCTCGGGCTATCTCGCCGCGCCGGGGCGTGGAATTTCAACACCCCACCCCCCTTACGTAGCCGCGCCTGGAAGCGTAATATAGCCGCTATCAATGAGGAGGGGGTTAATGAAAACCAATAGTGATATCCAAAAACTCATAGTAATGTCAATGACTTCGCTGTTCCTTGTTATCGGGACAAACGTCAGTGCCCAGGTGGCGCTCGACAACGATGACATTGGTGGTGTTGTGACCAGCACAGACGGCCCAGAGGCGGGCGTTTGGGTCATCGCCGAAACAGACGATTTCGACACCTTTTAC
>CAYLKA010000089.1:0-9023 GCA_964384125.1 uncultured Gammaproteobacteria bacterium | reverse complement strand
AACGCCGCGGTAGACAACATGGGTCGCCTCCGGAAGTGCTGGCTTGCTGGCTTGAGGTACGGCTTCTGCGTCTTTTCGCTTACCCGAATCGAGATGAATCGCTTCCCCCCTCCAGGGTAATCGCCTCAGCAACTTGACCTGACCGCCAGACGGAGCAATCTCATCAAGACTTTCCAAAGCGCCGAGAGCCGCCGCACCGGAATCCAGCGGAGCGACCTGAGCGTCATCCAGGCGCATCAATTCGCTAACGACGCCCGGCAGCGGCAGAAGACGATGGGACAGCTGCACCACCAGGCTGGCTCCTGCGGTACGGCATTGCGAGATGAGCTGTACGACGGCTTTATAGAACCCGTCGGCAACGCCCAGTAGCTGATCGCGTTTGACCTCCACACAGTGTTCTTCGTTGTGGTGCGGTAACCGAAACTCGGCGTGCCCCTGGTCTTGGAGTGTCGTGAGCCACTCGGGCAACCGATCGTAGACCAGTTGTTCCGAATCGGCGCTATGAAAAGGATCGAAGCGTGTCTGCAAGACAAATATCTCGGCGACGCGCTTAGCCCAAAGATCGATGAGAGAAGCCAAGCCCACACCATTCAATGCCTGCTCTGGCTCTGCCGCAACGTCATCGCCTTGCTCCAGCAGGGTAGCGGAAACCCGGTGCAACCCGGCATCGACGTAGATCAGCTGGTGCCCCGGATAGGGGTGCGCGCTCGCTGCGACCCCTGCGTCGATCATAGCTCGGACCGGCATCTCGCACTCCTGAGCGAGCCCCAAGAGCAACCCGAGCTGCTCGCGCGTGTAGTGTCCCGGCACCACGAAAACGACATCCGTATGGGTGCCCTTAAATCGTTTCCACAGAGAACCAAGCTGTGCAAACGCGAGCTCCGCAGAGCTACCCGCGGCATCGATCCCCGCACTGCCTGGTTCCAGACTCAAATCATCCCAATAACGATTGCTCGTTTGGCGCGGCTTCAGCCGAACCTGAGCATATGCCTCCGCGCCGGCGACGACCACATCATCACTGAGCGCCGCATAACCCGGCTCCGACGCGAGAACGCCCGTCTGGTCAGCAATGACCAGCTCAGCGTCATTTATGTCGATGGCTAACGTGCTCACGTTGCTCGACTATGCACCTCCGCGTGCCTGCATATGCCTTATAAGATTGTGGTCGATATAAGTCTGTGTATCGAAGACCTGCCTTTCCTGCATCAGCTGAAGCTGATGCACCAGGAACATCACAAAGATGGAGATCAGTAACGCGATGAACGTGCTATTGAAAGCAGTACCAAGACTCTGGGTGACACCTGCTATGTCGCCGTCCACCGCACGATGCGCCTGCCCGAGCGCTTCACCGATACCTCGGACGGTCCCGATAAACCCTACCGACGGGATAGCCCAAGCTATATAGCGAATCATTGAAAGTTCGGATTCCAATCGTTCGCCTTCCGATTCACACAACGTGTTCGCCACGGAGGACACGTCCTGAACGTTTCGAGTGGACCCGAAGCGTTCCAGTGAGGACAACAGAACCCGTGGCAACAGCATTTCGCGTACGGTATCTGGCAGCGATTGAATCGTGCGCGCGTACTCCCTAGTGTCTTCCGGCAAGATGCGCACACCGGAGTTTACGGGCACGAGATCCTCCTGCAGCAACTTACGCTCTCCAGCTGCTTTTACCGCCTTGTACCCCATGATGGCGAGAGCCCAAAGCATCAACACAAAGCAAGATTCCTGCTCGAAATCCCGGACCAAGACATACAACGAACGATCCGGCGTATAGTTCTCGTCCTCCTGAATCCGCAGGGTTTGCTCAGCAATAATGGCAGTCGCCTGTGGACGAACAACGGTCACGTAGACGGCGTGCACCAGAATCACGGCGATAATCAGGGCGAATACCTGATACAAAAATTCGCTGGAAAAAGTCCGTTTCATTAAACTCTCATCTCCCTAAGCATTCGAAGCCCGCGCTAGATATTCACCGGGAACACGATCTCCTCATCCGCACCGATCTCTTCGCTTGGGATAAAAATCTCATCTAGAGGTCTTGTATCCGGTACCTGAGGTGCAGACTCGGCCGGTGGGGCTGCTCCCTCGACTTCGGGTTCTGCCTCCTGACCGACCGAAGAAAACGACATGGCCGCCAACAACGTTATGGCGAGGCCAGCGCGTACTATAGACATCGCTTTCACTCCCAAATTACTCCTCAGTGATTAGACCAGATCTAATCCTGATCATTCCACGTTCCGAGCTACACGAAACCCGATCTTCTCGTCACCCTCGAGGCTGTATTGCCGGGCGGCCAAACGCAGATCCGTAACCGTGACACTGCGCCAACTGGGCCCCCGAACCACATGGAAACGCCCAGTTTCCGGTCCGAGTGGGTTTTCTACAACCCCCTCTGTCGCGGTTCGACCCACCTGATAATAATCCTGGACCCACTCCGAAACATTACCGCCAAGATCGAATATTCCTACGGCGTTGGCCTCGAAGCTCCCCGATGGAGAGGTCGTCGCGAAGCCATCGTTATAGGTCACGAGTGTCGTGGGTAACAAGTCCGCTGCTGACAGGTCAGCATAGTTCCCCGACCGATCCGGCGGAGGCAACGTCGGCCCCCACGGGTATATAAGGGCCTGATCCTGCTCAGCAAAGCGTGCCGCCCACGCCCACTCAGCCTCGGTGGGAAGCCGATAGCCGTTGCGCAGGGGCCTAACGGCAGTCCAGGTTCCACCAACTTCCTCGTAGACCGGCTGGAATCCGTCTTGGATGCTAAGCCAGTTCATGAACTGCACAACCTCTTCCCAGTTAACCCTGACCACAGGCTGCCCGTCCTCGTTCAGCGTGGCTCCAGCGTAAGCCCCGGAGTCATGCTCAGACTTGAATGCTCGAAACTCAGCGTTGCTGACCTCCCTGACGCCCAGGTAGAACGCGTCATTGATCTTGATCGCGCGAAGCGCCTCGTTGGAGCGCCGGCCCTGCTCGCGGCGCGAGGAACCCATCGTGAACTCCCCGGGAAGCACTAGCCTGAGATCCTGCCCCAAGCTAGTCTGCACAACCCTCGGATAGCCGGAACCGGTCGTCGTATCCAACACCTCCAGAATAGTCTCCCATCTCTGAGGAAACCCGGGCCTGGGGGTGACGGTCGTCGACTGGGGCGCGTATCCATCGAGCTGAACCTCCAATTCATGGCTCACCGCTTGCAGTGTAAGTTCGGCTGGCGTTACACCGCGCACCTCACCATCCAGGAAAATCTGCGCTGCCGGGGGATCACTCAGCACCTCGACAATTCCGAGCTGAACTACCAGATCGACCTCAAGTGTCTGGCCGCTGTCCGCGGCCACCGAAAGCTCTCGAGTCGCGGTCTCATAGCCCGGGACGGTCAGCACAATGGTGTGGGGTTGTCCGGGCCTCAGTCGAAGCGTCAACGGCGCCCGACCCTGAAATGCACCGTTCACGTTGACGGCCGCCCCAGCCGGATTGCTGACGAGTTCAACTCGCCCGTCCGCTTGGATCAGAGCGACCTCCGGCACGGTCAAGGGCTGGTCCGCTAAAACGGTGATTCCATCCCGCCAAACGTTGTAGCCACGAAGCCGCACCTCGAGTTGACGCTCACCAGCGCCAAGCTCCAGCACAACCGGCGTCGTCCCAAAGACCTCTCCGTCCACCAGGACATCCGCCCCCGCCGGTCGGCTGCTCAAACTTACCGGAGCCCAGTTGGGTGTCAGTATGGCCGACAGACTCTGGCGTTCATGCTCACCAACGACGTCAAGCTCAAGGACCTCCGAAAGGTAGCGCTCAGCAAAGTACTCGACGCGGTGCCGTCCCGGCGGAATCTCGACCTCAGTCAGGGGCGCCATCCCGATAAACATTCCATCAACATGCACGTTAGCACCGACGTCAGGTTCGGTGGTGAACGTGATGAGACCAGGCAGTTTGGTGAATTCCAGAAGGAGTGATTGGTCCGGCGACTGGCCAACCTGGAACTCCTCATCCAAGGGGTAGTAACCCTCCAACTGAGCGGAGACGCGATGGGATCCAGAACGGAGCAGATAGCGCCCTCCCATTTGCACTTTGAACAGCGTGCCCGGCAGTGCAACTTCCTCCGGGGTCGGCTCGATGACGAGCTCGACAGATTTCGCGGTGAACGCGAACCAACCGAGTATGGCGAGTATGGCGAAGGCGCCGCTCAATAGAACAGTGGATCTTTTCGGTCCTTTCCGGGGAGCTCCTTTGGTATCGGCCTGGGACCGAAAGGCGATCGGCGCGATCTCGACCTCTTCCACCTCACCCGCCTCCCGTGCAAGCTCCTCTAGATCTGGTGGTGCCGTGTCGCCGCCGGTGACCTGGCCTTCGATGAGCAAACTGAGTCGACCATCGACGAACGAGCATCGCGCCCGAGCGGTATCGAGTGAAAGGGTCTCGCCATCCTTTAGCCACCGGGACCCAGCGACAGGATCACCGTCCAGTCTCAAGCCCCGGGTGTCCTTCCCCGGTTGAACGAAAAACACGCCATCGAGCACATCGATCTGAAACGAGCCGAAAACCTCGTTGAGGCGAACATCGCACTCGGCGCTTCCACCGATCAACACGGGCAGCTCCTCCACGGCAAACCGTCGCTCATCAGCGCCGGCAGAGGTCTTTAGTACCCAGGTCTCAGATTCCATCATCAAATTGGGTCTACGCATTCCACCCTGATGGGCTCGAAAACCCCTCCAGGTATAACGTTGAAGGTCTGTCTTACATCCACATAGCCATCCCGGCTACCCACCGCCGTGTAGTTTCCCGGGCGAAGCTCGAGCTGTTTGACCATGAACCTACCCAGTTCTCCCACACGGTAAACCGTCACCTCGGTCTGCTCATCGGAGAGAATCTCGACTGGGATGGGCGTCGAAGCAAGGCGGACGAGTCGGCCGAGGTCATTGATCTGTCCGCCCAGCCGAGAACCAGGCTCAAGTATGCCTTGCGCCTCGGCCAGGAGCACTTCAGCGTCATTCAGCACTCGGTCGCCAAAGAGCAGATTTGGGTTTTCGATGAGATTCACCATTTTCGCATCGAGATCCGCCCTTCCCTGCGCCCTCGACAGCCCCTGCTGCGCAAACGTCAGTGTTGCATCGGTCTCCAGTGCCTCTGTATACAAACGGATCGCCATCGCCCAAAGCTCTCGTGACTCGAACGCCAAGGCGCGCGCTTCAGCGAGCGCAATCTCATCGAGCTGCTGTCCTTGCTCTGCTTGAGTCTGGCCGTTCAGCGCGTCCTGGGAGTCGGGGCGAAGTGCTAGGGCCAGAGTGAAGTGCTCGTAGGCATCACCGTACTCCTCCTGGGCTAGCGCGCTGAGCCCCTGCGACATCAGCATGTCGAATTCCCTGCTCAGGATCAATGCGTTCACGGCGGCTAGTGCCGATCGGGCCGGTGCCCACAGGCCGTCGATAGCGAGCGCGTCGCGGTAAGCCCCAGCCGCTTCCTCCAGATCACCGCTACGTTCCAGCTCCTCACCGGACTGCGTCAACGCCAGGACCTGCGGTAGTTGTTGCGCTCTAAGCAAACCGGCCTGTCCGCGGGAATTGCCGGCCTCGATTCTGAGGACTAACTCAAATTGCTCCAGCGCCACCGCGGAGTTTCCCGCATCGAGGGCTTCCTCACCTGCAGTGAGCGCCGCCGTGATGAGGTCGGCCGAGCGCTCGAGCAACGCCCCTCCCAGCTCCAACGCCTGAGCATAGGCGGGGATCGCATCCTGGAAGGCGTTGGCCAGGAATGCGTCATCGCCTTCCCTCGACAGGGACTGATGACGCTCGAAATTCTCTCCCCCCCACTCGACTGCCGATTGTTCTTCCAAGTCTCCTTGCTGGGTCAGCAGCAGTGCTAACAGACTTTCGGCCTCCTGTCTGAGCACTTCCAGCTCCTCAGGAGTCAAAGCAGGCTCTTCGGAATCCTCCGGTGCTTGGGGCTCGACCGCCTCCACAACCGCCTCATCTACACCCTGGTCTTCAACCCAGTTCGGCAGGACGAAAAACACAACCACCGCGGCAACGACCAACGCTACAAGGGCGACCCCCACAATCGGGGTGGAGCTCCGCGATTTGCGCGCTTCTGGGGCGGCAACCGAAGGGCGAGGGTCCTTGAAGCCAGGCTTGACCGGAACAATGGCCTCCTCATGCCCGAGGTTTTTCGGCTCTTGATCTACCACAGTCTCTGCATCATCAATTCATCGCTTGAGGGCTAATTCTAAGGCATCCGAAAAGGGCTCGATGCCCCCGCGACCCCTCTTTTTTCGGTTGACCAGCGTGGCGGATACCAGCCCGGCCAACGACCGGAGCCCATCAGCCCCACCGGTTTCCAACATCCCAAGGTGTGCGCCGGGATTCTCGAGCACGTCCAAGGACGGATCCCTGCCGAAAGGCAGGGCACCGGTCCACAGCTCGTAGACCAGCACGGCAAACGCATGGACATCGTCGTCCACACCCGCCGGAGCGCCGCGCCTACGGCTTGCACTCTGATAGGCGGCCGTGCCGCCGCTCAGAGGCACTCGATCCCCAATGGACGCCGCCAGACTAAAGTCGATCAGACACGGCACATCACCGGACCGCAACAACACGTTCCGTGCTTTTATGTCCCGGTGGACGAAGCCAGCGGCATGCAAATAGACGAGCGCTTCTGCAAGTTGCACGGCCACCGGTAACCAATGCCCGGTCTTGCTCCCAGCCAGAGACACTAAGTCTCCGCCGCTTACGTATTCCATAACAATCCCGGGCCCTTTGCCGGCATCCGCATGGTCTATCTCCGCAAGCCCTAGCACGGAAACGATATTTCTATGTGAAAGTGCGCTTAGAAACGCGTACTCCCGTTGAATCAATGCACGCGCCGCCACGGGGTCGACCACAGCTGGATTGGACACCTTGACGGCGACCGGAGTACCACCACCCGTAGTTGCAGCGAACACCTGAGACATACCCCCACGGCCCAGACACGTATCGACTCGGAGCCCCTCCTGCAGGAGTGCTGGGGCTGATTTGGGACACGGACCGTTCACGGGAGAGCGCCGAAGCGGGGCCAGCGCTTTTGCGGCCCCTTAGACTCCTGCGGTCGCCTCGGCGCCGTTCTCAACAGCCTCAGGCTCTTCGTTGCCGACGGTCTCCTCCTCGCCAACCCCTTGATCTTCTTCGAGTAACTCGATCCCTATGACGGCCGGCTCCAACTCTTCAGCCTCCGCTGGCAAGGCCTCCGTATAGACGTCCAGCTCGGGGACAAAGCCCGTCTCCGAAAGATAAAGTTGCCTCAAGAGCTCGCGCCACTCTTCGTACTGTGCCTCGGCAGTACCGGTAAATCGGTGTTGCGTCCCTTCGATGTCGACCACCATCGGCTTGACCTCTTCGTCGAAGCTCGCGGAAAGCTCCTCAAGGCTAGACATATGCAACGCCTTCTCCTGCCTGCGAACGGCGCCTGTCCTGATCATGTCCATTCCCACGTACATCAAGGCATCGCGAAGAACGCGATCAGAAAAATCGCCTTCACTATTAGCACCGTAGAGCACTGACGCAACGATACTCGCGATACCTATACCCGTTCGCCAGCGGCTAGATCGCTGTAGCTCACGAATGGCAATCGACTCTTCACGCGCGAACTCCCGCCATCCATCGTAGGAATCCTTTGAGTTCTGATAGAAGTCGACGTAGTGTTCATTCAGCGTTTCCATGAACAGAAGTTCGCGGTCTCTAACCAATAACGTTCGTTCAAACTGAGGATCACCCTGGGCAGGCAGTCGCCTTAGCCGGTAAATCCCGCCACGGCTCTGCGTCACGTAATCGCTGAAGGCTTCGGGACTGAACTCCCCAGCGAAGCGGACCTGCGATACCGTACGAATGTTTCTCGCCTCGTCGGACGACAGATCACGCCTCACCTTAGCCAGATCGTTGGCAATGCTGTTGAAAACGTCCTGGTAAGGATCAAGGTCGGGATATCGTTGTCGATTGTAGGCACCCGCCGCGGTCGACATGCCGTACTCATCTTCCAACCAAACCCTACCGGTCGAATCGGTTGCCACCACATCCAGCTGTATTCGATCGCCATCTGACTGCAGGATCTCGGCAGACACGTTAATGTCCGCGGCCATTGAGTCCCCAGGTGTCACCCACACGGCCCCCCAGTGACCACTCTTCTGCAGAGTATCCCTGAGTTGGACCGCCATGAACCGTGCCTCGGTGCGACGAATGTGGACAAACGTGCCGGCACTAAGGAGTTCCTCAAGCAACTCCCTATCGATCTCGCCTTCAGGGATCCCTGAATCGAACACGATCACACTGACATCAAGTAACTCGTCTTCGGGCACGGTTACCGTCTCGGGCACGAGCGCGACCGAGTGAGCAACGATCACCTCACTGCTGCTACAGCCTGCGAGCAACCCAGCACTCACGATCAAAAGGCCGATTCGTCGCATTTCCATCTCCGTCTACCGGCAGGTCAGTCTAACTACTGACGCGCCAATATCCTCTTATACTCGTTGTACTCATCCCAAAGCGCTGCGCGTAGGAACGGATCTTCTTCATCGGTCGCTGCCTCACAGAGCTGCCGCGCAACCGTATCGTCATCCTCACAGCCCTCGACCTGAGGCGCAGTCGAATTCTGGGGAGGCTCGGATGGTCCGAAGACCGGGGCACCGCGGGACCCGGACTGAGCGGTGTCCCCACCGGTCGTCCCACCCGCCGTCTGTTCCTGGCCCTCTGCGGTACCAGAACCAGGGTTGTTACCGCCGATGGACCCCGCCTCTCGGAAGACTTCATCCGCCGCCGAGCCGATTCCCTGGGCAGCCATCTGCTCCCGCTCCGCGCCCATGATCTGATCGAAATCCCCGAGGGATTCGTTGAAAGCATCCTCAGCCTCTGAGGCTACCTGGCCCCCACCTCCGATGGCCTCCTCACCCCCGGGCCAGCCCCCTGCCTCACCCTGCTGACCTTGCTGTCCAGCCTGCTGCTGGCCTTGCTGACCTTGCTGACCTTGCTGGCCTTGCTGACCTTGCTGTCCTTGCTGACCTTGCT
>CAYLKA010000088.1:0-9057 GCA_964384125.1 uncultured Gammaproteobacteria bacterium | reverse complement strand
CGAGATCTACTGGCTTTACAGGATAAGCTCGTAACCATCGATAACATTCAGCGTACGGTAGCGGAGTACTTTAAAATACGGGTGGCCGATCTACTCTCCAAACGCCGCAGTCGCTCGATTACACGACCACGACAGATTGCAATGGCTTTAGCAAAAGAATTGACGAGCCATTCTCTACCAGAGATTGGAGACTCTTTCGGAGGGAGAGATCACACAACCGTCATCCACGCTTGTCGTCGCGTAAAGTTCCTAAAAGAGACAGAACCGCGAGTTGCCGAAGACTATGGCAATTTGTTGAGAACTTTGACGGGTTAAGGGGGACTAGCTGTGGATAAGTTTTACCTCAATTCTCATCCACAGCGAAACCACAGGATACGCGCATATAAGGGACGCCTTAATTTAATATAAGTAATTGATTTTAAAAACAAAAATTAGTTATCCCGGGTCTTCAAGAGGCTAATAATAATCATAAGAAGATATAGAAATTTAATAGGTATTAATAAAAATGAAGTTCAGCGCACCACGAGACGCCATACTTAAGCCTCTACAGGCTGTTATAGGGGTAGTAGAACGCCGACAGACTATGCCCATTTTGGGTAATGTCCTATTGGTCGCTCTAGAAAATCAACTCAGTATTACCGCTACTGATCTCGAAGTTGAGTTATCGGCAGAAACCGAGATGGATATCCAGACACCCGGGGAAATCACCGTCCCAGGCCGAAAACTGCACGATATCTGTAAAGCATTACCGGAAGGAGCAACAATTGACTTTGAGACGAGTGGGGACCGAGTAACTGTTAAAGCCTCTCGAAGCCGTTTTACCCTCTCCAGCCTGCGGGCGGCCGATTTTCCAACGGTCGAAGAAATTACTGCGCAACAGACAGTAACCATTGAACGACAAGCGTTTAAAAATTTACTGGATAAGACTCACTTCTCCATGGCGCAGCAGGATGTTCGGTATTATTTGAATGGACTTTTATTTGAGACTGATGGAACAACCCTGCGTGCTGTAGCTACCGACGGACACCGATTAGCTATTTCTGAAATTCAGCTCGCCAACGCTGCAGAGCGAAATGAGCAGATAATCGTACCTCGAAAAGGGGTATTGGAGCTTCAGCGGTTATTGGATGGGGAAGGAGATTTTGATCTTACCCTCGGAGCAAACCACGTGCGCGCCCAACTAAACGGAAATCGGTTCACGTCGAAGTTAATAGACGGCCGGTTCCCAGAGTACGAACGTGTCATGCCGCGGGAAATCCAAAATGTTATTAGAGCTGACCGAGGCTTGCTGAGTCAGGCACTACAGCGAGCGGCTATTCTGTCCAACGAAAAATATCGCGGTGTTCGGTTGGACCTAGGAGAGAATAGCCTAACGATACAGGCTAATAACCCTGAGCAGGAAGAGGCGGAGGAGACGTTGGAGGTCGATTACAGTGGGACGGTAATGGAAATCGGTTTCAACGTAAATTATCTGCTGGATGCATTAAGCGCTGTAGATGAAGACCAGGTGCAGTTAGGGCTCGGTGATGCTAACTCAAGCTGCTTGATCAAGGGGCCGACCACAGAGAACACGAAGTTTGTGGTCATGCCCATGCGGCTATAGGGCCTAGAGACGGTTAATCGGGCGTGCCGCTTAAACGGGTACGGGTAGAGTCCTTCCGATGTCTTACTGAGGTAGAGCTACCGCTTCACCCACGGCGGAATTACATTTTTGGCCCCAACGGGGCGGGTAAGACAAGCCTCCTTGAAGCGATCTATTTGCTCGGGCGTGGTCGGTCTTTCCGGACACGACTTAATCGCCGCTTGATCCAGCATGGCCAACAAGGATTTTCAGTTTACGGAGAACTAGACCTGGGCGGGAACGTTCACAGGCTAGGCGTAGGTTGTGGCCCCAATGGGTTAGATCTTCGCTTGAACGGCGAGGCAGCCTCTGGGATGGCAGCCTTGGCGGAATTGCTACCAATCCACGTCATTGAGCCGAATATCCACGACCTGGTCGAAGGGGGCCCCAGGGACCGCCGTCGGTTTCTCGATTGGGGAGTGTTCCACGTGGAACAGGGGTATCTAGAGACCTGGCGACGGTATCGTCGAATATTAGGCCAGCGAAACGCAGCGCTTAAGGCGGGGTCTGGAGCGTCCGGGTGGAATGTTAGCTTACTTGAGGCAGGGGCAGCAGTAGATTCGGCTCGAGGACGATATGTGGCCGAGTTAGCCCTCGCGCTACAGGGGCTTGGGGAGGATCTTCTGGGGTATCCGCTGGAAGTCAAATACCTTAGAGGTTGGGCTGAAAAGATGGCGTTCGAAGAGGCGCTCGAGGCATCTGCCGATCGCGATAGCGTTAAGGGTGCTACCCAAGCGGGTCCCCACAGAGGGGACCTGTCGGTCAGCCTGGATGCTCGAGGTGTCCGTGAAGAGGTTTCCCGCGGCCAGCAGAAATTGGTAGCCGCCGGCCTGATACTAGCGCAAATAAGGGTTTTTGCAGCTGACCGAGGGTATGGTGGTGTGCTGTTGGTGGATGATCCTGCTGCGGAGCTGGATAAGCACGCGCTGGAAGGATTGATGTCAGTGTTGGATGAGTTGCCGGCGCAGCAGGTCATCACCGGTTTATCAGAGCATGCCTTGCCTGCTCCTCCAGGCTACCCAGTGTTCCACGTGGAACCAGGCGGAGCGCTATCGATGTTATAATAGGTCGGTTTTGCCAAGCATCGGTTTAGGCATGGGTCAGGACGACTATACTTCCAAAAATATCAAGGTCTTACGAGGCCTCGAGGCGGTCCGTAAACGCCCTGGGATGTACATCGGTGATACCGATGACGGCACGGGCCTCCACCACATGGTATTCGAGGTGGTGGACAACTCCATCGACGAAGCCTTGGCCGGCTTCTGCAGCGTTATCTCAGTCACAATTCACTCAGACGAATCGGTGACCGTCACGGACGATGGTCGCGGTGTACCAGTGGATATCCACCCGGAGGAAGGCCGATCCGCCGCTGAGGTGATCATGACTGTGCTTCACGCGGGAGGTAAATTCGACGACAACTCCTATAAGGTATCCGGGGGGCTCCACGGCGTGGGCGTATCGGTGGTCAACGCGCTCTCACAGGAACTAGTTCTCACGATCCACCGGGCCGGAAAGACCCATGAGCAGACCTACCATATGGGGGAGCCAGCCGCTCCACTGGACGTAGTGGGTGAGACTGATAGCACTGGTACCACTCTCCACTTTAAGCCCAGTCGGGAGGTGTTCTCCAACATCGAGTTTGATTACGACGTCCTGGCCAAGCGCTTACGAGAGCTTTCCTTCCTCAATTCGGGCGTGCGCATCACGCTGCACGACGAAAGAGACGAACGTACGGACGTTTTTCAGTTTCAGGGGGGCATCAAAGCCTTCGTTGAGCATCTGAACCGCAGCAAGACCCCAATTCAACCCTCAGTGCTTTGTTTTCAGGAGATCCAAGGCGACATTCAGGTCGAGCTAGCGCTGCAGTGGAACGATGGCTACCAGGAGCGCATGTTCTGCTACACCAATAATATTCCGCAACGAGACGGTGGTACGCACCTAGCGGGATTTAGAGCGGCACTCACCCGGACGCTGAACGCATACATGGAAAGTGAGGGGATAAGCCGCAAGGAGAAAGTGGCCACAACCGGAGACGATGCCCGGGAGGGCCTGACCGCCGTGCTCTCGGTGAAGTTACCGGACCCGAAGTTCTCCTCGCAAACCAAGGACAAGCTAGTCTCGTCTGAGGTTAAACGCGCTGTGGAGTCGGTTGTAGGCACACAATTGAAGGACTTTCTTCTAGAACACCCGGCCGAGGCGAAATCGGTGGTCGGTAAAATCGTTGATGCTGCGCGAGCGCGCGAGGCGGCCCGAAAAGCGCGGGAAATGACGCGGCGTAAGGGCGCACTCGACGTTGCGGGTTTGCCCGGGAAGCTTGCGGACTGCCAGGAAAAAGATCCAGCATTGTCAGAACTTTTCCTTGTCGAGGGAGACTCCGCGGGTGGCTCAGCTAAGCAAGGACGCGATAGACGTACTCAAGCGATCCTGCCTTTAAAGGGCAAGATCCTGAATGTCGAAAAGGCTCGGTTCGATAAGATGCTGCAGTCGGCCGAAGTTGGCACGCTCATCACGGCTCTGGGATGTGGGATCGGCCGCGCAGAGTTTGACCTGGACAGCTTGCGATATCACCGCATCATTATCATGACGGATGCAGATGTGGACGGTTCTCATATCCGAACACTTCTACTGACGTTTTTTTATAGGCAAATGCCAGAACTTATCGAGGGTGGACATGTGTTCATCGCCCAACCGCCGCTTTACAAAGTCAAGCGCGGCAAACAAGAGCACTACGTTAAAGACGACGCAGAACTCAACGGTCTTCTGTTGGCGAGCGCAGTTGACGGCGCGGAACTGCATGTGAGCCCGGACGCGCCGGCCATCACAGGCGGGGCACTTGAAAGACTGGCGCTGCAGTACATGGAAATTAAATCCATCATCGAACGTTGGGGCCGTCGGTATGGTGAGGACGTGCTCAGGGCGATGATGTGGCTACCCAAGCTTAAAGAAGCGGACCTTGGGGATGGTTCCGCCTCCGCTAAATGGTCCCAAGAGCTCGAGAAACGTCTCTCAATCCTAAACGGTGGCGGGCCGCGTTACCGTGTGCGGTGTCAGAACTCCGAAGATGAAGACACAACTATGGTCGTGGAGCGAGATCATCACGGGATTACGGCGATAAGAGTGATTCACCAGGGTTTTTTCAGCTCTCCGGAATACGAACGCATCGCCGCCATCGGTTCGGAGCTGAAGGACCTTCTGGAATCTGGTGCTTACGTGGTGCGGGGAAAACAGCGCGCGGATGTAGCTACGTTCCCAGAGGCAGTCGACTGGTTAATGGAGCAGGCAAAGCAGAGCCAGAGCATTCAGCGCTATAAGGGCTTGGGCGAGATGAATCCGGAGCAATTGTGGGATACCACCGTCAACCCGGAGACTAGGCGCCTCACACAGGTTCGTATCGAGGACGCCGTCACGGCTGATGAGGTCTTTACCACTTTGATGGGTGACCATGTGGAGCCCAGGCGAGATTTTATCGAGCGCAATGCGTTAGCTGCCGCGAACCTCGATGTCTAGCTGATACGCTAGGCGTCCGCGACTATCAAGTCCTAGAGTTCTCGAAGCGTAGCCTCAATCCAGGACTGTACGTCCTGATTGACATCACGCGGGGACCGACCAGCGCTCGGAATCGGAGAGCCGATCACGACGCGCACCCTGCCTGGACGCTTGAGCCACCCACGACGCGGCCAAAAATTCCCAGCGTTGTGGGCAACCGGAACAATCGATCGCCCTGTCGAAGTTGCCAGCAGCGCGCCGCTTAAACCGTAACGGCGCCTTTCCCCACTCGGTACTCGCGTACCCTCCGGAAAGACGATAACCCAAAGGCCCTCCTCCAGCCGTGCTCGGCCCTGGTCGAGGACCTGCTCGACAGCATTCCGCCCTGATCGGCGGTCGATCGCGATGGGCTGGAAGACCGAGAGTGCCCAGCCGAGAAAAGGAGCCCACATGAGCTCGCGCTTAATAACCCAGGTTTGTTCGGGAAAAATTTTCCATTGTGCGATGGTCTCCCAGGCTGAGGAGTGCTTCATGAGCACGATGCTGTTCTGTCCCTGCAGATGGTGTTCACCCTCGACAACGTAGTCCAGCCGACACAGTATCCGCAGGAAATAGAGGACGGAGTCAACCCACGCGCGGGCGACTTTAAAGCTTTGCTTGCGGTTGGAAAACGGCGCGAGTAACACTATCCAACAGGCGTACGGTGGCAACGACAAAAAGAGGTAAAAAGTAAAAAGAATCGATCCAAGCCACTGGCGCAAAGAATTCATTTGCTTGCTTCCACCAGTAGCGCTTTCGCGGCTCCGGCAAGGTTTTCATAGACCTCTACAGAATCGCCCAGTTTCGCTAGGGTCTCATCACCATATCCCGTTCGAACGAGAATGGGGCGCGCACCGACCCGCCGGGCGAGCTCTAGATCGCTTTCTTTGTCGCCGATGAGCGGTGTGCCAGCGAGTGGGAAATGAAGTTCCTCCTCTATTCTGTCGAGCAACCCGGTTGCAGGCTTACGGCAGTCACAGCCTTCGTCGGGTCTGTGGGGACAATAGTAAATGCCTGCTATATGGCCACCGGCCGCCTCGGCCGCGCGCCGCATCTTGGCATGAATCCTTTGAAGCATCGCCTCAGAGAGTAGGCCTCGCCCTACGCCCGACTGGTTTGTGATTATCGCTACCAGGAATCCGGCGTCCGTAAGCGCAGCGATGGCCTTGAGGCTTCCTTCGAGCGGCTGCCACTCTTCCGGCGACTTTATGTAGGCGACAGAGTCGTGATTGATCACCCCGTCACGGTCCAGTATGACGAATCTTTGTGCGCCTACCATGTGAAATTACGATCCCGCTGCCTTTTCCGGTGCGGTGGCTCAGCCCCCTATTCGCTCGGTGATGTGGGCGAGAACTTCGTTCACTGGGATTCGTATCTGTTCGCACGTATCACGCTCGCGAACCGTTACCGTATCATCGCTTGAAGTATCACCATCGACGGTAACGCAGAAGGGCGTCCCCGCCTCATCCTGCCGCCGGTACCGTCGCCCTATTGCGCCTTTCTCGTCGTAGACTGCGGCGAAACGTGTTCGCAGCTCACGATAAATGCTGAGCGCGCGCTCAGGCATGCCATCTTTTTTTACGAGCGGAAATACAGCTGCCTTGATCGGCGCTAGCCTGGGATGCAGTTTCAGCACGGTACGAGAATCGCCGCTGACCGTGTCCTCGGTATAAGCGTCGCAGAGGAAGGCGAGGGTGGCGCGGTCCGCGCCCGCTGATGGTTCTATAACGTAAGGAAGGAATCGGCGCTTGTCCTTGTCCGGCTCCTGATCGTCAAAGTAACGAAGGTCCTTGCCGCTGTGTTCGGTGTGCTGACGGAGATCGAAGTCCGTCCGGTTGGCAATGCCTTCGAGCTCACTGACGCCGAATGGAAACTCGTACTCGACGTCAGCGCAGGCCGCCGCATAGTGCGCCAGCTCATCCCCGTCGTGCTCTCTTAGGTGAAGCTTTGCCGCGGTCACGCCAAGGCCGGTATACCATTGGTAACGACGATCCCGCCAATAGCGATACCACTGTTCCGCTTCGTCGGCACGACAAAAGAACTCAATCTCCATTTGTTCGAATTCCCGGCTGCGGAACGTGAAATTCCGAGGGTTGATCTCATTACGAAACGCCTTGCCTATCTGTGCAATGCCGAAGGGAACCTTGACCCGAGCGGTGTCGCAGACATTCTTGAAATTGACGAAGATGCCTTGCGCGGTCTCGGGGCGTAGATAAGCGACATTGGAGTTAGTCTCCAGGGCGCCCACGTGAGTTTTGAACATCAGGTTGAACGCTCGAGGCTCCGTGAGGGTGCCCGGTGCTTTTGCGCCTGGGGCTATTGTTTTGGCTCGCAGGTCCTCGTCAGTCAAAGCGTCCGGGATGAGCACAATTTTGTGCTCGCCTAGAGAGCTGGTTAATTTTGTTATGCGTTTTCGGTGAGGGGTCACGAGTTCCTGGTGAGGCGTCGCGCCGATCTCGCCGGGCGAGGCGAACAACAGCTCGGCTTGATTTACTTCATTGTCGGGCGCGTCTTTGGAGATAAAGCCGAAAACGACTAACTGATCCGCACGATAGCGGTTGCGTGTCTCCCGACAATCCGCCATGGGGTCGCTGAAACCACCAACATGTCCGCTGGCCTCCCACACTTGGGGGTTCATCACGATGGAGCTGTCCAGCCCGACCATGGAGAAGGAAGAGGGTGCATCGTTGCTCGCAAGCGTATCGTCATGATGGCCGACCATGTCCTTCCACCAGGCTTCTTTGACGTTACGCTTGAGTTCGACCCCGAGCGGGCCGTAATCCCAGCACCCATTGAGGCCTCCATAGATCTCGCTGGAGGGGAAGATGAACCCTCTGCGTTTCGCGAGCGAGGTCAGTTTCTCCATTAAATCCATCGTTTTCTCCGGCTCCCGGGGAGGGGCTGCCGATTAGGCGCGCAAGTATATAGCCCTGGTCGTTCGACCGGTTCTGCCCGATTATCCGAAAGCACTCCCTTTACGCACCCAATTAGGGCATCATAGGCGAGTTTCGCACCATCCTGGGGCGCCGGACTCTAGGATAGAGTGGTTCAGCCGAGCCAGAACAATAGCTTAGGGCGGCTCGCGGGCTGGCACAAATTACGCATATAACTTATGGCTACAGATTCGGTTATTCGCGGCAACGAAAAATAACTAACTTTGTTTGCTTCAGGTGTATCTTGTATATCCGACATCAAACTAATAGATGTATTCGACCACCGACTGAGTTAAACGGACCAAACGGCTTACGAAAAAACTGTCATAACAAATTGAGGAGGAGCAAAGCAGCTCATGAAAAGTAAATTGGAATATATTTGGCTCGACGGCTATACGCCAACGCAGAGCCTGCGAAGCAAAACACGTGTTGAGTCAGACTTTGGTGGAACACTTGAAGAGTGTCCTATGTGGTCATTTGACGGGAGCTCTACCGCACAAGCTGACACAGCCGGTTCCGACTTGCTCCTAAAACCAGTAGCCATCTTCCCTGATCCCATGCGGCTGGATGCGTATTTGGTGATGACCGAAGTGTTAAATGCCGATGGGACACCTCACGCGTCAAATGGCCGAGCCACCATAGATGACGACGATGAAGATTTCTGGTTCGGATTCGAACAGGAGTACTTCCTTTGGGATCCGTTATCGGATCTTCCACCTGGGTTTCCAGAAGGAGGGTACCCAAGACCTCAAGGCCCATACTACTGCTCAGTTGGTGCTAATAACAATTACGGAAGAGATTGCATTGAAGAACATTTTGATGCCTGCCTAGAAGCAGGAATAAACGTCGAAGGGATTAACGCAGAAGTAGCTGCTGGTCAGTGGGAATTCCAGGTATTCGCAAAAGGCGCCAAGCGTGCCGGAGACGAAACATGGGTAGCACGGTATCTACTTGAGCGGACAGCAGAAAAACATGGCT
>CAYLKA010000087.1:0-9580 GCA_964384125.1 uncultured Gammaproteobacteria bacterium | reverse complement strand
AGAGTCTCCCCTCGCTAACAGCAACCTTGTCGGTTTCGACACCAAGACCGAGAAGTTCCTCTCCGTGACCCCGTTCGGGAGTGGAGGGCGCGCGGTACGTCATATGCACTATCACGCACCTACCAACTCGATCTGGATGGGTACCGACGCCAACACGATCGCCCGGGCGCGCCTACCTTAGATTTCCGCGCGCAGCCACGGCCCGGTACCAAGCCTCGAAGCGACTAAGCCCTCGGGCCTGCGGAGAGTTGGAGCATTCTCTTCACCGCACGACGAGCCCTCACGGCAACCGTCGCATCCACCTCCACCTCATATTTAAGCTGCTGAAGCGAGGCTAGGATCTTTGGCAGTGTAATGCGCTTCATGTGAGGACAAAGATTGCAGGGCCGGATGAACTCAACGTCGGGGAACTCCACCGCCACATTGTCGCTCATGGAGCACTCGGTGATCATCACCACCCGCCTAGGACGCTCCCGGTCGACATAACCGATCATTCCCGAGGTCGAACCGACGAAATCGGCCTCTTCAAGGACGTCGGGGGGGCACTCTGGGTGGGCAATGACCTGTATGTCCGGAGCCGAAGCTCTATAGTCGCGAAGTTCATCAGCCGTGAAGCGCTCGTGCACCTCGCATGTTCCTTTCCAGAGGATGACCTCTACGTCTGTCTTCTGCGCGACGTATTTTCCAAGGTAATTGTCAGGCAAGAAGATCACGCGCTCCACCCCCAGCGCCTCAACGATCTGCACAGCGTTCGCAGAAGTGCAGCAAACGTCCGATTCCGCCTTGACCTCAGCGCTAGTGTTCACATAGGTGACCACCGGGACCCCAGGATATCGTTCCTTCAGCAAACGAACGTCTTGACCTGAGATAGAGGCCGCCAGAGAGCATCCCGCTTGAAGATCCGGGATTAGGACACGCCTCTCTGGATTCAGGATTTTTGCGGTCTCCGCCATGAAATGTACGCCACAGACGACGATGACATCGGCATTCGTCTCAACAGCCTTCTCCGCGAGTCCGAGTGAGTCGCCCGTGTAATCCGCTACGCCGTGGAAAATTTCCGGGCTCTGATAATTGTGGGCAAGCAGGATCGCGTTTTGTTCAGACTTGAGCTCCTCAATAAGAGCCACATAGGGGGCATGAACGGGCCATTCCGCTTCCGGAATCACTTGCCGGACCCGGTCGTACGTTGACTGCGTAGCCGCAGCAACTTTGGGAGTGTAAGCAAGACCCTGACTCATGTTCGCCTCCATATTATGCTCATAATGAGCATAATATGGAGCAAAGTTTAACACATAGGATAGGAAAGGGGTGGGAAAGCGGCTAAGCCGAGCCGCTACTCAATCAGCTGTTCTCCAGCGCCCGCGGGATCTCCCCCTATCCACTCGTAAAGGCCTTGCATACGGGTCTTACGACCCTCCGCGTCGATCTGGTAACGAAGCCGCCTGCCTTCATCATCGAGAATACCCAGCGATTGCTGAAAGAGCCCTGGCGTCGGCGATCCCAACGAACCCCTGGCCTCCAGAATGTAGAGGCGACTGTCGTGCAGATGAATTGCCACAAAACTACGGGACTGATCCGCGTTGGTGATCTGGAGCTGGTGCCCTTCAATCTTGTCGATATCGGCCCAGGCATCGTACGTGACTTCCCCACCTCGCACTCGGAAGCCCTGGGCCGCATGAGCTACCGACGCCCGCACATCAGTAACCCAAACACTAGAGCTGCTGTTAGCCTCGGTCCGATCGGTCCGCTCCGAGTGGATTCTCTCGGACTCCCGATAGTCCACCACCGTAACAGAGTAGACACCAGAAGATGCCTCTACACTATAGACACGGGCGGGAAAAGTGGCCTCGAAGGCAGATCGGTGAGTCGTCTCCCGCACTTGCGGCTTGCCCGGGAAATTGACGATGAATTGATCTGTGCGATTGATGTACTCGAGCCACCCCTGTGCATGAGACACGCCCGAAACGCACACGAGCATTAAGAACCAGGAAAAATAGTACCTTCTCATTTTTATCAATTAGGCTTTATCAATTAGACTTTATAAATTAGTCGCGGCGGAATCCTAATCCCACTCCTTTTCCGTACCACCTTCGGGCGTAAGGAAACCGAGGAGGCAACCGTTCGATCCATCCTTTAATCGGTGGCATCTCACGGAGATCGTATCCCCGACCTGGACATCGTCCTCACTCCAACCGTCCCTTCTAAGCTCAACCGGGCTAGCGCCTTCGAGCGCCCACGTCATCGACTCTCCCTCGGCATCCGAAACCTCTATAAAAATCCAGGTATGAGGGTTTATCCAGTATAACTCCGTCACCTTACCCTGCAGGTGCGTGAACTCGATTGTTTCGTAATTGCTGTGGGAGTGATGAGCCGATACGGAACCTACCGAAATAAACACTGGCAAGAGCAGGCAGACCACGCTATTGCGAATGGGCAGCATAAACTAGATCCCTTGTATTACCGGCAAAGGATTTTACCAGCCTCATTTAGCAGCTCTAGGCCGATGTAACGTTGCCATACCCGGTGCCCGGCGTTCCCGCAACACTGCCCTCCTGAACCGGAACAACTCGGCAGGTCGACCACCTGTTTTCTGTTCGCTCCGGCCCGTCCCCTCAACTAGGCCACTGCGCTCCACTTGCCGCCTGAAATTCTGCTTGTGTAAGCGTAAACCGGTCAGCGCCTCCGCAACCCGCTGCAACTGCAGCAAAGTGAAAGACTCCGGGATCAGTTCGAATACGACGGGGCGGTACCTGAGCTTGCCGCGCACACGAGCCAGCGCTGTCGCTAGTATTCGCCGATGGTCAAAGGCCATCGGTCGACCGAGCCGAGCGCACATCGGAGATTGGACGGATTCTCCGCGATCGAACCAAAATTCGGGGATCATCTGCGCCTCATAAAGAAGCTCGTAACGCTCGAGGACCTTGTAAGCGTCCCATCCAGCATTACCTAGACCGAAGCAGATCCCAACCCTCTCCCGCAGCTGCCGTCGACGCCCTGCCCATTCCAAAAGCGCAGATTCAATTTCTGCAACCACGCCTGGCCGTCCGGCTCGCCAGTCTTCCCACGGGAAATAGTCAAAACAGTCTTCCCATTTCGAATTCTCGGCCTCGGCCAAATCCTTTTCCTGGACCAGCGCGAGATACCCCACTGACAGTACGCGACTGCCCCCCAGCCGTTCCCGCGGATCGCGCCCCTTGTCCGCAAACGTGTAGAGCTGCTCGACGTAACTTAGCTCGCACTGAGTCTGCTCAAGGACAGATCTGCGCATGCATAACTCAAGCGTGCGATCGCTCTCAACATCGAAGGAACCAAACGGCAGCGAACGTAGGGGCTCCGGCGGGTCCGCTCGAGCGTCGCCGGGATCCGCCTCCTGCGGAACCACCGTCAGTACCCGGGGCTGCTCGCTTGTGACAGCGAGGATGACCGCGTTCAAGCCAACCAGAAGCTCGAAGGTCTCCACAAATCCGGGCCGAGGGACGTCGTTCATCTCAGAGCAGACGCTTCAGTATCTCCTCGGCCTCCTCAAAGGTCACTTCACCAGGCTTTTGTGTATAGCGAACGTTTCCGTCCCGGTCGATAAAGGCACTGAACGGCAAGCCTCCAAACGAATTCCCGTACTCCGTGCTGATATCCATCACGTCGAACATATCCCCATAGACGATCGGAAAATCTACCGGGACCTCATCAAGAAACTCCCTTACTTTTTCCACTTCATCCGCGGCCAGGCCGACAACCTCGAAACCCTGATCACCATAGGCTGCCCGCAACTCGTTGAACGTCGGCATTTCTTTACGGCACGGAATACACCAGCTCGCCCAGAAATCGACTAGAACAACCTGTCCATCCCACTCATCGATAGAGCGGGAATCACCGTCGATCGTCTGCAGCGTGAAGTCTGGTCTGTAGAGAGGGCTTTCGACCACGTCGAACCGCTCGGTGTCTAAATCCTGCGCGTCGACGCTCGCGCCCGCAACGACGACAAGCAACGAAGCCCAAACCAAGTTTCGAGGCAACCAAGCCGCTTTCATACTTCGTCTCCCGATCCGTGCTGTCTTGTTTTCTGGACCAGCCAATTCTTTCAACGCAGGTCGCTCATTGTACCGTGGCTCCCCTGTCGAGCCACACGGTAGACCGACCGAGGCGCGTATGATGGCACCGAGAAACTCCCCAGGGAGAATGGCTTCCTTTGGAAACGACCTGGTTGGACAAGCTACAGGCGGACCAAATCGTACTGATCGACGGCGGGACAGGTAGCGAGTTGCAACGTCGTGGCGTTTCGATGAGCCGAGACGCCTGGAGCGGCGTCGCTGCCTACACCCATAAAAACCTATTGAGGGAAATCCACGAGACGTACATTCGTTCCGGTGCTGAAGTGATCACCACCAATACGTTCGGAACAACGCGCTTCGTGCTTGAGTCCGCAGGTCTCGGTGATGAGTTCTCGACGATCAACCGACGTGCTGTAGAGGCGGCAATGGAGGCTCGGGAAGTGGCTGCCCAACACCCCGTCGCTATTGCGGGCGCTATCTCTTGTCTCCCGCCGAGGCTCAATACCGCCGCCTACCCCGATGCTCAGAAAGAACGGGATGCCTATCGAGAGTTAGCGCATTTTCTGGCGGAAGAAGGGGTTGATCTGATTGCCCTGGAGATGATGGAGGACGCCCACCACGCAAGTATGGCTATGGAAGCGGCGCTCGAAGTCGGGTTACCCATCTGGCTCGGTATCAGCACGCGGTTCCGCAACGGGGATCGCGCATTGGTCGGTTTCGACTACCCCGATACGCCTTTATCGGCAACCCTGGAGACCCTGATCCCAATGAGTCCTACCGTAGTCAATATAATGCATACGCCACCGGAAGCTATCCAGCCAGCTCTGAAACAATTGAAGGAGTATTGGACAGGTCCATTCGGCGCGTATCCGGAACTGGGCGATTTTTCGCCCCCCGATTGGCGGTTCACGAACGAGATACCAGAACAAGACTTCGTGGCATATGCATCCCGTTGGGTCCAAGAGGGTGTGCGCTTGCTCGGCGGATGTTGCGGAACGACGCCGAGTCACATCAGCGCGCTGAGAGACGCACTGAGCGACCTCCAAGACCTTCGAAGGAAACGCTAGTCCGGGATGGGGATATCTTCCACCTTCTCGGGCACATCATAACCGCGCTGGACCGCGGGCCTACCGGCAATAGCAAGGTACCACCGAAGCAGATTGGGGTATTCGTGCAAATCCATACGTTGGCGTGGGTGGCGTGCGATCCAAGGCCAGGTCGCAATGTCAGCGATGGAGTATTCCCCGGCGAGATACTCTTTATCCCCGAGCCGCTGGTCTAACACCCCGTAGATTCGAGCATTTTCCTTCAGATAACGCTCCTCGGCGTAAGGCGATTTACCCTCATTGTAGAAGACGAAATGATGCGTCTGACCGAGCATCGGACCTACACCGCCCATCTGCATCATCAGCCATTCCAGCGCTTCCCATTTAGCGCGCCCGGACTGGGGCATAAGTTTTCCGGTCTTCTCTGCAAGGTAAATGAGAATAGCGCCGGACTCCATCATGCTGACCCCCTCATCCTGGTCAACGATCGCTGGAATCTTGTTGTTCGGACTAATCTCCAGGAAGGCAGGATCGAACTGTTCCCTATTGCCTATGTTCACACCGATAGCCTTATATGGAAGCCCGATCTCTTCCAACATGATAGAAATCTTTCGCCCGTTAGGGGTCGTCCAAGTGTATAGATCAATCATTCCGGTCCCTTATCAGCCTTTGCCTCAGTCTGTAACGCCTTCGGTGCGAATGTGCAGCTGCCTACCGCAGTGTTTGCAGTGTACGGCATCCCTATCGTGCCGCGTCAAGCCGCAGTCGGGACATTCATAGTCGACTTTATTAGGTCGAAAGATCGTCTGTGCAAGCCGAAGAAACAACGCGACACCTACTATCATGATGACGACGGCGAGCAACCTGCCCGCCTCGCCAACGAGAATAATGTCTCCGAATCCCGTCGTTGTGAGCGTCGCAATCGTGAAATAGAGCGCATCAAAATAGTTATTGATAGAACTGTTGACTGACGCCTGGAGAACAAAGACTACGGCCGCTACCACGAACACGAATACAGCCAGATTCATAGCACTGAAAACCACATCCTCGTTCTTGGCGAAGAACTTAGAGTGGCTGCGCAACTGCCGTACAACCACATATGACCTCAGTAATCGGAGTACACGAGCAACGCGAAGGAAAGCGAGATTCCCAAGAAACAGGGGTGCCAACAACGATACGATGACAACCACATCGATCACAGCCATCGGTTTCAGTAGGAAGGCTCCCCGATCGGTATCGGCAATAAGTCGCCCGGCGAAGTCCAGGACGAGGGCACTCCCGAAGAGCATATCCGTCACGATTAGCCACTCGTAGGACGACGGTAGAAAGGTCGTGACGACGAAGTAGCTAATAATTACGAGATCAAGAACAAGTAATATGTAGCGGGCACGAAGAGCTCTCGGCGTAGCTCCGTAATACACCTCGCGACAGAACCCACACAAATCCCTCATACCACGCCGTCTCCACGGCCCCAGCGACTATCTCACCGGCCGCACATTCTCTCATGGTTTCAACACTTACAACGACGAGAATCGTAGGCTGCAGACCACAACCTAAGCGCGCTCGAGTCTTGGAAATCGCGCCTCTTTAAGCTCACAATGGGGGGCGTAAGATCTTAAACGGATTAGGACCAATGAACAGTGAACGTTAGCGCAGACTCGATCGCACTACTGCGCCAGCAGCTAACGAGCGACTCCATTCTCACTGCCGAAGAGATCAGTGAGCGGTACAGCGTGGACTTCACCGGCGAGAACGCACAGATGCCTCTAGCCGTCATTCGACCGGGTTCCACGGAAGAGGTCGCCCTGATTCTAAGGACCTGCTCAGAGCTAAGTCAGCCAGTGGTCATACAAGGGGGCATGACGGGTTTAGCCGGCGGCGCCACACCTAAACAGGGTGAGATCGCGCTATCCCTGGAGCGACTATCTGGAATTGAAGAGGTCGATCCTGCGTCTATGACCGTTACTGCAATGGCAGGGACCCCCCTGCAAGCAATTCAGGAGGCCGCAGAGAGCGCTGGACTCCTGCTTCCCCTGGACTATGGTGCGCGCGGGTCGTGTCATATCGGCGGGGCTATCGCAACGAACGCCGGAGGCAATCAAGTCATACGCTTCGGAATGACAAGAAATCTCGTCCTAGGTCTAGAGGCCGTACTTGCAGACGGGACCATCGTGAGCTCGATGAACAAAATGCTCAAGAACAACGCTGGCTACGACTTGAAGCAGCTCTTCATCGGGTCAGAGGGGACGCTAGGGGTCATCACGCGGACCGTCCTGCGGCTATTTCCTCGGCTTTCCAGTCGGTGCACAGCGCTCTGTGCCGTCAAGTCTTTCTCACAATCAGTTGCCCTGCTTCGAGATGCGCAAGCGAAACTCGGGAACTCCATCAGCGCCTACGAGGTCATGTGGGCACCGTACTACGACCGTTGCGTAGAACACATCGAAGCACTGCGCTCGCCTTTTGAGCAGAAATTTGCTCTGTACGCGTTGATAGAGACGGAAGGGTCGGAACAAGACTCAGACAATCGGCGATTCGAGGAAGTTCTGGGGAGCGCCCTGGAATCAGGCATTATCGAGGATGCGGTGATCGCACAGTCCGAAAAGGATCGACAAACATTCTGGGCGATTCGCGACGGAGTGAGCGAAATAACGAAAGACCTCATCCCCTACGCTAGCCTGGACGTCAGTATGGACATCGCGGAGATGCCGGACTTTCTAGAGGGTTTTCAAAATAAACTCTCGGATGCGCTTCCGGAAGCTCTGAACCTAGTCTTCGGCCACGTCGGTGATAATAATCTGCACTTGTTTGTGAGTACGCGTCGCCAAGAAGATATAGACACAATTCTCGACCTTGGTTACGAATTAACGGGAGCTCACCGAGGCTCTATCTCCGCTGAGCACGGTATCGGTGTCTTGAAGCGGGGTTATCTACATCATTCAAGGACAGCCGAGGAGATTGAGCTGATGCGTCGACTCAAGAAAGCGTTGGACCCGAGGGGTATCTTGAACGCGGGACGCGTGATACCGGATTAACTATTGAGTCGGCTACGATGCGGACACAAGTAGGAATAATAGGCTCGGGTCCAGCAGGGCTGCTCCTCTCTCAACTCCTTGACCTGCAAGGCATTGAGAGTGTGGTATTGGAGCGGCGCAGCCGAGATTACGTGCTCGGGCGTATCCGTGCGGGGGTCCTTGAAGAGGGCACGGTCGAAATGCTTAGGCAAGCGCAAGCCGGCGAGCGTATGGACAAGGAAGGCCTAATTCACGAGGGCTTCGATATTGCCATCGGAGATCGTCGCCATCGTATCGACCTCAAAAAGTACACGGGCAAAACCGTGATGGTCTATGGCCAGACGGAGCTCACCAGAGATTTGATGGATGCTCGAGATGCGGCCGGCGGCACAACTGTTTATGAGGCGAAAGACGTCAGCATCGAGAAACTGGACAGCAAGACACCTTCCTTGCGATACAAGAAGGATGGCGAAGAGCGTGAGGTCGTTTGCGACTTCATCGCAGGCTGCGATGGGTTTCGCGGTGTGAGCCGCCGTTACATTCCGGACAGCGTGTTGAAGACTCATGAACGAGTCTATCCGTTCGGCTGGCTCGGCGTTCTGTCGGAAACAAAACCGGTATCTGACGAAGTTATCTACGTCAACCACTGGCGCGGATTTGCGCTGTGCAGCATGCGATCCAAAACACGGAGCCGTTATTACATTCAGTGTGCGTTTGACGAAAATCTTGAAGGGTGGACCGACGACCGATTCTGGGATGCGCTGCGAAAACGATTACCACGCGATGCCGCTGAGACACTGCAAACCGGGCCATCGATCGAGAAAAGCGTTGCGAGTTTGAGAAGCTTCGTTGCTGAGCCTATGCAGTATGGCAGATTGTTCCTGGCCGGGGACGCCGCACACATCGTGCCGCCCACTGGGGCAAAGGGGCTAAATTTAGCGGCGTCAGACGTCTACCACCTTTGCAATGCGCTCGTCGCGCTATACAAGCACAATGACAGAACCCTAGCGGAGAGTTACTCGGAGACGTGCTTGCGTCGAGTCTGGCAAGCGGAGCGTTTCTCGTGGTGGCTGGGCACGATCCTCCATCGATTCCCGGATCAGAGCACCTTCGACCGTGGAATCCAACTGGCGGAACTCGATTACCTGACGATCTCCGAAGCCGCTCAGACCACTTTCGCGGAGAACTACGTCGGACTACCCTTCTAGTCTCGATTCCGGAGATAAATTGTGAGACGAATGAACCCGTACATCATTCCCCTTTTGTTCGTTGCGGGCTGTAGCGAGCCAGTGCAGGCTCCGGTCCAAGCCGAACAAGCTACCGTCGAAGATCCAGCGTTACCACAAGCAATGCAGACGGAGCATCAGGGCATGCCGCGGCTCAGCACGCTCGCAGACTCGTGGAATACGATACGGCCCGGCGGCGAAACAACCTGTCTTTACGGAACAGAGTACGGATTTTTCGTGAAACCAGA
>CAYLKA010000086.1:0-9716 GCA_964384125.1 uncultured Gammaproteobacteria bacterium | reverse complement strand
CCGACATTGAGCCACGATCCCGTCAGGCGGAGGGTCTGCCGCCCAGGAGAAGGTCATGACGAGAACAGTGTATGCGACCGTGCTTGCCATGCTGCTCGGAGTTGGGGCGGGCGACGGACAGTCTCCCGAACGTGTGCACGAGTTGAACGCGTCCCCCTCCACCACCCATATCTTTTTCTTCGACGCCGCCCTCGAGCCGGTACTGCAGATCGACTCGGGTGATGTCGTTCGCCTGGAGACGGCTACGGGGAACCCGCGTTGGTTTGAGAATGCCGGTCTCTCCAGAGACCAGATCCCGGCCGAGCTGTACGCGGTCTACGAGGGGTATGACTCGGGGAGTCGTGGTGACCACACGCTGAACGGGCCGATCTTCGTGAATGGCGCAGAGCCGGGCGATGTGCTGGAGGTGCGGATTCTGTCGGTTGACGTACGGCTTCCGATTGCCGGCCAGGGCATCGGCCAGCGACTCTTCCCCGGGGAGTTCGAGGCCCCGGTCTCTCGAGTCCACTGGATCGATCTTGATGCCCGGACGGTCGAGTTTGCTCCCAATGTCGTCGTGCCGATCCAGCCATTCTGGGGTGTCGTGGGGGTGGCCCCCCCGGCGGCGATGGGGCGCGTTCCGAGCGGAGCACCGGGCATCTTCGGCGGCAACATGGACAACCGCGACCTTGGACCGGGCAGCATCGTGTATTTGCCGGTCCACAATCAGGGAGCGCTTCTGTCCGTCGGCGATGGGCATGCGGTTCAGGGCTACGGCGAAATCTCTGGGTCCGCCGTCGAGACGTCCCTCAAGGGTGAGATTCAGGTGTTCTTGCACAAGGACCGGTCACTGCGGTGGCCGCGAGCCGAAACACCGACGCACTACGTGACGATGGGGCTGGATCCGGATCTCGACGAGGCTGCGACCCTTGCCGCCGACGAGATGATTGACTTCCTCGTGACCACGAAGGGACTCGACCGTGAGACAGCCATCCTGCTGTGTAGTGTCGCGATGGATATGGTCGTGACCCAGGTGGTCGACGGTACGAAAGGGATCCACGCACTGGTTGCGAAGGACCTGTTCACCGACTAGACGCGCTCTTCCTCTGAGGTGGAGTGACCGTGTCAAAGCGGTCGGGGCGTCCATGACGGAGGGCCCCATGGAGGACAACACGATGGCCACCGGAGGTGCGGTCGCGCCGCGGGCGTGCGTGTGGAAGGGGCGGCGGAGCCGTGTGCAACGGTCTTGTCTGGGGACGTCCGTTCTCGGTGCGGCGTGTCTTCTGGTGATGACGGCTGGGGGCAGTGGGGCTCAACCGACAGCCGACCTGCTCCTACAGGGAGGGCTTGTCTTCGATGGGGCGGGGAGTGCCCCCGTGCAGCAGGACGTGGGCGTCACGGGGGATCGCATCAGCTTCGTGGGCGATGCGAACCAGGTCGGACTTCAAGCCGACGTGGTCCTTGACGTGGCAGGGCTCATGCTCACGCCAGGTTTCATTGACATGCATTCGCACGCGGTGCTCGTCGAGGCGTATGGTCGAGATGCGCACCCGTTTCTGTATCAAGGCATCACGACTGTTGCCATCGGCGCTGACGGAAATGGCACGGCCGATGTGACACAGCTTTTCGACGCGCTGTCCGGGCGCATCGGGGTCAATGCGTTCACCTATGTGGGCCACGGTCAGGTACGGGAGCGCGTCCTTGGCCGGGACGACCGGGCGCCGACCCCGAGGGAGCTGGATGAGATGCGCGGCCTCGTGCGGCGGGGGATGGAGCAGGGGGCCTTCGGGCTGTCGTCCGGGTTGTTTTATGTGCCCGGCTATTACGCGACCACCGAGGAGGTGATCGCATTGGCCCGGATTGCCGCCGACTATGACGGTATCTATGACACCCACGATCGTGACCTCGGGGCGACGTACCAGGGCATGGGGTACCTGAACTCGATTCGGGAGGCGATTCATATCGGGGAGACGGCAGGAACCCGCGTGATCTTCAGTCATTTCAACGCCCAGGGCGCACACAATTATGGCCGGGCGGTCGAAGGGGCCCGGCTCATCGACGAGGCGCGGGCTCGCGGCGTCGAGGTGGCGGCAGCCCAGCATGTGTATACCGCCACACAGTCGAATCTCGCGGCCTACACGATTCCACGTTGGGCGGCGGATGGCGGCCGGTCGGTCATGCTCAAGCGGTTTGCCGACCCGGAAACGGCCCGTCGGCTCGATGTGGAGACACTGGAGATGCTCGCCATCCGGGGCGGAGCGGAGAAGATTCTCTTTGCCGATCCGAGACCCGATCTGAACGGCCGCACGTTGGCCGAGCTTGCGACGGACTGGGCCATGCCGGTGCCCCACGCCGTACGCCGGATCATCACCGAGCGGAACGCGACGGTGATGAACCTCGAACTCTATGACCTCGAGAACACGCGATTCCTGGCGCAGCGGTCGTGGATGATGACCTGTACCGATGGTCAGAGTCCCGCCCCTGGCCAGCAGGTGACGCACCCCCGGGTATATGGTGCGTTCACGCGAAAACTCCGCCAATTCGTGCTGGATGACGCCATCATTTCGATGCCGTTCGCGATCCGCAGTATGACCGGTTTGGCTGCCGACTTTCTGCACCTCGCCGATCGGGGCTACATTCGTGCCGGAGCCCGCGCGGACCTTGCGGTCTTCGACCGTGAGGCTATTCAGGATCTGGCTAGCTATACGGAACCGCATCAGTACTCGGCTGGCACGGTCCACGTCCTGGTGAATGGCGTGTTTGCGCTCCGGGACGGTGAGACGACCGGTGCCTTGGCCGGCCGAGCGCTACTCCGGCCGCAGTCCAACCGCTGAGACGTCGTTCGGGTGCCGGGGGGGAATCAGCCGAACGAGATGCCCTGGGCAAGAGGGAGTGCACTGGACCAGTTCACGGTACAGGTCTGTCGTCGCATGTAGCCCTTCCAGGCGTCGGAGCCAGACTCTCGTCCACCGCCCGTATCTTTTTCACCGCCAAACGCGCCGCCGATCTCGGCCCCGCTCGTGCCGATGTTGACGTTCGCGATGCCGCAGTCCGAGCCCCGGTGACTGAGAAACGTCTCCGCGTTGATCAGGTCTGTGGTGAACATCGCCGAGCTCAGCCCTTGGGCCACGTCGTTCTGTTGGGCGATCGCCTCCTCGATAGAGTCGACGTCAAAGAGATAGAGGATGGGGGCGAAGGTTTCCTGCTGGCACACCGCCATGCCCTGTCGCGCACGGATGATCGTGGGCTCCACGAAGTAGCCCGGGCCATCGATGCGATGGCCGCCGTAGATCACCTCTCCACCCTGTGCCGTGGCATCGGCGATCGCGGCCATCATCCGGTCGACGGCGTCTTCGTCGATCAGGGGACCCATCAGGGTGTCAGCGTCACGAGGGTCGCCGATGCGGACCTGTGCGTAGGCCGCCAGCAGTCGCTCGGTGAACTCCTCGGTGATGGAGCGCTCGAGAAACACCCGCCGGGTGCTGGTGCACCGTTGTCCGGCGGTGCCGACCGCGCCAAAGAGGATGCCCGGGATAGCCAGGTCGAGGTTGGCGTCGCCAGCAACGATGATGGCGTTGTTGCCGCCAAGCTCGAGGATGGTACGCCCCAGCCGCCCGTGGACGACCTCGCCGACCCGACGGCCCATGCGGCAAGACCCGGTGGCGCTGACCAGCGGGATGCGGCGGTCGCGAATCAGCGTTTCACCGATGTCGTCGACGGTGCCGATGACCATCCCGAACACGCCGTCGGCGTCCGTGCCGCGGGTGACCGTGGACACGATCTCCTGCACGGCCACGGCGGTGAGGGGGGTCTTCTCCGATGGCTTCCAGAGCAGCGTGTTGCCGCAGACGGCGGCGACCGCCGCATTCCAGGCCCAGACCGCCACCGGGAAGTTGAAGGCGCTGATGATGCCGACGGTGCCCAGTGGATGCCATTGTTCGTACATGCGATGGCCCGGGCGTTCGGAGTGCATGGTGAGCCCGTAGAGCTGACGGGAGAGTCCTACGGCGAAATCGCAGATGTCGATCATCTCCTGGACCTCGCCTTCGCCTTCTGCCTGGATCTTGCCGGTCTCCCAGGCCACCAGCGAGCCGAGGTCTGCCTTGCACGCTCGGAGGGCGTTACCGAGCTGACGCACGTACTCTCCGCGGACGGGAGCGGGAATCATCCGCCAGGACGCGAAGCGTTCCTGCGCGGTGCGTATGACTGTCTCGTAGTCGGCCTTCGACGCCTGGCGCACGGATGCGATGACCTGGCCATCCGTCGGGGAAACCGAAGACAGGAGCGTGCCCCCGGGCTCGGGGATCCAGTCGGTGTGGAAGGCTCCGGAGTGGGTGGGCTGGATTCCCAGACGGGAGAGGAGTTGGGACACGGTGCAGCTCGCTTTCTCGTACTGTCGACAAGGGGCGTGCGCTAGGCCGAGGGGGCGAAGGTGCCCCTTTCACCGGATGGACTCATCCACGAAACGCCGGCCGATCGCGCGAACGTGTCGAGAGCATGTATTTACGTGCTCAACAGTGCGTCGGCCTCATGGCATGCCTGCTCGATGCTGTCGACGAGATAACGCTGGAAATGTCGGCCCTGCAATCCGGGTGGTGGAACGAGCCAGCGTTGTGCGTGAAGCATGGCTTCGGTGTAGTCATAGATCAGGGTCACGTCTGAGGCAGCGTCGATCGAGTGCAACCAGGTCGACCGACCGCCAAAGTTCAGCAGGACGACATTCGCCATTGTGCACGGTCCCAGACAGCCAGAGATGGTCAAATGAAACCGTCTGCGGAGTTTTCTCTGCTTCCATTGATCCTTGAATTCGCCAATCGGGACGGGCGCAAACCCTCGGTCAGCGTTGCCACAGCAACACCCCTGGCACACGAACAACTGCCCGTCCTGGACGCGGAATTCGCCCACGTGGCCGTTGCCCTTGGCGATGTGATGAATCGGGGTTTGGGACAACCATGCTGGATAACCGTTACCGCTCACCGTTGCTCCTCGTGGTTAGCCGTGACACCACTGGCCGTTCGAAGGCCTCAATGCAGGATTCAGGCGGGCTCGATGTATTGCGCCCACAGGTCAACATAGATTGCGTCATTTGCCGCGCCACGATCTCCCCAGAGTTCCCGGGAGTCGAAGCGGACCGTGTATACGTGCTGTGGGAAGTTCCCGAGGCGTTGACCACGCTCATCGGTATCCTGCAGCGCCCAGACGCCGTTGTCCGCGATGACGACACCGCGTTTTCCGCGAACATAGCGGGGCACGCGTGTATGCCCCCGCGGGTGCAGATTGCGGACGAGCACGGTGTCGTTGAGGTCGAAGGTCGGCGCTGCGCTTGTTCCGGACGATGCGCTTTCGGTCGAACCAGGCAGCTGGGCGGGTAGTGGCTGATCAGGATCGCGGTATCCAGTCTCTAGCTCGCGCTCCGAGACGAGACCGGCCCTGAGCAAGTTTGCCGAGATGACCTCGAACCAGCGTTCGTAATAGGACATCCGCAGGTACGCCTCGGGCGGGATGCTCTCCAACGCGAATCGGAACCATGGGAAGTTCCGGCCCCGATTCCAAGACTGGAGGGCCCCCGTGAATAGTCCAAAGATCCGTCCCTCCCACGCGTCATGAAAGACGGGTTCATTGTCTTCTGTCTCGACAGGGCCAAACCCATCCATGCCACCCATATCGTGCACGCTATTCATAACTCGTAGACCTCGGACGCTGAATGACGATGCGAAGGGACTCGCGGGTGGTGCCCCGTAGGCAGCCTACCCGTGCGTGAGCGATAACCGTTCGACTCACGTCGAACGATCAGTCTTGATTTTTCAACACCACCGGTTGCCCGTGAGGGGTGTGCCGGTATGCGTCAGCCCAGGCATGTTTCCGTGTTTCGAGCGCTGTTGATTCGGTGAGTTTCTTCTCCGTGACTAGTCGTTCGAGTGCGGCAACCCAGTGATCATAGTAGCGGCTGCCGTCGTCCGGCTCACCCCGCTGCTCTGCAGCCCTTAGTTCATCGGCGAGCGCCGCAGCCCATTCCTTCCAGGTGAAATACCCCTGCTCGGACAACTTGACAGCGAGGGCAAAGGCCTGGGCTTGCCACGGCGCAGCGAATACCGGACCGTCCTCATCCTGAGGGAGAGGCGGGAGGGTGTTGAGACGATCGGTGTCGAGTTTGGCGTCAGACGGGTTCAAGATATTCCTCCCACAGGTCAACATAGATGGCGTCGTTCACCGCGCCACGATTTCCCCAGAGTTCCTGAGATTCGAAGCGTACCGTGTACACGTGCTGTGGGAAGTGCCCACGGCGCTGGCCACGCTCGTCGGTATCCTGGAGCGCCCAGACGCCGTTGTCCGTGACGACGACGCCGCGTTTGCCGCGCACATAGCGGGGCACGCGTGTATGTCCGCGCGGGTGCAGATTGCGGACGACGACGGTGCTGTTGATGCCGAAGGCCGGCGCGTCGTTCGCTCCAGGTGGTGCAGGTTCGGTCGGGCCAGGCAGTAGGCTGGGTAGTGGCTGATCTGGATCGCGGTATCCAGTTTCTAGCTCGCGCTCCGAGATGAGACCACCTCTGAGGAAGTTCGCCGAGAGCACCTCAAGCCAGCGTTCGTAATAGGACATCCGTAGATACGCTTCGGGCGGGATGCTCTCCAACGAAAAGCGGAACCATGGGAAGTTTCGGCCTCGGTGCCAGGGGCCCAGAACTCCTGCACTCACCGAAAACAATCCAAACATCCGTCCTTCCCACACATCGTGGAAGACGAGCTCATTCTCTTCTGTCTCGATAGGACCGAACCCGTCCATGCCACCCATATCGTGCACACTATTCATGGTTCTGCGCCCTATGGTGTTGAGAGTTTTGTGACCCCGATCATCGAGTCCCTGGTCACGATCTCCGTGAGTTCTTCCTCCGTCATGTTCTCGGTCCCGGTCGGTCGCTCTGGCAATATGAGGTAGCGGGTTTCAGCGGTGCTGTCCCACACGCGTACCTCTACCTCATCATTAAGCTCAGTGCCGAATTCTGAGAGCACTGCGCGAGGCTCGATCACCGCCCTGGAACGATAGGCTGACGATTTGTACCAGACCGGTGGCAAGCCCAACGTGGGCCATGGGTAGCAGGAGCAGAGCGTGCAGACAACGAAATTGTGTACGTCTGGTGTGTTCTCGATCACGACCATGTGCTCCCCTTGAGCACCGCCGAAACCAAGCTCTGCGATGGCGGCCGTACCATCGTCCAGTAGACGTGATTTGTATTCGGGATCTGTCCAGGCGCGTGCGACGACCTGCGCTCCGTTCCGTGGGCCGATACGGTTCTCGTAGGCATCCACGACGTCGTCGAGTTCGGCCGGATCGAGCATCTGCTTGTCGACAAGTACCGACTCGAGCGCCCGCACCCGCAGTGCGATATCGTCTGGAACGACTTGATGGTCGTGCGGGTGGGCATGAACGGTTTCTTCGTTGACCGCTTGGCTTCCGCCAACGATGCCCGCGGCACCGAGCGTCGCGTTTTGGATGAATTCTCGACGTCCAGCTTTCTCCTTCTTTATGCTCGTCATATTCCCATTCGTTCCTTGATTGCGGCGTTCGCTGAAGAGCGAGACTTCCGCACAGTGCGTCCGAAGCGACGCGTTCTTCGGATAGGCCGATCACCGGGCGATCTCGACGTGTGCAGGGCCATGCAACGCGCCGTTCGCCACCTGGAATGGACGTCCGGAAACAGTCAATGAGTGTCAGTGACAATAGCACGGAATACTGGTGTGTGCTGCGGTCAATGAGTCCTGAGATCTGGTGGACGCGGTTGCCTTCCTTGTTTGGCCCAACAGTCCGGAGAGGACCTGGTCGAATCAGCGAAGGCACGCCCGTGAATCACGTGAGCACGGAGGTACGGGTGCCCTCCGAGCGACGGCGCGAAGAGCGCTCGCAGCCGCTGCGGGTTGGGAACGCCTCTATGTCCGGCGATGTTTGGCCAGTTCGCGCTCGGTGATCAAATTTGCGGATTCGGTGCGGGGATCGTAGACGATACGTACGTCGCCGCTGGCAATCTGTCGGAGTACGTCGTCGAGTTTGGATACGAACGACTTCTCTTCCCGCCCGTAATCGGTTCCGGCGCGGCTGATGAATTCTTCGGCGAGCCCCTGCAGGGCCTCCTTGCTGAGTTGATCAGATCGAACCTCTACGAAGTTCTGGCCGTGGGCATCTTCCGCTCGTTCCGATTCATCCATTGTGTCGCCGTGAATGTTCCATGCGGATCCCGTTGCGAGGTGACGCGTTGCGATCGGTAGCGCCCATCCGGGAGACGCAACGGGAGGCTAGCGGGCCGCGGCTATTTCTTCAACTTCACGGAGAACCCGCAGCAGGTTGCCACCCCAGAGTTTCTCGATGTCTTGTTCCGAATAGCCACGCCTGACCAACTCCAGGGTGACGTTCAACGTTTCGCTGGCATCGTTCCATCCGACCACCCCGCCCCCGCCATCGAAATCGGAGCTGATCCCGACGTGGTCGATGCCGATGAGTTGTACGGCATGGTCGATGTGGTCGACGAAAGTGGCCACTGTTTGCGCTGCAGCCTGTTCGCTGACGAAGGCTCCCAATGCGACGGTCTGCATGACGCCACCATTGTCGCGGAGTGCGAGAAGTTGCTCGTCATCGAGATTGCGCGGGTGGTCGGTCAGAGCCCGGGTACTGGAATGGGATGCGATGACGGGTGCGCGGGACAGCCGCACCGCGTCGAGCATGGCCGCCCGTGAGACATGCGAGATGTCGATCATGATTCCCAGCCGGTTGAGCTCGGCGATGACCGTCTCGCCGAACGCGCTCACGCCGTCGTGTTAGGCGATGACAAAGCCGAACACAGGTAGGGGAGTGGCGGAGTCGGCGATGTAGTTGTGGCCGATGAGGGCCAGACCAAAATAGCGCGCGCCGCGTGCATAGTAGGTTTCGAGAAGCGAGAGGTCCTGGCCGATGACGTATCCGTTCTCGATCCCGATGGCGGCAACGAGTTTTCCGGCATTGTGGATCCGGGTGAAATCGTCAGCCGTGTAGGCGAGTTCGATGCGGTCAGGATACAGCTCCTCCGCCATCCGATGGATGGCATCGAATTTCAGGAGTGCGTCGGTTTGAGCCTGCGCATAGTTCTCCGGAGTTCGTGCCGTTTGCCCGACGTACACCACGAAGAACCCGACGTCGAGCCCTCCCTCTTCCATCTTGGGTAGATCGACCTGTCGTGGACCACGGACGCCGGGGTCGACCTGGGCCGTGGCAAAGTTGAGTGGGATGTCGTCGTGCGTATCGATCGTGAGGACGCGCTCGTGTATTGCACGCGCTCGGGCCACGAGCGGGGGCTCGTCATTCTGGCCGGCAGATACGGGTCCGCCGCCGAGCAATCCCAGCGCGGCGCAGAACACGGTCCTAGACCTCCAACGACCAACACGTGCACGGAGTGAGCGCATCAGGGAACCCTCCTGTGAGTCGACCATTGTAGGTCCGTTGTCCATGGTTGGGATACGCGATCCGGCCGCATTGGCGAGCGGAGCGGCCGCGTGCGGGCTTGTCCAAAATGAGGCTGTCAGAGACGAAACCGTAATATAATCAACACTTTGTGGCCTTCTTGAGATATCTGAACGGGTTGATGGTCGCCCTCGTTGTCGCTGTTTCGGCGGCGGGGCCGAGCGTTGTGGCGGCGCAAGAGGGAGGCGTTGGTGGTGGTGCATCTGCCGCCGGCCGCACCACGCTGGCCGTGGTGCCCTTCACGACCATT
>CAYLKA010000085.1:0-9993 GCA_964384125.1 uncultured Gammaproteobacteria bacterium | reverse complement strand
TCGAAGGCGCAGAGTGCGCAGCACCGACTCCGGTTTTTGTGGAGCAACTAGAAAACCCCAGCCTGCGCGCCGTAGTGATTTGCCCATCGAATCCCTATCTTAGCGTTGACCCTATCCTTGCCCTACCGGGCATTCGCGACGCACTCAGAACGTGCGCCGCGCCTGTGATTGCCGTATCACCCATTGTCCGTGGGGAGGCGCTTAAGGGCCCCACAACGAAAATCATGCGGGAGCTGGGTGTGACCAGGAACAACGCGGCCATCGCGCACCACTATGAAGAAATAATCGATGGACTGATTATCGATGAAGCCGATTCGGAAGATTTAGACACCATCACACTACCGTGCATTGCGACCGCCACAATCATGGAGAACCTCAACGACCGCATTAGCTTGGCTCAATCGGTGCTGGACTTCGCGGAACGACTCGACTCTCGGCGAGGAAATGCAAGACACGGGACAGTCAGTTGAAGTCTTCCCACGCGGTCGCTGTCGTTCCGGTCAAGGATCTCTCAATCGCGAAACGCCGCCTGGAGGGCGTCTCTGCCAGAAACCGGCGGCAGTTATCACTCGCGATGTTGACACTGGTACTGTCTACGCTGAAGCGGGTAAAGGGTCTCGATGCAATCGCTGTGGTAAGTCGCGATTCCGATGTCATCAACCTCACTCGCTCCCTGGACCTACGGGTGCTGGCAGAGAGGACGAATGGCTTGAACGAGGCCATCGCGGAATCAGCCCACATATTGGCCCAAGAAGGCGCTTCTACCATGGTCGTCATACCCGCTGATGTTCCGTTGATCACATCGAGGGACGTCAACCGCATTCTTGAAGCGCAACGAGGGGGATCCTCAGTAACCATCGTTCCAGATCACAATGGAACAGGTACCAACGCCCTGGCATGCTCTCCGCCCGATGCTATCTCCCCATGCTTCGGCCTCGACAGTCTCGATAACCACGCGAACGCGGCCCAAGACACCGGACTCGCTCTCGGTATTCTGCCGTTGAGCGGCCTAGCTCTAGATGTCGATACGCCCGATGACCTAGTCACGCTCAGCTCACAATTACCCGGCGCAAGCGATTACGCTGCTTTAATCGCGATCCTGAATAACATCGAAGACGTCGGCACGGGTGAGCCTTGAATATCGAGCTCGCAGAAAACACACATTAATCAGGGCTGGCAGATCACCATGATCACAGTTACCGAAACGTACTACCTTCTCCTCTAGCCCTTACTTATAGCGCGGACTATCCCCTTGCGCGATACGCCCGGGCGGGCTGGTACCTCAGAGCCGCCAGGGGTGGTGCGCAGTCGGACAGTTTAATCTGCTCCGGATCTGGTGTGCCGTAAAGCGTTGTGCGCTGGCGGGAACGCCTCCCAAGCCTTTCCACCAAGGCGCGCATTCGGGTTGGCGAGAGTTCTTCCCCGTGATCAGCGCCGGCGGCCCGCGATATTGATTCGTTCATCAAGGTGCCACCCAGATCATTAGCACCCGCCGCAAGACAATCGCCAACGCCATCCGTGCCCATCTTCACCCAGGAGGTCTGAATGTTGGTAACCAACGGGTGCAGAGCGAGCCGTCCGACGGCGTGCATCAGTATAGTTTCCCGATAAGTCGGCCCCGGCCGGGCTCGCCCCCGACGAAACAATGGGGCTTCCATGTGAACAAACGGCAAGGGAACGAACTCCGTTAACCCACCGGTGCACTCCTGAAGATCTCTCAACGCAAGAAGGTGTCGCGCCCAGTGTTGCGCCGTATCTATGTGACCGAACATGATGGTGGACGAGGTCCTAAGACCCAAACTGTGGGCAGCACCCACGACGTCAAGCCATTCCGCCGAAGTGAGCTTGTCGGGGCAAATAACCCTGCGCACGTCATCGTCCAGAATCTCGGCCGCGGTTCCTGGCAAACTCGCCAGTCCCGCCTCGATAAGCCTCGAGAGAAACGCGACGATCGAAATTCCCAAGGTTTGAGCACCGTGCATTATCTCGAGTGGCGAAAACGCATGCACGTGAATACCGGGTGCCGCCTGCTTCACGGCACGGCATATATCGAGATAGGTCTCTCCAGTAAAAGCGGGATGAATGCCGCCTTGGAGGCAAACTTCTGTCGCGCCGCGATTCCATGCTTCTTCGGTCCGACGAGCGATTTCATCCAGATCCAACACATACGGTGAACCGCGTAAATCGTCCGCCACCTTACCTTTCGAGAACGCGCAAAACTGGCACTTGTACACGCAAAGGTTGGTGTAGTTGATATTTCGGTTGATGACGAACGTGACGTCATCGCCGCTGGATTCCCGTCGCAACGCATCTGCGCATTCGCAAACCTCTTCGAATTCGGAACCTCGCGCACTGAATAGCCGAGAGACATCGTTTTCTCTCAGGCGCTCCCCTGCGCGCGCCCGGCGGAGAATTTCACTTAGCTCGACCGACGACGCCCTGACCGGCCTCGCGCCACCCACAGAAAAGGGAACCGAAGCGCTCAGTCCCGGCGACCATTTGTCGGATCGGGCGAATCCTTCGCTGTCTGAGTGGCGCAGGATGTGGGGAACCAGCTCGGGATGAATCCATTTCTCCGGTTCGCACACGTACTCGGGGTATATAGTCAGTCGCTCCACGAGCGTCTTTCCGGACGCAGCCGTCTGACGCTCTAACGCTTCGATCTGCGGCCAGGGCGATTCCGGATTCACGTGATCCGGCGTAACGGGCGACACCCCACCCCAATCGTTGATACCGGCGGAGATTAAGGCCGAGAGGAGTCCGGGATTTAAGTTAGGTGGGACCTGAATGTTCATCCCTGTCCCGAAGAGACACCGGGCCACCGCGACGGTCCACAGCAACTCGTCGCCATCCGGAGCATCCACCCCTGCCATCACAGTGTCGGGCTTCGGCACGAAGTTCTGAATGATGATCTCTTGGATATGACCGTAGCGCTCGTGAAGTTCTCGAAGCGCGACGAGGCTGTCGACACGTTCCTCTCGAGTCTCGCCGATGCCGATCAAAATTCCCGTGGTCAGCGGCACCCCGACTTGGCCGGCGGCAGCTATCGAGGCGAGGCGAAGAAATGGGTCTTTATCAGGAGAACCGAAATGAGGGCCACCCCGCTCGCACAAACGAGAGGAAGCCGATTCGAGCATCAAACCCATGGAAGGCGCGATGGGGCGGAGTCGTCGATAATCCTCGAGAGTCAATACGCCAGGATTCAAATGGGGCAATAGTCCGGTCTCTCTGAGTACGAGCTCTGCCACACTATTCAAATATTCGAGCGTCGACGCATATCCCAAGGCCGCAAGTGATTCACGTGCCGCGGCGTAACGCAGCTCCGGTTTGTCGCCGAGCGTAAAAAGCGCTTCCTTACACCCCTGCACGCAACCCTGGCGCGCGATATCAAGGACTCGCTCTGGGGAAAGATATGCCGAACTCAAGTGTCGCGGCGTCTTCGCGAACGTACAGTAGTGACACACGTCCCTGCACAACTCGGTGAGAGGAATAAAGACCTTTCTGGAGTAGCTCACCAGGTCTGACTTACCTCGATCGCGAATATTGCCAGCCAAGCTGATCAACTCGACTAAGGCAGCGTTCAGGAGGAAGTCCTTGTTCATCTAGGGCTTATCTACCGGCACGGGGCGGGGGGCGCTATACTATAGCACTGCCTAATACTCCAAGCTGATCGTCTCACGGGGCTCGCGGAACAGATAATAAACGCCGTCGGCAACTCGACTTTGGAGACTAAAATTCAGCAAAGAAAAACGCGTCTCCTTCTACTGACGGCGGGGAGAGCAGTTTGGGTTTTTTGAGATTCGGTTATAAAGCCTCCGCCGAGCAGTTTGCGCCCACGGATCTCCTGGACTATGCCGCTCTCGCCGAGGAACATGGGTTCGACTCCGTTTTCATCAGCGATCATTTTCAGCCATGGCGTCATACAGGCGGTCACGCACCGTTCTCCATGGCCTGGCTGGGTGCGGCGGGAAGCCACACTTCCCACATTACCATCGGCACGAGCGTCCTAACCCCCACCTTCCGTTACCACCCGGCGATCGTTGCCCAATGCTTCGGGACACTTGGAAGCATGTTCCCCGGTCGTGTCATCCTCGGTGTTGGTACCGGGGAATCGTTGAATGAGGTGCCAGCCACCGGAGCCGAGTGGCCGGAGATCCGGGAGCGTTTTGCAAGGCTAAGGGAAGCCGTCACGCTGATCCGTAAACTATGGTCAGAGGAGCGGGTAACCTTCGAGGGAAAATTTTACTGCACCGAAAATGCCACCATCTATGATCGCCCTGACGAACCACCTCCGATCTACATCGCCGGTGCCGGCCCAATGCTCGCAAAATACTCGGGGCGAGTGGCCGACGGCTTCATCTGCACGAGCGGTAAGCCGATCGAGCTTTATACGGACAAGCTCCTGCCCAATGTTACTGCGGGCCTCGCGGCAGCGGAGCGGGATGCCGACACCATCGATCTCACAATCGAGCTGAAGGTGTCCTTCGATACGGATAGAGATCGGGCACTGAAGGACACCCGACATTGGGCCGCACTCGCGCTCTCGCCCCAAGAAAAGATGTCGGTCAAAGACCCCCTGGAAATGGAGCGACTCGCCGACAACCTGCCGGTTGAAAGAGCCGCATCCCGATGGATCGTCTCGACTGACCCGGACGAACATGTCGAGAAGATTCGGCCATACATCGAACTGGGATTCCGCCATCTCGTTTTCCACGCGCCCGGACCAGATCAGGCGCGCTTCATACGACTTTATTCTGAGAAAGTATTGCCCAGGCTTCGGGCAACCTTTAACTGAAGGAGGTTTTCATGCGTCTCGGGGTGATCGGATTGGGTCGGATGGGTGGCGCCATCACCCGCCGGCTTCTAAAGGCGGGGCACGCCGTAGTCGCCCATGATCGGGAGGCATCACGAATCGACTCAGCAGTGGAGTCGGGTGCAGTCGGTGCTGCGAGCGTCGATGATCTCGTTACCGCTCTCGAGGCACCGCGTGCAGTTTGGTTAATGCTCCCTGCGGGCGAACCCACTCAGGGGATAATCGACGAATTAGCAACGCGCCTCGACCGGGGCGACACGATCATCGATGGAGGCAATGGCTTCTGGAAAGATGATCTGCGCCGTGCTGAGGCGCTCGAGGCCCGGGGCCTGCAATATCTGGACGTTGGAACAAGTGGAGGCGTTTGGGGCCTGGAACGCGGCTACTGCCTCATGATCGGCGGCGAGGCGACCGTCGTAAATCAACTGGATTCACTCTTCGCCTCGCTCTCGCCAGGCAAAGAAAGCGCCCCAACGACTCCAGGCAGAGCGGGGCGTGACTCAAGAGTCGAGCGAGGCTATCTACACGCCGGTCCCTGCGGCGCGGGGCACTTCGTGAAAATGGTTCACAACGCAATCGAGTACGGGATGATGCAGGCCTACGCGGAAGGATTTGACCTCCTGAGAAATGCGGCGGGCCCAGAAGGCGACTCAGGACAGCAGTGGGAGTTAGAGCTGGCGGACATCGCTGAGGTTTGGAGACACGGCAGCGTCATTTCGTCCTGGCTACTGGATCTGACGGCGACAGCATTAGCCAATGACCCTGGATTAGACGCGTACATCGGCCATGTCGAAGACTCAGGCGAGGGTCGCTGGGCCCTGCAAGCGGCAATCGACGAGGGGGTCCCAGCAACAGTCCTCTCCGCTGCGCTCTTTAGCCGGTTTCGCTCCCGCCAGGAACATACGTTTAGCGAAAAAGTGCTGGCCGCAATGCGCCATGGCTTTGGCGGCCATCTGGAGCCACCCGAGACGAAATGACACCGGCATTGAGCATTCACGCCGATGCCGAAGCCTTGGCGCGAGCGGCAGCCGATTGGATCTGCCAACGTCTCGAGTCCACAGCTGGCAGGTTAGCGGTCGCGCTGTCTGGGGGCTCAACTCCCAAACGACTCTACGAGACCCTAGCCAGCGCCGAATTCCGTAACCGAGTTCCCTGGGCACGGGTGCACTGGTTCTGGGGCGACGAGCGGTTCGTTGCGCCGGACCATCCGCAGAGCAACTTCGCAATGTTCGATCAGGCCGTTCTGCGCCGCGTCCGGGTGCCGAAGGACAATGTTCACCCTGTGCCCATCCTCGGGCACACACCCGCTGAGGCCGCGGAAGCCTACTCTAAAGAACTAAAACGCTTCCACGGGGTCGGAGAACTTCGCGATGACAAGCCACTGTTTAATCTAGTTCTGCTGGGCCTCGGAAACGACGGCCACGTGGCTTCCCTCCTGCCGGCCTCACCAGCCCTCGAGGAACGTTCGGCATGGGTCACGGTGACGGAGACCGATCGCACAAAGCAGCGAATCACTCTCACTTATCCTACTCTCGAGTCGTGCGGTGACTGTCTATTTCTCATCACCGGAACTGAAAAACGTGGAGTCGTATCAGCTGTGCTCCGGGGGGAAGACGCTCCGGCAACTCGCTTGAATCCGCGTGGCACGTGCAACTGGTTCATCGACCGAGCAGCGATGCCCCATGAAATCAATGTCACTGAAATACCTAGCGACTAACCAGCATAATCCTCACTGGACCCAACAGTCTTCGCGCGCACGTAAAGAGCGTGCGTGCGCCACTCCTTCGTCGGAGATCAGTAGGCCTGGAATGAACGCCAGCGCGCAGCTGCCTGTGCGTGCTCGGACTCGACCGGAAGCTCGAGAAGTTCCATGCGGATACCATTCGCATCGTAGATGTTCGACAACACGGCCTGAGTGCCACTGACTCGAGAATCCTCGACCTCCAACCCACGCCCCCTCCACATCGCGATCGCTCCGTCCATATCCTCAACGACCACGCCGAAGTGGCTAAGCCCCGGCGGGCGGTTAGGGTTTGACGGCTGAAGCTCCAGGAAGGAGTTCTGGCTCACTTGGACGTATACCAGGGCGATTTCCCCTGCGTCATTGGTGACTCGAAATGCCTCGGGAAAACCCAACGTCTCAGTGTAATACTCGATGGCTTCCTCAATATTCGGCGAGCTGATACCTACGTGGTTCATGCGCACGACACCTTCATTCTGACTCTGTGCGATCGCAAATTGCGTAGCGACGGCGACTAGAATCCCGGCAATAAACATGTAAAGACCGCGCATAACAATCTCCTTTTTAGTATCTGCCACTTGCGGTTCGATAGACTGAACCACTGGAAAGTACTCTCATTCTGCACCCCTGTCACTGAGCGGACGGAAAGGCTGCAATTCGCTACGATACGCTCAGCGAAGAAGGAATCAAAATGAAGGCAGTCCTGCAAGAACAACACGGCAGCGCCGAGGTCCTATCGATCGGTGAGACAGACAGACCGGTCCCTGGTGATGACCAAGTCGTCATCAAAGTTGCCGCCACCACAGTCAATCGGGCGGATATCATCCAGCGCGAGGGAAACTACAACCAACCACCCGGGGACTCACCGATACTGGGGCTCGAGGTTGCAGGGGTTGTCGACGAGCTGGGTCCTGGAGTATCAGGCTTCAAGGTCGGCGAGCGAGTGATGTCTCTAGTCGGCGGTGGGGGCTATGCGGAGTACGCCTCTGCTTATGCCAGCCACCTGATGAGGATCCCCGAGTCACTAAGCTTCGAACAAGCCGCTTGCGTTTGCGAGACCTATATCACTGCCTATCTCAATGTCTATGTCCTCGGGCGCCTCAAGGACGGAGAGACTGTGTTGCTCCATGGCGGGGGTGGCGGGGTGAATACGTCCGCCATACAACTGTGCATGACTTTAACGCCCAAAGTTACCGTCATCGTCACCGCATCACCTGGAAAGGTGGACCGCGTCAGAGAGCTCGGCGCCGATCATGTCATCGATTACAAGAGCGCGGACTTTTCAGAGGCTGTTCGCACCGCAACCGATAAGAAAGGCGTTGACATAATCCTAGACCACATTGGCGGCGCATATCTCAGGCAGAACCTGAAGAGCCTCGCTGTCGGCGGCCGCCTGGTGGTCATTGGGCTCATGGGAGGCGCTAAATCCGAAGTTAACCTGGCACCACTAATGGTCAAACGCCAACAGATCCTGGGCTCGGTACTTCGTTCCCGACCCGTAGAGGAGAAGGCCGCCATCACAACAGAGTTCAACCAGGTTGTCGTACCGCTGTTCGCCCATGGCCGCATCGAGCCACTGATTTATCAGATCCTACCCTTGGAAGCGGTTACGGAAGCTCATCGGACCATGGAGTCAAGCGCACACTTCGGCAAGATCGTACTGACGATTTAGGATCACGACGCTATTGACGCCACTTGCCCGATTCGGGCTGGCGGTATATCGTATACCAGAGCCTGCTAACGAGAATAAGACGAACGCCCATGGCCGCCACCCAGCTGCATTTGCGCCCCGTGCAAACCTCTGTGGTCTTGAAAGAAAAGGTTTACAGAGCGCTTCTGAAAGCCATCATGGCCATGGATATTTATGCCGGAGATGAGCCACCAAGGTTAGACGAAAGGCGCCTAGCAGAAGAATTAGGCGTCAGCCGAACCCCTGTTCGTGAAGCCATCTCAAGATTAGAGCAACAGGGGCTAGTAGAAACAGTTCCCCACCGTGGCGCCTTCGTGGTACGCAAAACGAAGAGTGAAATACTGGAGATCATTTCTGTCTGGGCAGCGCTCGAAAGTATGGCAGCACGGTTGGCCACAACGGTGGCAACAGACGAGGAAATCGCCCAACTACGAAAACTATTCGTAACTTTTGAAACGGCGCAGGGAGCTGAAGCTCGTATAGACGAATACTCCGATACAAACATCCGATTTCATCAAAGCATCATTGCGTTAAGCAAAAGCACTCTACTCAAAGAGATGTCTGATACCTTGTTCGTGCATATGCGAGCCATTCGAGCCCAAACAATTACAGAGCGTGATCGTATGAAACGCTCCATCATTGACCATATGCACATCATTCAGGCAATAGAGGATCGGAATACTGAACTAGCCGAGCAACTGGTGCGTGAGCACTGCTTCGGCTTGTCTGAACACATTAATGATTACGCTGATTATTTGGACTAACTGCAATACCGGTACTAACCAGGAAAAATCTAAACGGAGCATCTCATGGCAAGCGTTCCTGCAGAAAAACTTAGCACATCAGAAGCGGCAGAAGTCGAGCGCGAACAGACTGATGGATTTCACCTCATCATTGATGCACTCAAGCTCAATGGCGTGGAGACGATCTACGGCGTGCCCGGCATCCCGATCACCGATTTTGGCCGCATGGCGCAAGCTGAAGGTATACGGGTGATTGCCTTCCGCCATGAGCAGCACGCGGGCAACGCAGCGGCCATCGCCGGTTACCTTACGAAAAAACCCGGCATTTGCCTCACGGTATCTGCTCCTGGCTTTCTCAACGGACTGACCGCACTGGCCAATGCCACAACTAATTGCTTCCCGATGATCCTAATCTCAGGCTCGTCCGAACGCGAGATCGTAGACCTTCAGCAAGGCGACTATGAGGAGATGGACCAACTCGCCATCGCCAAACCCCTGTGCAAAGCGGCTTTTCGCGTACTACATGCCGCTGATATCGGTGTTGGCGTGGCGCGCGCGATCCGCGCTGCCGTTTCGGGACGCCCAGGCGGCGTCTACCTTGACCTTCCAGCCAAGCTTTTTGGCCAGGTGATGGACGCCGAGGCAGGAGAACAATCACTCATCAAAGTGGTCGACCCTGCTCCCGCACAGATCCCTGTTCCCGCACCCGTGAAGCGTGCCCTCGAACTACTCAACAGTGCAAAACGCCCGCTAATCATTCTTGGCAAAGGCGCCGCCTATGCACAGGCGGATGATGCAATTCGCACTCTCCTCGAAAAGACTGAAATTCCTTTTCTGCCGATGAGCATGGCCAAAGGCATTCTGCCCGACACTCATCCTCAATGTGCGGGCGCGGCACGCTCTCTTGTATTGAAAGAATCCGACGTCGTGATGCTGATCGGCGCACGCCTCAACTGGCTGCTATCGCAAGGTAAGGGCAAGCCATGGGGCGGACGGAAGAAATTTA
>CAYLKA010000084.1:2832-10032 GCA_964384125.1 uncultured Gammaproteobacteria bacterium | reverse complement strand
TAGCCGGACGTCTACGATTCTTACGCTTCCATTCTCTTACGAGCGGGACGTGCTTACTGAACGTCTGGGCTTGTTTGATTCTGCTATGGAACGTGATAATCCGGCGGGTGCCGCGTCTCTTCGTCGCCCGGTGGATTGCGATGTGCGCAGCGAGTTCTCCACCGTTGATCTCTGAGCCGTCGACCTTCAGGAACTCTCGCTCTCGAATTGCATTCGCGATGTCCGCGTCGTCGACACCGACAACGAAAACCTCGTAGTCGGTAAGCAAGTTTTTCTCGATGGCCTCCGAGAACGGAAGCTTGTACGCGACGTCACCATAGACCTCGGTGTCGTCCATCGAGTGAATGTCATAGCCCTCTTCTTCACCATGCCTACGGGTCTGCTTCGAGACGATTCTCGGTGTAGCTGTATAAAAGAGTCTTCGTTTTGCAGGGATGTGCTCGTCGTACAGCGGTCGAGTGAACCCCGTGAGCCCAGCGGAGGTCGTGTTATGCGCGTCGTCACAAATCATGCGCTCACAGGACGGCCGACCTTTCTCGATGGCCTCCTCGACAACCTCAGACGATTGATACGTAGAGAACACGACGATTGGGCCTCGGACGTCTAATGCCTTGGCGAGCACGTCGACATCCGTTGTCGGCGGCAGTCCCGCAGCGGATGGACTGCTGATCAGCGCGTCATTAGACCGCCGCGTAGCACGTTCATCCGAGCAAACTGCGACGGAATAAAATTCTTTCGAGGCATGCTGATTCCAACTTGACCAAGTTTGCCTCAACAGAGCGATAGACGGCACGAACACTACGGTCCGTTTCACCCCTCTCTCTTCCATCTGCTCGCGGATCCAGAGACCAACAAGTGTTTTACCGGTTCCACAAGCCATGAGAAGCTGGCCACGCTTATTGTCCTGCAAATGGGCAAGCGTCCTGTTGATCGCTGTCTTTTGGTGACGCCTAGGCCTGAATTTCTTGTCGGCCGGACGGATAGCGGCTTCTAGGTCGGCCAGACTGGTGCGAGCAGGAATCCCAAGCTTTTCGAGATCGGACCGCACCCAGATTGAGCAGGGTTTCTGAGCCTTTTCGAGTTTGGTTCTTGCGTTCCGCGAAAGGTTATTTGTGGTTGTGACGAGCATGAGTTTGCTGATCTCTGCTCGACCCATCGCATCACCGTAGAAAGTGCTTAGGTCTCCCCACGTCAGGCTTCCATCTGGAGCGTAGCATTTTGCCTGAATGGCTATTCGCTCGCCCTGCTTGTTTTCAGCAACGAGATCTATGCCGAGGTCGCGGCCTTTACGGTCAGGATACTCGTCCCAGAGCCAGACCTTACTGAACTGTGACCGGAATTCTGGGGCGGTCTCGAGAATCCTCTTCGCCACAGACTCGAATAGCTTGCCTGCCTGCTGAGGGTTCTCAGCAGCTAGCTGTTCGAGTTCAGAGAGGATCTTCTTCATACTTCAATTCCGCCCGTGTTCCACGCATGCCTGCAACTCGGGAAGCGCAAAACAGTGCCTATAGGTTTAGCTGTGGGCCCGGTGAATTGGGGGGTATACCCTACTGGGTTATCAGCCGAAGGCAAACGGAAAACACATGCTATCAACGGTTGGGACTCGTTAGACACACCCATGGTGAACGAGTTAGGGTGGGAAAGTTTTCCACTTAAAACCGGAGTTATTTCAGATGGCCACGATCCTCATAACCGCTGAAGTTGAAAACGCGGAAGAATGGAACCACGCGTTTAGAACCCATGGCGAGCTTTTCAGGAAACAAACCATCAGCAGGGTCGATATGGGGACGACGGATGACAATCACGTTGCGTGCGTATTCCATGTGGGTGATCCGGATGTCTTCTTTGAGGTCTTAAACTCGCCGGCGACCAAAGAGGCTATGGGAAACGACGGCGTTAAGCCTGCAACGGTAAAGGTCTTTATGCTGGACGGCCGGTTCGATCCCTGATGCATCTGACTGCCGACATGTACGTAACAATCACTTACTGACACCAGGATCCTCATGGAACTGAAGGGAGCCGTCGCGATCGTGACGGGAGGAAGCGAGGGCATCGGCCGATCGATCGCCGAGACGCTGAAGAGCCAGGGTTGCAAGGTCACGATTACGGGCCGGAGGGAGGACGCAGTTCGTTCAACCGGGGCCGAGCTCGGGGTGGACTGGACCGTCGCTGACGTCGGGAACGAAGAGGACGCGATCCGCACTGTAAAATCGGTTGTGGACAAGCATGGGCGCCTCGATATCCTCGTGAATAATGCTGGTTTCGGACTGTTCAAGCCGCTCATCGAGCTCACGTTGGAGGAGCTAGAGAGCGTCTACCGAACAAACGTGTTCGGAGCATTTCTTATGTCGCGGGAAGCCGCCCATCACTTCATCGAGCAGGGCAGCGGAGAGCTCATCAACATTGCTTCGACGTCGAGCCTTAAGGGTAGTGCAACACGCACTGCGTACGGCTCTTCAAAATTTGCGTTACGCGGGATGACCGAATGTTGGCGCGACGAGTTACGGCGTCACAATGTCCGCGTCATGCTCGTGAATCCGAGCGAGGTGATGACCGAATTCGCAACGAAGGCGGGCGCCCCACGCGACCAGTCAGACAAGAAGTTGCGCCCGCAGGAGATTGCAGATGCAATCATCGGAGCACTCAAGGTCGACAGTCGCGGGTTCGTCCCCGAATTCTCGGTGTTCGCGACCAACCCATTCTGAGCGGGAAGAGCACTCAAGCAACTACGGGACTCGCGCTGTCTCGCGGCGCGGCGGTTGAAGCCACATTTTGAACACATACAGGCCTCAGGGTCGTTGCAACACTAGGGGGAACATGATGGATACGCGGTGGATCATGCGGACAGTGCTACTCGGGACGATCGTGACCGTCGGATTAGGTCAGACCCTCGAGCTAGAAGCCCAAGCGCGCTCCCCGCGGAACCTCGAGGAGTTCGGCACGATGTTCCGGGACCTATCGAATTGGGGTCGGTGGGGCGCAGACGATGAGATAGGAACGCTCAATCTTATCACGCCAGCCAAGGTCCAAGAGGCAGCACAACTCGTCCAGCAGGGCATTACTGTCTCACTCTCCCACAATCCCATGCCCGATCCGGCGATCGACAATCCGGATGCCGCGTTCGATCATACGATGGGCCGCACGTTCAGGAGCGATACGTACAGCTTCACCTATCACGGTTACGCGGTGTCACACATTGACGCGCTGTGCCACTTCGCCCATGACGGGCGCCTGTACAACGACGTTCCGACATCTGCGAGTAATGCCGAGGGTTGCAGTAAGAACGCGATCCACAACATGAAGCAGGGGGTGATCACACGTGGGATCTTGCTCGACTTCCCACGACTGAAGGGCGTCCCCTATCTCGAGCCCCAAACGCCTATCTACATCGAGGACATCGAGGCATGGGAGCGAGAAGCGGGCATCCGTGTTTCATCGGGTGACGTCATCTTTGTCTATACGGGTCGATGGGCCAGGCGCGAGGCGGTGGGGCCTTGGCAGGTGTCCGGTAATAGCGCAGGCCTGCACGCATCGGTGCTGCCCTGGATCAAGGAGCGCGATGTCGCGTTTGTCGGGAGTGACGCTGCGACGGATGTCATGCCTTCGATGGTGGATGGCATCACGCAACCCGTCCACACGATGCTGATTGCCGGGCTCGGGTCGAACATATTCGATAACATGGACCTTGAGGCTCTGGCCGAGACCGCACGGGCTCTGGGTCGTTGGGAATTCATGCTGACCGCAGGCCCGATACCGGTTACTGGAGGCACTGGCTCTCCGCTGAACCCAATCGCGGTGTTCTAGGTGGCGACCGCTACAGGCTAGAAGTCCTGGTCTTTCAATACGTGTACGTGAGACCGGTCCGGAGACGAGTGTCTAGGCCTTCAATTCCGTCCGGAGGCCCACTGTCGTAGCGAAGGTCGAACGTCACTGTTAGGTCCCAGTTTTCGGTCACTGAAGCTGCAATACGCATGTTTTCCAGCACACGCACATCTCCAGTGAAGTCGGACAGGGAAGGCTGGATATAGGTCGTCGAGCTGATCACTAAATAATCCCCAGGTACAATCCTGAACGTCAGGAAAGTGCTGTTCCGGACCTTGCTCGTGCGCCAGTCGTGGACGGCCGCTTTGGTGAGGTCGAGACGTTCATGCTCGAGCATCAAGGCGGTGCCGGCTCCCAACCGTCCCCAACTCGAGCTTGCAAACTCTGTTCGTAAGCCCGCGCCCACGACGGCTCGCAGATCGAGTAGCTGGGGGCGATCGTAATTTAGCTGAGCGTACCACTCGGGTCCGAACACATCGCTGACCCACTGAGTCTGGCGGTAATGGAGTAGACCCGATGACGCGAACCGACTTCCCCGAAGAAAGGCGACGCCCCCTTCGGCTATCAGGAGCGAGGTCCTGTTACCCTCAACGCGGTTCACGCGACCGTTGAGGCGCATCTGAACGAAGTCCACGTTCCCAGTGTTGATCGAGAGGTCACCTCCAAGAGAACCGGAAACGCCATCCGGTGGATCTTCCCGCCGCAACGATTCAATGTTCACCTGCGCCGCCAAAGGCAGGTGAAGGGGTACGAGCAGGGCGACCAGAAGGAGCGTGCGAGGGGTCACACGGCTGAGTCGGGCTGGCGAGACTGGACTCATATCATCTGCTCTCGGGGGACACAGGTTCATTTACACACAATGGAAGTTAAGGCCGAACGTGCTTTAGGTCCGGTCTTTTTTTAGTAACGGTAAGTAGGATACGCACGAACTGTGCCTGATGGCATTGCTCCCTGAGGTTGCAGCTAGCAAGATCGCCCACGGAAACAGTGATTGCTCCTCCAACCTGTGAGGTGCATGTGCGAGCAAAGAATATGTACCTGGTCCCGATGGGTGCGATGGTTTTCTGCGCAACTGTAGTGGTGAATACAGTAGTGGCTCAGGAGACTATGATGCGCCAATGGCAGTATGTGCCTACAGCTAACGGTGATGGCTGCCAACTCGGTCTTCGCGAGGTGCGGACTCCGCAGCCGGGAGCGGGAGAGATTCAGGTGAGGATGCGTGCCGCATCACTGAACGGCAGGGATAGAGGACGACTCGACAGATCTTGTCCCGCTGGACCAGACGGCCCGCAGGTTCCGCTTTCGGACGGAGCGGGCGAAGTCACTCAGATAGGGGACGGCGTCACGCGATTTGAGGTCGGAGACCGCGTCATCGGCACATTTTTCGCCGGCCACTGGCTCGATGGAGACCGTCCGGAAGGTGTGATGCCGTACCGACGTGGAGGGCCGGGAGAAGGCGTGCTTTCGGAGTTTGTGACGGGCAACGAAAACGGTTTTGTAGCTATTCCCGAGCATCTCTCCTATGAGGAGGCCTCTACGCTTACAACAGCTGGTGTCACTGCCTGGGTAGGTCTATTCAGGTACGGTGGCCTTCAGCCTGGGGACTACGTGCTGTTAGAGGGCACCGGTGGCGTCTCGAGCTTTGGCCTCCTCTTGTCAGCAGCGGCAGGAGCCAAGCCAATCATCACAAGCTCAAGCGACCAGAAGCTAGAGCGCGCTACTGAGCTGGGCGCAGTCGGAACAGTCAACTACCGCCGAAACCCAGATTGGCATGAGGCCGTGCTAGAGCTGACGGGTGGCTTGGGAGTAAAGCACGTGCTCGAGATAGGTGGTCGCGAGACCCTGGATAAGGCGCTTAATACCCTGGCGATCGGGGGTCACATTTCACTGATTGGCGGGCTGACTGGATTTGGTGGGTCGGTTCCGTTCTCCATCCTTTTTGACAGAGATGCTTCGGCTACCGGATTCCATGTGGGCTCGAGAGCGGATTTCGAAGCCATGAACACGTTCATCAGTGGCCACCAGATCCATCCGGTTATAGACAGGGTCTTCGAGTTCGAGGACGCTTCCGCAGCGTTTGATTTTTATTTGACCGGAGACTTCATGGGCAAGGTCGTGATCCGTCTTTAACCCTAGGTCATAAGAGCATGCTAATAGCCCATTGAAATGGCGTAGCAGCTGTTTCGAGCTCCATTCGAGTGGTGAGGCGGGTCAGAAAACCCTTGGTTGTAAGTGCAGCACTGGTCCCGGCACCGTATGATCGAGTGAGGATCGACGTGTATTGAGGAACTCCATGCTTGCTAGACGACCTGCGGAGATGGAAATGAGAGGCATGCGGTGTGCGCCGCAGCTGGCTTCTGATCTATGGGCTTCCCTTCCACGTATCCTCTGGGTAGCCGCGCTCATGGTGTTGTCCCAAGCTTCAGCAGTGGCAGGGCAGCAGGGCGCGCAAGAAGGTGAGTGGCGTACCTACGCTGGCGATGCCGGAAGCACGAAGTACTCAGGCCTCAGCATCATCGACGAGTCGAACGTCCAGGATTTAGAGGTTGCTTGGAGATGGCAGTCGGTAGACTACGAGCGTCAAGCAGAGGACCCAGATCTCCGGTTTTCTAACCTGCTGCTAGCGACGCCGCTCAAGGTCGGTGATGCGCTCTATACGAGCACGAATCTTGGGCAAGCCGCAGCTATCGATCCTTCGACTGGAGAGACGCTTTGGGTCTATGACGCACCTACAGAGGGGACGGGCGGTAGCGGAACCCGAGGCACGCGTGGACTCGCTTACTGGTCGGACGGCAGAGATGAACGCCTGCTCACCGTAAGCGGACAGTTCCTGGTAGCTCTAGACGTCAGTACTGGCGAAGTACATCGCGATTTTGGTGACAACGGTAAGGTCGACTTACGTCGCGGTTTGGGCGCTCGCCCACAGCCGTTCCGCTGGAACGCCGCTCCTATGGTCTGTGGGGACGTCGTGATCGTGGGAGCTGCGATGTCAGATAGTCCGATGCAACGGCGTATGCCGCGGGGCTACGTGAGGGGCTACGACATTCGCAGCGGAAGGCTTATGTGGCGCTTTAATCCAGTCCCACAGCCGGGAGAATTCGGTAACGATACGTGGGAAGATGGATCTTGGGAGTACTCTGGAAATGCGAATTTGTGGTCGCTGATGAGTGCCGATCAGGAGTTGGGCTATGTCTACCTACCTCTTAGTACGCCGACCAACGACTGGTACGGAGGTCACCGCTTAGGTGACAACCTTTTTGCGGAAAGCTTGGTTGCTCTGGAGTGTGCTACTGGTCAAAGAGTTTGGCACTTCCAGATGGTCCATCATGGCCTTTGGGATTACGACAACCCTGCGGCGCCAAACCTCGTGGATATCAC
>CAYLKA010000084.1:0-2732 GCA_964384125.1 uncultured Gammaproteobacteria bacterium | reverse complement strand
TCGAGATTTTGAATGGGTATCAGTACGGCCCGATGTTCACACCGCCATCGGTCCTCAATGAAGATCCTGGAGGCACACGAGGGACAATCCAACTTCCGGGATGGGTAGGCGGTGCGGACTGGAATGGGGCTGCGTTTGATCCGGAGACGCATGTTCTATATGTGCCGTCCATTACGGCTCCGGTGGTTGTTGCTCTTGTAGAGCCTGATCCGGAAGAGTCGGACTTCCGCTACATAAGAGGTAATCCACGGGCCGTTACGGGGCCGAGAGGGTTGCCGCTTATCAAGCCTCCCTGGGGTCGGATCACGGCCATCGACCTAGATACGGGTGAGCACTTATGGATGGTCCCGAATGGAGAAGGAATTCGAGATCACGAGGCTTTGGCAGGCCTCGATCTTCCTAGGCTTGGCACTCCCGGGAGACCAACGCCGCTACTCACCAAGACCCTGCTATTCATCGGCGAGGGGTCGCCCGACATGATCGCGATGCCTGAGTTTGGGGGCGGTAACATGTTCCGGGCATACTCGAAAGAAACGGGTGAGGTGCTCTGGGAAGTTGAGCTTGCTGCGGGTACCGCTGGGTCACCCATCACGTACATGCAGGACGGCCGTCAGTATTTGGTGGTCGGTATCGGAGACGCTGAGCATCCCGCGGAATTCATCGCATTCAGCCTGCCGAGGTAGTAGCTCAGTGAAACGGGCCGTTGCGCTTATCTGGAGAGTGCTATGCCTGACAGCGTTGCTGGCTGTCACCAGAGCCCCAGCAGAGGCTCAGCGTCAGGGAACGACTTTCCAGCCGGTCACGCAGGCAATGCTCAATGACCCTGATCCGGAAGACTGGATCATGTGGAGGGGTGGATACCGGAACTGGGGCTACAGCGCGCTTGATGAGGTTGACCAAGAAAATGTGAGGGAGTTGGCTCTTGCCTGGTCATTCTCGCTTTCGCCGGGAGGCTTGGGCTCCGGAGGCATGCAGGTTGAGCCAACCGTCTACGATGGCGTGATGTACCTCCGGCATCCAGACGAGCGATACACGGCCCACGACGCGACCACCGGGGACGTTATCTGGGAGTACTATCGTCCCCTTGCAGACGGCATGTTCGGTGCCGACGGACGTGCTCCTGGCGGTATCACAGTGCACCGGGGTAGGGGAGTCTTTCTTTTCGGGGACAAGCTGATCAGCCACTCGACGGATGGGATGCTGTTCGCACTGGATCCTCGGACCGGCAGCCTGTTGTGGGAGTCAGAGATGGTGGACTTCGCGGGAGGTCAGCAGCCGAGCGGTGCCCCAGTTGGATTTAATGGGGTAATTGCAGTGCCCTACAACTGCACTGCATGGTCTGCTCCAGGACCATGTCACATGTCGTCCTACGATGCTGAGACGGGCCACCTCATGTGGCGCTGGTTCACCAGCCCGACACGTGACGATCCGATGCATGAGACATGGGGAACGGATCCGCAGGTTTACCCTCTTGAGTCGCGCCGGAACATGTCACCCTGGGTCACCCCGGCGGTCGACACGGAGCGGGGCCTATTCATTTTCGGTATCGGGTCGAGCGCGCCGCAACAGCCAGACCTGGCAGGAACGGACGGCGAGTGGCCCGACCGACTGTACCACGGGTCTACGGTTGCTCTTGATTACCAAACAGGAGAAATCGTGTGGTGGGCCCAGCATCACACGGATATGTGGAATAACGATGCCGTCAACGATCACCTGCAGGTAGACACATCGCTGGATCCGAATCCGCCTGATGCTCTTGGGGTGAATCCTGACGTGACACCAGGCGAGAGCCGAGATCTTGTGATCGGCTCATTCGCGAAAGACGCGATCTTCTACGCGTATGACAGGAGTGACGGGGCGTTCATCTACGCGCGGCCTACTGCGTACCAGAACGTGATCGAAGGATATGACGGGATAACAGGCGCCTACGTTACGAATCCCGAAGCCGTGATGAGTGCGGATATGGATCGAGAGGTGACGATCTGCCGAGAAAATCGGCAGGTACCCCAGGGCGCGTACAGTCCGCTGAGTAATGCCTATTACGTGCCCGCTTATAATGGGCGCTGCTTGGTGAATACGGTGACTTCGCTGACACCGACGATCGAGACGGGTTACAACACCTCGACAGTGCAATCAGTGCCTAGCCCGATCTCCCATCTTGGGCAGCCAGAGGCGATCGATGTGAGCACGGGTCAGACGCTTTGGCGGCTAGAGCTCGAGGCACCCCTCTACGGGATGCTGACTACAGGCGGCGGTCTTCTTTTCGCGGGCGATACCAACAGGCGCTTCTACGCTTTAGATCAATGGACGGGTGAAGTGCTGTGGGAGACAATTCTGGCTGGCGTCGCAGACATGGCCCCGATCAGCTATGCGGTAGATGGCAAGCAGTATGTGGCTGTTTTCGCGCCGGGGGGCACAATCGGCGCGTCAGGTCACGTCCGGCAACTTGGCATCACGACAGCTACCGGTCGGGGCTCAGAAGGCCATACCCTTTTCGAGTTTGCGCTCCCAGAGGCCAGGTAAGTGCTTAGGAGCACGCAGGTTGGATTACTGATCCAATAAACGGATACCACCACCGAAGACGGTACCACCGATGGGGACCCGTGGCCCAATCTGGGTCATCGTCCTCATGTCAAAATTCACCATATCGTCACTCAACTCGTTCATGACGTGCAGTGTCTGGCTGTCTGGTGAAAACAATGGGAACCCGTGTCCTCTATCGTCTCCCTCGG
>CAYLKA010000083.1:6634-10130 GCA_964384125.1 uncultured Gammaproteobacteria bacterium | reverse complement strand
CGAACAGACCGATGAGGCTGGTTCGGACGACGGGGGGTCGGACGAATCTTCGGGCGTCGTCGACGATGACTTCGTCGTAGATGCTGAGTTCGAAGAGGTCGAAAGCGACGACGACGAGCAAAAGAGTGCGTAACGCGCGCAGACCCAACGAAAAACGGCTAACGATTCTGGAGGGCACGGGAGACTGCACCCTCCAGATGCGTTTATAAAGTCGCCCCAGGGAGGGCGGGTGAAGGATTGAGGATGGCCCAGCGGGACTACTATGAGGTCTTAGGCTGTAGGAAGGACGCTGACGATGCGACCTTGAAGAAAGCCTTCCGTCGTTTGGCTATGAAGTATCACCCGGACCGCAATCCGGACGATCCGAAAGCCGAGGCTAGCTTCAGGGAAGCGAAAGAGGCTCACGAAATCCTTTCCGACAAGAGTAAGCGTGCAGCGTATGACCAATTCGGTCATGCGGGCGTTGAGGCGGGGCGGGCTGGAAGTGGGTTTGGGGCGGGGTCCGACCCGTTCGGCGATATCTTCGGAGATGTCTTTGGGGATATTTTCGGAGGTGGACGTAGCAGTCGAACACAAGTGTTCCGTGGTGCAGATCTGCGCTACGAGCTGTCGCTATCGCTCGAGCAGGCGGTCGGGGGTGATTCCGTCAATATAGATGTTCCCACTCAGGTCGAGTGCGATCGTTGTCGCAGCGCTGGTGCGGAGCCGGGCACGGAGCGCGCTACGTGCACTACCTGTAAGGGAGCTGGCCAGGTACGCGTTCAGCAGACGGGATTTTTCTCCATCCAGCAGACCTGCCCGAATTGCAAGGGCGTGGGGACGATCATCACGCACCCATGTAGGTCTTGTTCCGGTCGGGGCAGGGTGCGCAAGGTCAAGACGCTGGCAGTCCAGGTACCCGCCGGGGTGGACGACGGGGACCGCATTCGCCTAGCGCAAGAAGGTGAAGCCGGTCGAAATGGTGGTCCTTCAGGAGACTTATACGTTGATATCATGGTGAGACCGCACCCGATTTTCGAGCGGGATGGTCAGAGTCTGAGCTGTGATGTGCCAGTGAGCTTCGCCGCGGCCGCGCTTGGTGACTCAGTCGAAGTTCCGACGCTGGATGGGCAGGTGGTACTGAAGATTCCGCCCGAGACGCAGTCGGGAAAGGTGTTTCGTTTGCGCGGTAAAGGTGTCCGTTCGGTTCGTTCGAACGGATTAGGAGACCTGTTTTGCAATGTTCAGGTTGAGACACCTGTGAAGATGACCGAGGAGCAGAAGGAGTTACTTGCCCGATTCGACGAGTCCGTCCAAGCTGGAGGTCCCCGTCATAGTCCGCGGGTGCGCTCGTGGTTGGATGGAGTCAAAGCGTTTTTTGAGCGTATAGGGAGCTAGTCGTGTTGAAGGTCGCCGTCTTGGGTGCATCGGGACGTATGGGTCAGGCTGTGTTGCGTTGCGGCATCGAGTCCGAAGACGTTGAGGTGAGCGGAGCGGTGACCGAATCGACGGATTCGGTTCTGGGTAACGATGTGGGCGAGGCCTGCGGGATCGAGTTGCTGGGGGTGGCTTTCACGGATGATCATGCCGAGGGTCTTGGGGATGCGGACGTTGCCATTGATTTCACCTTGCCTTCGGCGACGGGGGCCAATGTGAGGAGTTGTGTGAAGAACGGCACTGCGTTGGTGATCGGGACCACCGGCCTTGGATCCAAGCAGATCAAGGCTATGGAAGCGGGGGCAAAACAGATCCCACTCGTCTACGGGCGGAATATGAGCGTTGGCATGAATGTCTTCATGGATATGGTCAGTCGCGCGACCAAAGCGTTGGGCGATGATTACGACGTCGAGATCGCCGAGGCGCACCACCGTCAGAAGGTTGATGCTCCATCGGGGACTGCTCTGGCGTTGGGAGAGCGGGTCGCCGAGGCAAGGGGGCACCGGTTGGAGGATCTGGCCACCTACGAGCGCCATGGTCAGATAGGACCACGCGTGCCTGGCACGATCGGGTTCTCAGTCATCCGTGCGGGCAGCACGGTAGGTAACCATTCGGTGCAGTTTGAGGGCCCCGAAGAAGGGGTGGAGTTCGTTCACCGGTCTTTTGATCGCATGAGTTTCGCTCGAGGTGCCTTGAGGGCAGCTCGGTGGGTGACTGGGCGCTCCCCCGGTCTTTATACGATGGCCGATGTCTTGGAATTGTGCTGAAAAAAGCCTTAGCTGGTGCCAGACGGTCTGGGATTTGTGGTGTGTTCTTCACCACGGGGACGGATTACAATCGCCTCCTGAGACTCCCAAGCTAGAGGACCATCGCGGGATGAGCTGCGCGCCTTGCGGCCGTCCCGCTTCGTTTATGCAAGGCGCGTACTGACTACCGAGGAGCTCAGCGTGGTGGAGCCCGCGATATTAGCGCTCGAAGATGGCACGGTCTTCAATGGCTTGTCCGTGGGGAGTTCCGGCAGGACCGTTGGGGAGGTGGTCTTCAATACGGCGATGACCGGTTATCAAGAGATCTTGACCGATCCGTCGTATTTTCGGCAACTTGTTACCCTGACCTATCCGCACATCGGGAACGTCGGGACTAATTCGGATGATTTCGAGTCCAGGGAGTTATTTGCTGCCGGGTTGATCATTCGTGACCTCTCCCTAGCCACGAGCAGTTGGCGAGCGGAAGAATCGTTAAGTGACTTTTTGCGGCGAGGAAAAACTGTCGCGATCGCGGAGATCGATACCCGTAAGCTCACCCGTATCATCCGCGACAACGGCGCGTTGGCGGGTTGCATCCAGACGGGATCGGAATCGGATCCCGAGGAAGCGGTGAAGGCGGCGCGGAAGTTTCCCGGGCTGAAAGGGATGGATCTGGCGAAGTTCGTCACGACAAAAAAAACTTATCAGTGGAAAGAAGGGGGTACGTGGCCTGAAAACCAGTCCGTTGATGCGGAGTCGGGCTCAGGCTTTCATCTGGTTGCCTATGATTTCGGCATCAAGCGCAATATTCTCCGGTTTCTCGCTGATAGTGATTGTCGCGTTACCGTTGTTCCAGCAACGACTTCGGCTGAGGAAGTTTTGGCCCTATTACCCGATGGGGTCTTTTTGTCTAACGGACCTGGTGATCCCGAACCTTGTGAGTACGCTATCGAAGCGGTCCGAACACTGATCGACGCTGGGCTTCCAACCTTCGGGATCTGTCTTGGTCATCAATTACTGGCACTCGCAAGCGGTGCCAAGACCGTGAAGATGAAATTTGGTCACCACGGTGCGAATCACCCAGTCATCGAGCTGGATTCCGGGCGAGTGATGATCACGAGTCAGAATCACGGCTTTGCAGTGGACGAAGATAGTCTCCCGAAAAACTTGCGCGCCACGCATCGGTCGCTATTCGATGGCTCGCTCCAAGGGATTGAGCGAACGGACCGTCCAGCATTCTCTTTTCAGGGGCACCCTGAGGCTAGTCCTGGGCCGCATGACGTTAAGCCGCTGTTCGGGCGATTTGTCTTGTCCATGAAGGATCGCCAGGCGCA
>CAYLKA010000083.1:0-6534 GCA_964384125.1 uncultured Gammaproteobacteria bacterium | reverse complement strand
CTGGAACGGATTATCGAGAAGGAGCGGCCCAGTGCTCTGCTGCCCACCATGGGTGGTCAGACCGGATTGAACTGTGCCCTAGATCTGGATAGCGAAGGCATTCTTGAGAAATACGGTGTGGAGCTGATTGCCGCCAGCAGGGCCTCCATCGAAATGGCTGAGGATCGAGCGAAATTTCGAGTCGCGATGGAAGAGATCGGCCTGGAAGTCCCCAACTCCGCTGTCGCAAGAACAATGCAGGAGGCCTGGGAGATTCAGCGGGAAGTCGGGTTTCCAACGATCGTGCGGCCATCGTTTACGCTCGGCGGGAGTGGGGGAGGAATCGCCTACAACCGGGATGAATTCGAGGAAATTGTTGGTCGCGGGCTAGAACAGTCTCCGGTCACGGAAGTCCTGCTTGAAGAGTCAGTTCTAGGTTGGAAAGAATTCGAGATGGAGGTCATCCGAGACCGGAATGATAATTGCATCATCGTTTGCTCGATCGAGAACCTAGACCCAATGGGGGTCCACACCGGGGACTCCATCACCGTGGCACCAGCTCAGACGCTGACCGATAAGGAGTATCAGCAGATGCGTGATGCTTCGATCGACGTGCTGCGCAAAATTGGTGTTGATACCGGGGGATCCAATGTTCAGTTTGCTGTCAACCCGAAGGATGGCCGGCTAATCATCATCGAAATGAATCCGCGGGTCTCGCGCTCGTCAGCACTGGCGTCTAAGGCGACTGGATTTCCGATAGCGAAGGTGGCGGCGAAACTAGCCGTTGGCTACACACTAGATGAACTCCGTAATGAGATCACAGGCGGCGCCACGCCCGCATCATTCGAGCCGAGCATCGACTACGTCGTTACCAAGATCCCGCGTTTCACGTTCGAGAAATTCCCGCAGGCGAACGATCGCTTGACGACTCAGATGAAGTCCGTGGGCGAGGTCATGGCCATCGGTCGAACATTTCAGGAGTCTTTTCAAAAGGCGCTTCGCGGACTAGAGACGGGCTCGGACGGGCTCAACCCAATCTGTACTACGCCCGAGCGGGACGAGGAATGGGACGCGCTTCGCAGAGAGCTGCAGATGGCCGGCGGACAGCGGATCTGGTACGTCGCCGATGCTCTGCGTCACGGGATCGGCGACGAAGAATTGGCCCGTCTCACCGGTATCGATCCGTGGTTTCTCACCCAGATCAGCGACTTGGTAGCAGAGGAGAACGAGCTTGCAGCCGTCGGTCCTGACGGGCTCACACTGGAGGTACTGCGTCGACTGAAACGCAAAGGTTTTAGTGACGGTCGCATTGGGGTCCTAATTGGCCTTGAAGAATCCAGCGTCAGAAAAATACGTTGCGATCATAAGCTAAGACCTGTTTTTAAGAGAGTTGACACGTGTTCCGGGGAGTTTGCGAGCGACACTGCCTATCTGTACTCCACCTACGAGGAGGAATGCGAAGCACATCCCACCGGCGCGGACAAAATAATGATTCTCGGTGGCGGGCCTAACCGGATCGGCCAGGGAATCGAGTTCGATTACTGCTGTGTGCATGCTTCTTTTGCACTGAAGGAGGCCGGTTTTGAGACCATAATGGTCAACTGCAACCCGGAGACGGTATCGACAGATTTCGACACTTCCGACCGTCTCTACTTCGAGTCCCTCACACTCGAGGATGTGCTCGAGATCGTCGAGAAGGAGCAGCCCAAGGGCGTTATCGTGCAGTACGGCGGTCAAACACCACTGAAGCTCGCGCGGCCCCTTGAGGCGGCGGGTGTGCCGATTCTCGGTACTTCGCCAGACTCTATTGATCTCGCGGAGGACCGGGAGCGGTTTCAGCAGCTAATCACGCGATTAGGGTTGAAACAGCCTCCGAATCGCACCGCCCGGACCGAGGAAGACGCTGTAGTTATGGCGCGAGAGGTGGGGTACCCGTTAGTCGTACGCCCTTCGTACGTCCTCGGCGGGCGCGCTATGGAGATCGTCTACGAGGAGGAGGATCTGAGGGACTATATGTCTGAGGCTGTCAGCGTGTCGAACGAGAGCCCAGTTCTTCTGGATCGTTTCTTGGATCTTGCCGTTGAGGTGGACGTGGATGCCATCTCCGACGGTGAGCAGGTGATCATCAGCGGGATCATGGAACACGTTGAGCAAGCGGGCGTGCATTCGGGCGATTCGGGGTGCAGCCTGCCGCCCTTCACCCTGGATGAGGGTTTGCAAAAAGTTCTTGAGGAACAGGTTCGGCAGATGGCCGATGAGCTTAAGGTCGTTGGAATCATGAATACCCAGTTCGCTATCCAAAACGGGGTGGTTTATGTTCTGGAGGTCAACCCGAGGGCTTCGCGCACGATCCCTTTCGTCTCGAAAGCAACCGGACTCCCGTTTGCAAAAATTGCTGCCAAAGCAATGGCTGGTGTGACGTTTAGCCAGCAAGGTGTGGAGGCTCCCGGTCCGAGTCCCTATTTCTCTGTAAAAGAATCGGTATTTCCCTTCGTTAAGTTCCCGGACGCCGACCCGATACTCGGTCCGGAGATGAAGTCCACAGGTGAAGTTATGGGTGTCGGGCGCACGTTCGGGGAGGCGTACGCAAAAGCTCAGTTGGCTTCTGGGGTCCTTATACCGGGGCGTGGCAGTGCGTTGATTAGCGTTCGGGATAGAGATAAGCCAGCGGCCGTGGATCTCGGGCAGGTTCTTATTGCCCGCGGGTTCGAGATTTTTGCGACCGGGGGTACTGCGAAGGCGTTAGCGGAAGGCGGTGTTCCGTGCCGTCGCGTGAATAAAGTCCGCGAAGGTCGGCCACACATCGTGGACATGATCAAGAACGATGAGGTCAACCTTATTGTGAACACGACAGAGGGCAAGCAGGCCATCAAGGAATCACACTCGGTCCGTGCTGCGGCCGTGAATCACAAAGTCACCTACTACACGACCCTGGCAGCGGCGAAGGCCACCTGCGATGCTCTGGATCACCTGGAGAATGTGGTGGTGAATTGCCTCCAGGACTTGCATGCTGAGGTGGCTTGATGACGAAGGTGCCATTGACTGCTCGGGGAGAAAGTCAACTCCGGGAAGAGCTAAAACGTTTGAAGGCGGAGCGACCCCAGCTCAGTGCGGCCATCGGTACGGCGCGCGAGCACGGTGATTTACGCGAGAACGCGGAATACCACGCGGCGAAAGAGCAGCAAGGATTAGCAGAGGCCCGCATCCGCGACATAGAAGGCAAGCTCTCTAACGCTCAAGTCATAGAGGTATCCAATCTAAATGCAGGGGGGAGGGTCGTTTTCGGCGCAACCGTCTGTCTCGCAGATGACGAGGACGGCAAAGAAATGCGCTACCAGATCGTTGGGGAGGACGAGGCCGATATTAAAGCGGGGCGGGTTTCAGTCACCTCTCCGGTTGCCCGTGCGATGATCGGTAAGTCGGAAGGAGACACCGTGGAGGTTTCGGCCCCCGGGGGGCAACAGGTCTACGTGATCATTTCGGTGGAATACGTGTGACGGTCGGACCCTCTGCTTGAGGGGGTCGTTAAAGTGTTTTTGAGAGTAACAGTTTGGGTTGCTCGGCTTGCCTATACAAAAGCGCCATGTTGCCGATCCGCTGTAGCAAGGTGGCCTTTGATCTGTCGAGGAGTTCGTCCAGCAAGGCGTCGCGGCGTTCGCGGTTTCCGATGCGGAGACTGACTTTAACGAGCTCATGGTGGCTGAGCGCAGCCTCGAGTTCCGTCAGTACGGCATCGGTCAACCCGGCGCCACCGACGATGACGACGGGCTTCAGGGCGTGGCCCCGACCGCGAAGTAACTTTCGTTCGGCTTGACTCAAGGGCATAGGGGGCAACTATATAGGGTATCGGTTCAGTTGAGGTGAAAAGAAGAGTGGGACATCGATCCGGGTCTCCCGGACATTGGCGTCAACGACAGGTGAGCGATCCCTATGTCGAACGGGCAAGTCGTGAGGGTTGGCGTTCGCGGGCCGTTTTCAAGCTCCAGCAGATCCAGGCTCGGAGTAGGGTCCTCAAGCCGGGAGTAAACTGCCTGGATCTTGGTGCGAGTCCCGGGGGTTGGAGTCAATACGCCTCAGGGATTGTCCAACCCATTGGGCGCGTCTGGGCGCTGGATCGCGAACCCTTGGAACCAATTTCTGGTGTGACCTTTATTCAGGGAGACTTCACTGATCCGCAGATATTGTCCTTGCTGCGATCTTCATTGGGAGATGCGCGGGTCGACCTTGTAATGTCAGATATGGCCCCCAATCTATCAGGTAACCGAGTGGTTGATCAGGCCAAATCCATGGAGTTGGCCGAAGGGGTGCTGGACTTCGCTTGCGGTGTGCTAGGCGAGGGCGGGGGGCTCCTGATCAAGCTTTTTCAAGGTGAGGGTTTCGACGATTTCATCGCCTCGGTCAGGATCGGTTTCGGAAGCGTACGGGTGATAAAGCCACCGGCTTCGAGGCCGGAGAGCCGCGAGATGTACTTGCTGGCGAGAACCTATGGGATGTAGTAGGGTCTTAAGCTTAGACACGGTTTAATGCCGCGAGGGTAAGGTATTGAATGACCTAGCAAAGAACGTGATTCTCTGGATCGTCATTGCGGTCGTGCTGTTATCGGTCTTTCAGAGCTTTGGCCCGACGAACCAGCGGGTCAGTCCTGTGCCGTACTCCGATTTCCTGAGTCAGGTTAGAGATGGCTCGGTGTCAGAGGTTACCTTCGACGAGGATTCTATTCGCTACGTGCGCAATGGCGAAGGTTTCGTAACCTACAATCCGGAGTCAGAAAATACATTGCTGATCACGATGCTTGATGAAAATGATGTGCTCATTGAGGCGAGTCCGCCCGAGCAACAGTCGTTTTTCCTCCAGCTCTTCATTTCATCTTTCCCGATTCTTCTGCTCATCGGTGTGTGGGTCTATTTCATGAGGCAGATGCAGGGCGGCGGCGGTGGACGCGGGGCAATGTCTTTTGGCAAGAGCCGAGCGCGCTTGTTGGGCGAGGATCAGGTAACCGTGACGTTCGCTGACGTTGCCGGTGTCGAGGAGGCTAAAGAGGAAGTCGTCGAGATTGTCGAGTTCTTGAAGGATCCTGCCAAGTTTCAGCGGCTTGGCGGAAAGATCCCGAAGGGTGTTCTGATGGTGGGTTCGCCTGGGACCGGTAAAACCTTGCTTGCCCGGGCCATTGCAGGTGAGGCGCAGGTGCCGTTTTTCACGATCTCCGGTTCGGATTTCGTGGAGATGTTCGTGGGCGTAGGTGCTTCTCGCGTCCGTGACATGTTCGAGCAAGCCAAGAAGCAGGCGCCGTGCATCATATTCATCGATGAGATTGACGCCGTGGGGCGTCATCGTGGCGCGGGTCTCGGTGGAGGGCATGATGAACGCGAGCAGACTCTGAATCAGCTCCTCGTAGAGATGGATGGTTTTGAGGGCAACGAGGGCGTCATCGTAATTTCAGCAACCAATCGACCTGACGTCTTGGATCCGGCCTTACTTCGGCCCGGACGGTTCGATCGTCAGGTTACAGTCCCGCTGCCCGATGTGCGCGGGCGGGAACAGATCCTCAAGGTCCATATGCGCAAGGTGCCAGTGGCGGACGATGTGAATCCATCCATCATTGCTCGCGGTTCACCGGGGTTCTCCGGCGCCGACCTGGCAAACCTGGTTAACGAGGCGGCACTGCTTGCGGCTCGGGCCAATCGTCGAACCGTGAGTATGGAGGAGTTCGATAAGGCGAAAGATAAGATCATGATGGGCACGGAACGACGCTCTATGGTCATGAGCGACGATGAGAAGAAGCTCACCGCTTATCACGAGTCCGGTCACGCAATCGTCGGCCTGTCAGTCCCGGATCACGATCCGGTCTACAAGGTCACGATCATTCCGCGAGGTCGGGCACTTGGCGTGACCATGTTTTTGCCGGAGGAGGACCGTTACAGCTATTCGAAACAGCGCCTGATGAGCCAGATGAAAAGCCTGTTCGGTGGGCGTCTTGCCGAAGAGCTAATCTTCGGTCCTGCCTACGTGACGACCGGGGCCTCTAATGACATCGAGCGCGCTACGGAAATCGCGCGAAACATGGTCACCAAATGGGGGCTCTCGGAAAACCTGGGGCCTCTGACCTATAGTGAAGATGACGGTGAAATATTTCTGGGTCGCAGCGTGACTCGCCAGAAGCAGGTGTCTGATGTCACCGCTCACGCTATCGACGAGGAAGTGCGGCAGCTGATTAACGAGTGCTACCTGGAAGCGAAGACAATACTCGAGCGAGAGACCGACAAACTCCACCTCATGGCCGAAGCCCTGATTAGGTACGAGACCATCGACGAAAATCAGATTAAGCAAATCATGACTGGTAAGGAGCCGAGCCCGCCGCAGGACTGGGATGACTCCGAGCCGGGAGAGGGCGAAACCGTCGATGTCCCCGCCTCCGAAGAAGAGAAGGGCGTGCCGCCGCTCGGCGGCCCAGCGGGTCAGCATTGAGTGCAATAGGCGGACCGAAGGGGTCTGTCGCACACTAAGGGAGTTCGTGCGTGCCGAGGCAGTACTTCGGAACCGACGGAATTCGTGGGG
>CAYLKA010000082.1:0-10261 GCA_964384125.1 uncultured Gammaproteobacteria bacterium | reverse complement strand
TCCTTCTCAGCGTTATTGAGATAAGGTGAATTGATAATCAGATCCATCGTATCTGGCCAGCCCAAAGGCATATCGGTTCCGTAAACAACCTGAGTAGGTCCCATCTCTGCAACAAGATGTCGTAGACCCTCGTCGGAAAACACCATCGAGTCAGCGAATATTTGAGTTCTTAAGTACTCTCTAGGAGGTTTTTGGTTGCGACAATTATCAGCTTGAATAGGAGCATTTCCGATGAACTCGCCTTGGGAGTTGATCGAAGGGCCACCAGCCGCATCACAAGCTACATCCGTGCGGCCAAAGTAAGATGGTAGGTACCCGCCACCGTGAGCTCCACATATTTTCAAGCCAGGAAAGCGGTCTAAAGTTCCATCGAGTATCAACCGTGATATAAAAAACGTAGTCTCAAGAGGGTTACCAATAATATTGCCTAGATCACCAGGATAATCTAATGCTCCCTCTTGAATTATGTTATCCGAGCCATTTGGGTGAACAAATATTGGGACATCTAATTCTTCGGCTTTAGCCCAAAACACATCGAACTCCGGCCCTGCGGGCACACTTCCATTTACATGACCACCCATCGACGCGCCCTTAAACCCTAGCTCATTGACCGCGTAGTCAAGTTGCTCTGCAGCAAGATCCGGGAACTGCATCGCAACAGATGTAAGGGCAACAAAGCGATCCGGATATTCATTGCACCATGCTGCAAATCCTTCGTCTTGAACCCGAACGATTTCAGCTGCCAGCGATCGATCATCAGTTCCATACCACCAATATTGATTAGCACTTATAACCGAAACATCGATACCCCATTCGTCCATCATTGCCAAACGTGAAGGTTCGAGAAGTCTAGGCCCACCTATCTGCCTATCGAGGCTCGTACCACTGATGACGGTTTCAACATCCTTGATCGACGCGTGCGCATGAATATCAACGGTCTTAATTCGCTTACCCGCGATCCAAACTTCCTTACGCCCTTGTGCCCACGTTGTAGGCTTAACCACCAATACTCCCGCCACTATTCCAATGGCTTCCAAAAATTTCCTACGACTCGAAACGTGGCCTAAGACCTTCATCTAGCCTTCTCCCTAAATAGGTTTTATGGGGCACTCATCTGATCAGACGAGCAAAAATTAGTGATCCTGTTCTTTGTCTTAACTTGTCATCTAAAAGCTTACAATGCCTTCGACATTGGAATGGGTGCAGCCCGCCTCACTCAACGCTCAAATCTAGCGCCTGGCCCGCGGAGCGACTTCTACGCCCGCAATATTGTATCGCTCAACGATCTGCTGCAGAACCCGGGAACTACGCAGCTCATCGACAATAAGGTCCAACTGAGGCACGACGGCCTCATTCTCGAAAGAAACCACTATCGACTGTTCCACGGGCAAGACGCTGCCCTCTAGGACTCGAACGCGAGGCTCCCTCTCCACCACGACTGCCAGACGCTGCTTGTTTGCGGCATAGGCGTCAATTTCACCTGCTAGGAGCATGCGTGCTGCTTCCATATCCGGAGTTCCTCGAGCCAAAGAGACGAGTTCAGCGCTCGCAAGTGCACGATCCAAATAAAGGTCAACAGCATTGCCCGATATGGCCGCGATACGTGAACCTTCACGATCAGCCTGCTCAGGAGCTTCGATAGCGGAATCCGTACGCACGATATAGCTGTTGTGGCCGTAGATATAGGCCTGGGTGAAGGCGACCCGCTGCGCCCGCGTCGTATCGTGAGCGATGAACCCGATGTCGGCCGAGCCCTCCCTCACAGCTTCGATCACGGCCGGCACGCCAGACAGAGGCTGTATGGTGACCTCGACTCCCATTCTGCCCCCTATCTGCCTGGCGACATCCACAGCTGGACCCGACACCTGCCCGGTCTGTGGATCAACCCTGACCTGTACGGGATTTCGACCGAGAAAAGCGGCGCGCAAAGTACCGGTCGACGTTAGTACCTCGCGTAAAGTCTCGTTGTCCGAAACCTGCGCCGCTGCGACCCCGGCCAGAAGAGTTAGTGAGCAGAGGCCCACCGAAAAACGCGAAAGTTTCTGTGCTCTCATCGGTCGAAACCTCTTGCTAATCGAGCTGCACGTCGGCCGGCGTGCAATTCCCACCCGAGCAACGATCGTTCTCCAGGCACACGAACTCGAGAATCTTCCACGTTGGGTGCAGCTTCATCTGAAACTGCTGAGCCCACGGACGCGTCCATATCGTCGGGTCATCGAAAGTAAACTCATATGACACGGTCATGGAATCCGTATACGTAAAACGCTCGATCAAATGCAATTGGTCGCTGTGCCACCGGCTTGGATCGCGAGAAGAGTCAAACTGCCACTCCCTCAATCCGATAGTATCAATGACCAGCGTGTCGCCGTCCCACCAGCCGATGGAGTCTCCCATATACGTCAGCTCCACATCCGGATCGTGGGGACGGTTAGGCGGTCCCAGTGGAATGACACGAGGCCAGTGCATGAATTCGTTAACGATAACTATGTGGCGTGGTGTCTGAACCCACTGCTGGGGGTAGAAAGTAAAAGCTTCCCTCGGCATTCCATCCGGAAAACACAAGGCTACTGGATCATCTATGCGAACATCCCCAACGTTCTCCCGAAACATGAACTCCTGACCTCCGGGCTGAAACGGAGGAAAAAGAGCAGGGTCAAGGCTTGCCAGAAACGCTGGGAGCGCGGGGTCAGTGTCGTACGGGCCCACGTCGTGGGTAAAACCCGGTCCGGCCCACACCCCGGTGAAATCCGGTTTGCCATCTGAGGCCCTCGGTATCTCGGCACGCGGAACTACGTTGCCGTCTTCATCCAGTGGATCCAAACTCTCGTAGCCAGGCACCCAACGCCAGATCGGTACATGTTCCTGAGCCGTGGCAGGTTTGGACACTAACGCAAGAAAAACAAACAACGCACCAAACGTGCGGGAAGCCATAGAGCAGAACCTCTTCATCATTACGCACCTCCGCGGCTCGGATTCACTCCGAACCCTCCCCCAACTAAGGTTGCGGCGCAGCCAGCTCGCTCGAACCGGTAAAAACGCTCCGCCCGTCTGCGAACGTGACTCTGTAACCGCTTGCGTTATTCGATCCATCCCGCGCCCGATTACCTATGACTCGAACCACGTCGCCGACACTTAACGTATTTCTCGTAACGCCTCTCCTTTGGAGAACACCCGGGGGAAGCCCCGAAAAACCCCAAGTTGTCACCTCACCACTTTCATCCGTCACGTCGACGTAATACCAAATGTGTGGATTGGCCCACTCGACCTTTACAACAGCACCCTCGACGCTGATCGGATCATCCGGATCAAATTGAGCTGCTTCAGAATGATGGGCCTTTGTCTGCCCAGCGATAACTGCCAAAAGTGCTACTGCGAAAATAGTCGTCGCCGATTCTAATTTCATCGCCACCCCCCCCCAAACCTGGCCATTAGGATTCTTGCGTCACTCAGCCCCGCCGATCAGTGTGCGCATGGTTCCATCCTGCCTTGACGTGACCAAAAGCTCCCCATCAAGGGTTTCGCTAAGAATCAGGTCCGCTCGCGTGACTGTCGTGCCCATCGTCTCTTCCACGAGCTCCCACAACGTCACATCTCTGGCAGCGCCCGCGGCGTCGCGTACAAAGAGCTGGACCTCTTCTATTGCGGCGACGGTCCCTGGAATTCCATCATCGGCCGCCTTCAGCTCGGCCACGTCGGCCACGAAAAGACGCCCGTTCTGAATGTCACCAAACACAAACTTACCTGCCAGCGCAGGAACACTGCCCCGATACACGAACCCCGGCGCGACGGCCCAACCCTCGTCGTGATCGTAAAGCGCGACCGGGTAGAGGTAGCCATCTTCGGTACGTCCGTCCAAAATATCCAACGGCAAGGGATAGACCACCAGCATACTGCCGCCGGGGATATCGACTCCGTTGTCGTAAAACCCTTCTCGATCGAACCAGCCATAGTTACCACCCTCATGGATGATATTGATCTCCTCAATGTGGCTATTACCGATTTCGGACCCAAACAGGGTGCCGTCGCTACGATCCCAAGACAGTCTGTGAACGTTCCGGAACCCATAAGCGAAAATTTCACCTAGCGTATTGGGGTCATCGTCAGAAGCGAAAAGGTTGATTGGGGGGATCGTGTAGTCTCCGAGTCCCTTTGTGCCACCCGACTCGGAAGGACTACGTGGATCTATTCGCAAAAGGGCACCCACCACAGAGTCGAGCCGGCCGAGCGCACTCGCGTTCTCGCCGTTCGGACCACCGCCATTGCTAAAGCCCAGATCGCTTCCGCTGGTGTACAGGAGGCCATAATCCGGATCGCCAGGCTCAGACGTCGGATTGAACCCAACAAAACTAAACGGATGATAGAAATTATCCACAACGTGACCAGCCCTGAAGAGCTCGCGCCGCGTGCCCTCGAACGCGCCTGCGCCCGGATCAGCCGCACGCCATTCGTTAATGACGTTGTGGAAGGTGACATCCTCTACCGTATAACTCGGCGGAATGAAGTTCAGCACCCCATCATTCCCCTCTGCCCACTCGCCATGAACGGTATAAAACAGCCCGTTATCAGCAAACTCCGGGTGAAACTCAAAACCAATTAAGCCGCTCACAAGACCCAGGTAATAGGTGTTCGGGAAATGGTCCGCAATATTCAGATAGACGGAAGTCTGATTGTCCTCGTCAAGCTCGTATAACAATCCGCGTATATCGTTTGCAAAACGTCGACCGTCCGGCAGATCTCGAACGAAATTCACTCGAGCATAAGCGGGCACAAGGTCCGGATCGGTTTCGGGGTGCAACCCACGCGTATCAGGGAACCTCGCTAGCTCTGTAATCTCCACACGCAGCCCTTGGTTCTCCACCGCTGTGGGAATCGGATCGTTGATCTGGGCAAGCGCGCCGCCAGCCAAACAAACCGTGACGCCAAACAGGATAATTATTTTTTTCGCGTACATGAGTTCCTCCTCACCAGAAACTGCGGCCTAGTCACCTGTAGTGTAGAGCCCCTATCAGTCACAGTTTACCTTGACTGGATCAAGCCCTCTCCCCCAATTCAGTGGATGGGCTGCAATCCGCAGACCAGCCCGATTCCCAAAGGAAATAAGTAAACGTTTTCAAGGGTTTGGACAATGCCGAGTAAGCACTGTCAATGCCAAAAGGGGAAAGACGAGACTGGGACCCCCGCAGGAGTCCCGGCAATCTCAGGTTGACAAAAGAAAACGTCCTCCCCCCCTGCACGAGGGAAGGAGGACGTTACCGGGATCCGCTGAGAGCGGGAATTCCCGCTTTACTTCGCTAGTGGGTCCGGGCGTGTCTGGAAGTGCACTACGAGCGGCCTATCCGACCCTGCGCTCCCAACTGCGTCCCAAGCATGCCAGAAGGGATTGCGGTCACCCTCGGACACCCAAAGCCCACGGCCCTTCCAACCGGCGTCCGGGTCGTCGATACGACCATCGAAGCCCTTGGTGTAGAAGCCGAGGGGATAGGGAATTCTCATCGTTACCCACTCGTCGTCCACTAGAGCATGCACGCCATCATAGAGGTTAGCTGTCGACATGGGGACATCTTCCCCGAGGCCTGCGGTGTTGTGCTGATCAACCCAGCTGTAGTAGCTAGATTCAATACTGTACTCCTCAAGGCCTTGGAAACCAGGACCTGGATAACGGTACAGAGACCAGCCCTCGGGGCAGTGATCGCCAGTCGCTTCGGGCCCATTCAACGGTCCCGTGCACTTGTTGCGATCGAACGCGCTGAGGTGTCCGCTTGCCAGCGATCCCCAAACCACGCCTTGGCTATCGATGTCGGCACCGCGAATCCCGAATCCGGGCAGCGGCACGTTGAACTGCTCGGCCAGAGCAGTCTCCGATGGGTTGTCGCCCGGAACCACTCGAACCACAGAACCGGGGTAGGAAAGCTTCGAACCCCAGATAGAGTCGTCCGCCGGGTTCGGCATGACTGCGTAATAACCGGGAACAATCCGCGTGTCCATATCCGGATTTATGGGGCTGCCAGGCTCCACGTACGCGTCGCGTCTACCATTACCGTTGGTATCGAGAATCGCCGGTGTCCAGCCCTGAGAGGCTTGCGCATCGCCCGTCTCAAGGAACATATTGGAATCCAACCAACCAAGAACCTCGCCACCACCACTGGTCCACAGCGTGTTGTTATCGTCATAACCGAACTGCAGATGATGAGTGGAGTAGCAGGTGTCGATCATTATGTATTCGCCGTTTGCCGGGTCGCGCAGTGCCAGATTTCGGCCAGTACGCGCGGTCGGGAACGCCTGTGCAGAGGGGTGATCTGATCCCTCCTGGCAGAAGGCCGGGGTATTCGGCGCTCGGACGCGAGCGGTGTACCAAACGCGTCCATCCTGATCCAACATCGGGTTGTGGGTGTTTGCCTGGCTCGTCCAGATGCGATCAGTACCCCAGAAAACCGAGGGCTGAACGGCAGCGACGTCACCGGCTGACGGTGTGTTCTCATCCATAACCGTGGCCAAGAAGGCTGTATCTGTGTTGTTCACAGGATCAAGGATTGGGAAGTTATCCGTGGAGTTCTCCGGTGAACCGTAGATATCTCCGTACGCATTCACCGTGGGATTGCGCCGATCGGTAGAGGACAGGTCATGCATGTACGCCCTCGCGTCCGACCAGTCTCTCACCGTCGCCACAACGTTGCGCTCCAGCCCTTGGGGTCGGGGGGGGATGAATGTCGGCAGCTCACCCGCCGCGATACGGTCGGTCCAGTCGGCAAGATACTTGAAGGGTATGCCCTGCAGGTCTGCGGCGAGCCGGTTCAACATGGTGGCACCAGCCTGGCCAGACTGAACACGGCGAATCCACGCCTGCTCGGAGTTATCAAACTCACCCAACTTCTCGGAAATGGTCCGCGTGGACAGGTTCCCCATCTGATGACAGGTAACACAGCCATTCGTCTTCATTTTATCGAGGTAGTAGTTCATCCCGCCATCAAGGTTCGCAAGCTCCTCGTCGGTGGGCAGGTGCATCATTGCGTACCAGGAAATGGCCGGGTAGACCTCCGCTGCGACCGCGGCGCTGGGTGCGACGATCGCATCCAGATTCACGGTGTCGCCGGGATTGGCGGCTGTTAGCTCGGAGTCCGCGAGACCGTAGCCTCGGACCCAGACGTTATAGTCCGCATCGGGCAGATCCGGCACGACATAGCGCCCCTGATCGTCGGTCACAACGATCTTGGCGTAAAAGGTGTCGAAATCCTCTGTTTCGGCGATGACCCAAACGCCCGCCTCTGGGCCGTCTGTGCTGGTGACCACGCCACCTACGTCGTCGCCGTCCAAGGCTATTTGAGCTTGTGCGCTCGTCGCCCAGGCTAATGTCAGGCATAAAGCTGAGGCCAAGCCCAGCTTGCAAGTCTCGGTATATCGGTTCATTACCCACTCCTTACGTGAGGGGCTATATTACCCTCCTGGGCAGGCAGAGGTAAGTGAAAACGGTGTCAGAATAGCCTGTGACAACAGGCTCATTCGGTCACCGCGGAGGACGAGACTGTTCTCGGTTGGCCCGGTGGTACACACTGTGAAACACAAGAGCGATTCGAGTCGCCAGGAGAGAGTCATGAGAGCGATCATTCTAATTGGCACCCTTCTGGGGGCATTGCCCTTTGCGGTAACCGCGCAAACACATTCGGCAGCGGTCGTAGCAGTGATCGAGGACTTGGTGGCAGCGAACCAGATCCTCGCGGCGGAGGGTATTTTGCCTGGTTACGGTCATGTGAGTGCCAGGCACCCGGAGGACCCTAATCGCTATTTTCTTTCGCGCGCCATCGCGCCTGAGTTGGTCACTGTTGACGATATCCTCGAGTTAGATCTAGACAGCGTGATCGTTGACTCCAGCGGTTCGAGTTCGTATCTCGAGCGTTTCATTCACGGGGAAATATATAAGTTGCGTCCCGACGTACAGGCGGTGGTGCACAACCATTCACCGACAGTTATCTCTTTCGGGATCGGATCAACGCCGCTGCGGCCGGTGTTCCATCAGGCTGCGTTCTTTCTCGACGGTATCCCGATTTGGGACTATCGTGACTTTGGTACGGCAGACGGCGCGTTGGTAGACACGCCGGGTAGGGGCCGTGGTCTTGCGGTGGCGCTAGCCGACCGTCCGGTCGTACTCATGCGCAACCACGGTGTCTCAGTGGTAGCTTCGTCAATTGCGATGGTCGTGGGGCGCAGCATCACGTTAGAGGACAATGCTGCAATGCAGAGTGATGCCCTGGCACGTGGTGATCGGGTCACCTACTTGGAATTGTCGGAAGAGTCCATGGGTAGTGATTTCCTCCGCGCTTGGGATTTGTGGAAGCGCCGTGTTTCCGTGGGCGAGCCTTAAGCTAGGAATTGCCGTGAGACGGTTTTGCTCTATCGCGTTCGCTGGAATTTTTATTGGGCTCGCGAATCAGCCTGGGGCAGTCGCGCAGGATAGTGGGGCTGCGTTGAGTCTGGAGCAGGCGCAAGCTCGCAGTGCTCGGGTCAGTGATGTTGCTTACCACTTCGAGGTCCGCCTTGATTCCGAGTTGTCCGATTACGTTGGCAGTGTAAAGGCCCAGTTCGAGCTTTCCGATGTGGACAGCGATCTCACCCTCGACTTCGCGGGGGGTGCGGTGAGGTCGGTTGTGATTAATCGCATCGAAGCGTTTGTCCTCTATGACGGCTATCGAGTGACGCTGCCTGCTGATTCTTTGGTCGTGGGTGCCAACGAAATCGAAGTGGAATTTACTCGCCCTTATAGCTCGGATGGTACTGGGCTTTACCGATTTGTGGACCCCGAGGACGACCGCGCTTATCTTTTTAGTGATTTCGAACCTTTCAATCAGAATCGGCTTTTTCCGTCATTTGATCAACCGAATCTGAAGGCTCGATATAGCACGCGGGTTACCGCGCCCTCGGAGTGGGAGGTCGTGTCCATTACGTCTGAGTCGGGAGTCACGGAATCCGGTGACGAGCGGACTTGGACGTTCCCGGCGTCGCTGCCAATCAGCACCTACGTTTACGCTTTACATGCGGGTGAGTACGAGGTTTGGGAGTCTCGGTCGGGTGAGATTCCGTTGCGGCTGTTTGCGAGGCGCTCGCTCGCCCGTTACGTGAATCCTGAAGATTGGTTCGAATTTACACGACAGGGGTTCGAGTTTTTCGAGAGTTACTTTGGTATCCCGTTCCCCTTCGGTAAGTACGATCAGCTAATTGTCCCGCACTTCAATTGGGGGGCAATGGAGAATGTCGGCGCTGTTACGTTCAATGAACGTTACGTAAAAAGGGGAGCGGTTACTCGTCAGGATCGTCGTGCCCATGCCAGCATCATCTTCCACGAGATGGCCCACATGTGGTTTGGAAATCTGGTGACCATGGATTGGTGGAACGGCCTGTGGCTGAATGAATCTTTCGCGACCTTCATGGCCACGCTGGCGCTGGCGGAGGGTACAGGGTTCTCCGAAGCCTGGCAGGTGGCCTTTACCCGAACCATACGCGCCTATCGTGCAGATGAGATGGAGACGACCCACCCCATAGATTTGCCCGTCCCTGACACGGACAGCGCCTTCGCGAACTTTGACGCGATTACCTACGAAAAGGGTTCGGCTGCCTTGAAGCAGCTTAACTACCTGGTGGGACCCGAGGCGTTCAGGCGCGGGGTTGGCGATTACCTGAAGACTCACGCGTACGGTAATACAACACTTGGTGATTTTTTGGACGCTATTTCGGCAGCCGCCGGGCGTGATCTTGAGGCGTGGTCGCAGGAATGGCTGCTCGAGCCGGGCACAAACAGCGTGGCCGTGAAGCTTGAGTGTGAAGATGAACGGATCTCTTCTCTGAGCTTGATTCAGAGCGCCCCCCAGGACTGGCCGACACGACGTACCCATAGGACCCAATTAGGGCTGTACCGGTTTGAAGGTGATGAGGTGATCGTCCAGACGCTGCCCGTGATTTACTCGGGCGCGCAGACGGAGGTCGTAACCAGCGGGCAACCGTGTCCGGATCTCGTCTATCCGAATCATGGAGACTGGGACTTCGCACGTGCGCGGCTAGAGCCGGATGTGCTACCTATCCTCGGTACGCGGCTCGCGAGCTTCAGCGAGCCACTCTCTCGTGCCATGCTCTGGCAGGGGGTCTGGGAGATGGTCCTCGAGACTCAGCTGAAGGTCACTGACTACGTTGACTTCGTTCTTTCGAACATTTCGAGGGAGGCGGATGATGCGGTTGTGAGACAAGTGCGCGATACGCTGGAGGATGCCTTGTCCTA
>CAYLKA010000081.1:0-10400 GCA_964384125.1 uncultured Gammaproteobacteria bacterium | reverse complement strand
CCCGCGACCCCCGGCGTGACAGGCCGGTATTCTAACCAGCTGAACTACCACTCCGGCTCTTACATGGTGGGTGCTGAGGGGATCGAACCCCCGACCTTCGCCTTGTAAGGGCGACGCTCTCCCAGCTGAGCTAAGCACCCGCTGGGACAGATCCCCCGAACACTATCGGCTCAGTTTACGGCATCCTTTAAAGCCTTGCCAGCCTTGAAACCCGGCACATTGCTGGCTTGAATCTGGATAGCCTCACCCGTTCTAGGATTTCGCCCAGCACGGGCAGCACGATGCTTCACACTAAAAGTACCAAACCCCACTACGGCAACCTGCTCGCCGTTACTCAAACTCGACGCAATACTCCCCACCACCGCATCGACGGCCCTACCTGCATCGGCTTTTGAAAGATTAGCTGCACTAGCCACTGCATCCACGAGTTCCGCTTTGTTCATACCGATCCCTTTGCAATTGAAAAGTTAAATCACCAGACGCTCACGCGTCTGCCCACACTAAAACTGTCAGGAATTGTTTCCAACCCCCCACGCACATCAACCGACGCACGCTACCCCATGACACAAGAACTTATACAAGTGCGTTTTTACGGTGTCAAATGGAAGGCTCAACCTAGTGTGGAAGGACTGCTTCGCCTTTCTCTGCTTCTTCCGGTTGACTCTCCCGCTCCCCACCCGTTGACGGCCCATCGGGCTGCAGTGTCGGCGAATGTTGCAGCGCCAGCTCAAACACCTCGTCAATCCATTTAACGGGAAGAATGTTCAACTTGTCTTTGATGTTCTTCGGGATTTCGACTAAGTCCTTTTTGTTATCTGCCGGAATCAACACCGTATCAATGCCGCCTCTGTGGGCAGCCAACAACTTCTCTTTCAACCCCCCTATGGGTAAAACTTCACCACGCAGGGTGATCTCGCCTGTCATGGCGACGTTCGATCGAGCAGGGATCTTCGTCAAAGCGGAAACCAACGCTGCGCACATTCCGATGCCCGCCGAGGGGCCATCCTTCGGGGTAGCACCTTCGGGCACGTGAATATGAACGTCTCTCTTCTGGTGAAACGCATCATCGATTCCGAGCACGCCGGCGCGGCTTCGCACCACGGTCATGGCGGCCTGGATTGATTCTTGCATGACATCACCGAGCTGTCCGGTATGAATAAGCTTGCCCTTTCCAGGCACTATTGCCGACTCGATGGTGAGCAATTCCCCACCGACTTCAGTCCACGCGAGCCCGGTAACCTGGCCGATCTGATCTTTATCTTCCGCTCGACCATAGCGAAACTGCTGCACGCCAAGGTATTTTCCAAGATTGCGATGATTAACCCGAACGATTCCCTTACGCGGTCTCAGCAGTAGCTTTTTCACTACCTTGCGGCACACGTTCGCTAACTCTCGCTCGAGGTTCCTGACACCCGCCTCGCGAGTGTAATAGCGAATTGTGTCAAGGATGGCCGAGTCGGAGATCCTAAGCTCATCATCTTCGATGCCGTTATTCTTCATTTGCTTCGGAATGAGATAGCGCTTCGCAATGTTGAGCTTCTCGTCCTCGGTATAACCTGGCAGCCGAATAACCTCCATTCTGTCGAGGAGTGGCGCAGGAATGTTGAGGCTATTAGCCGTGCACACGAACATGACCTCGGATAGATCGAAATCGACCTCCAGATAATGGTCATTAAACGTCGAGTTCTGCTCCGGATCGAGCACCTCGAGTAACGCAGACGACGGATCTCCACGGAAGTCCATCGACATCTTATCCACCTCATCCAGCAAGAAAAGCGGGTTTCGCACTTTCCCTTTGCCCATGTTCTGGACGATCTTGCCGGGCATCGACCCTATGTAAGTTCGGCGATGCCCCCGAATCTCCGCCTCGTCGCGAACACCGCCGAGCGACATTCGGACAAATTTTCGATTCGTCGCACGAGCGATGCTCTGACCCACAGAGGTCTTGCCAACACCGGGCGGACCCACCAGGCAGAGTATCGGTCCCTTAAGCTTCTTTACGCGTTGTTGCACGGCAAGATACTCAAGTATCCGCTCCTTTACCTTCTCGAGGCCGTAGTGATCTTCCTCGAGCACCTGTTCGGCTTGCTCTAAATTCTGAAGCACTTTGGTGCGTTTCTTCCAAGGCACCTTCAGCAACCAGTCTATGTAGTTACGAACAACAGTCGCTTCGGCCGACATGGGAGACATGAGCTTGAGCTTGTTCAGCTCCGAAGTCGCCTTCTCTTTACCCTCTTTGCTCATGCCAGCGGTGCCGATCCTCTCTTCGAGCTCGCCCAGCTCATTGGGAGCGTCTTCCATCTCACCGAGCTCCTTCTGAATGGCCTTCATTTGCTCATTCAGGTAGTACTCGCGCTGGCTCTTCTCCATCTGCTGTTTGACTCGTCCGCGAATGCGCTTCTCGATTCGCAGCACATCTATCTCACCATCGATCAACCCAAGCGCATGCTCCAGACGATTTCTAACATCGTAGATCTCAAGAACCTTTTGCTTGTCAGCAAGTTTCAGGGCCATGTGAGCAGCAACGGTGTCCGCCAAACGTCCCGGTTGATCGATGCCCGCAAGCGAGGTGAGAATCTCCGGTGGAATCTTCTTATTGAGCTTGACGTATTGCTCGAAACGCGAGACCACCGAACGCGATAGAACGTCCATCTCCTTTTCGTCATAGGCCTCGTTTTCCGCCAACTCCTCTGCCTCGGCGGAGAAGCACTCGTCTATTTCCACCTTTACGATGCGAGCACGCCTATCTCCTTCAACCAGAACCTTGACCGTTCCGTCCGGAAGCTTCAACAACTGCAGAATTGTGGCGAGCGTCCCAATCTCATAGACATCATCCTTACCCGGATCATCGACGTCTGCCTGTTTCTGGGCTACGAGCAGGATCTCCTTACCGGCTGCCATCGCTTTATCCAAAGCGATCACCGACCTCTCCCGTCCCACGAACAAGGGAATAACCATGTGGGGATAAACCACCACGTCGCGTAACGGCAAAACCGGGAGGCGCCCCGGATCCAACTGACTCACGCTCGGACTAGGAGTGTCTTCCACCGTAAATTCCTCGACATAAAGGATAACTATCCCAGACATCCTATCTGGGGTCGATTCCACCGAAACTCAACCCTCACGCCTTCCCCCGCGTCCATCTGGACGGAGTCTGACTCAGGGTTTTGGAACCGGAAACTTAAGCGACTCAGCGGCGCTCGTCTCCCACGGCCGCCTGCTCCTTAGATTCGTAGATCACGTAAGGCTTAGTCTCACCCGTCACCGCAGCCTCGTCGACAACTACCTTGGTGGCGTTCTCCATGGAAGGAAGATCGTACATGGTATCAAGAAGCACGTTCTCCAAGATCGTACGCAATCCCCTGGCACCAGTCTTGCGAAGCATGGCCCTGTTCGCGACGGCTCGCAGAGCATCCTCTCGGAGCTCGAGCTCGACCCCCTCCATCTCGAAGAGCTTCTGGTACTGCTTGGTGAGGGCGTTCTTGGGTTCGATCAGGATCTCGACCAACGCCTCCTCATCCAACTCTTCAAGTGTCGCCACGACAGGCAAACGACCGACGAACTCTGGTATCAACCCGTACTTGATAAGATCCTCTGGCTCTACGTCACGTAGCAACTCACCGAGATTCTCGTCGCTTTCGGGACTCTTGACATCGGCCACGAATCCGATTCCGCTGCGTTGTGAGCGATTGAGAATAATTTTATCCAAGCCCGAGAATGCACCGCCACAAATGAAAAGGATGTTGGAGGTATCGACCTGAAGGAATTCCTGTTGCGGATGCTTTCGACCACCCTGCGGCGGAACCGATGCGACTGTACCTTCGATGAGCTTCAATAACGCCTGCTGCACCCCTTCACCGGAAACGTCGCGCGTGATCGATGGGTTGTCAGACTTCCGGGAGATCTTGTCGATCTCGTCAATGTACACAATACCTGTTTGGGCTTTGTCGACATCGTAGGCACACTTCTGTAGCAGCTTCTGAATGATGTTCTCGACATCCTCGCCTACGTAGCCCGCTTCGGTGAGCGTCGTGGCATCTGCTATGGTGAAAGGTACGTTCAACAGACGCGCCAGCGTTTCAGCAAGGAGCGTCTTGCCGCAGCCCGTCGGACCAATGAGCAAAATATTGCTCTTGGCTAGCTCGATTTCCTCTTTACCCTTCTCGCGGACACGGGTCTCGAGTCGTTTGTAGTGATTGTAGACGGCAACCGAGAGGACCTTCTTGGCACCTTGCTGGCCAATAACATACTCGTCAAGTACTGCCTTGATATCCTGAGGCTTCGGAAGGCTCTCTCGACCCCGCTCCGTCCGATCGTCGAGCTCCTCACGGATTATGTCATCACAAAGCCCTACGCACTCGTCGCATATAAATACAGAAGGCCCAGCAATCAGCTTGCGAACCTCATGCTGACTCTTCCCACAAAAGGAACAGTACAGCAGGTTGCCATCGTCCGATTTGCCGCGGGAATCTTCACTCATCTCGTGTCCTTGCCCCTACGCAAAGCAGCAGTCGTGGCGTTATAGCATTACGCTCGGGCATCTGCCAAGCGTCTCCTCCAAGTTACTGAAATTTTGGTCAATATCTAGAATACAACCTTAACCTATTGATATATATCTACTTCGATCCTGACGGCGCCTTTTCGATTCTCTTTTCGAGAATCGTGTCAATTAGACCGTATTCGACGGCGGTTTCTCCGTCCATGAACTTGTCCCGGTCGCTGTCTTTCTCAATCGTCTCAACGGATTGTCCTGTGTGTTTCGCCATAATCTGATTGAGTCGCTCGCGTAGCTTAAGGACTTCTTTAGCGTGGATATCGATGTCGGAGGCCTGCCCCTGGAAACCACCGCTGGGCTGATGAATCATTATTCGGGAATGGGGCAAGCAATGACGTTTTCCTTCCTTACCGCCCGCTAACAACAAAGACCCCATGCTGGCCGCCTGGCCCACGCAGATCGTGCTGACATCCGGCTTGATGAACTGCATGGTGTCATAGATCGAAAGGCCGGCGGTTACGATGCCTCCAGGAGAATTAATATAGAGGTGTATGTCTTTATCCGGATTCTCAGACTCGAGAAACAACAGTTGAGCGACGACCACGTTGGCAACATTGTCGTCTATACCGCCAACGATAAAGACCACCCGATCTTTGAGCAGTCGCGAATAAATATCATACGCTCGTTCACCCCGAGCAGTCTGCTCCACGACCATCGGGACCAAATTTAAGCCTCTCGTACTCACCACCCACTCCTTAGTCGATATCCGATGCCATCTATCCCATGAATTCCTTGAAGCTTGCAGCTTTCTCTTTCGTTTTCGCGTGCTCTAGTATGAAATCGACAACCTGATCTTCAAGCACGCCGGATTCCACTTGAGCCATCAGCTCATGATTGCCGCGGTAGGCTCTTGCAGCCTCCTCCGGTTTCTCGTAAGGCGCGACGAACTCAGTGATCTGTTCATCCACGCGCTTGCGGTCGAGCTTGATATCGTTTTCTTTGATCAGTTCCTGAACAAGAAGACTCAACGTTACGCGCCGTCGAGCGGTCTCCTCGAATTCGGACCTCGGTGGCGCCTTCTCTGGATCCTCGATTCCAAACCGCCGCATAGCGCCTGCCTGCATGGAGTCAATCTGCTGCTCGACTAAAACATTGGGTATCTCGACGCTATTGGTATTGAGCAGGCCATCGAGCGCCCGCTTCTTAGTCTCGGTCTTGAGACGTTCCCGCAGTTCCCTGTCCATGTTCTGCCGCAACTGTTCCTTCAGCACATCCAAGCCTCCGTCCTCCACACCCATCTTTTTCAGAAACTCCTCATCGAGCTCTGGAAGCCTCTTTTCCTCGACCCTCAGAACTGTGATGTCGAACACCGCCTTCTTCCCTGCCAGTTCCTCGGAGGGGTAGTCCTTGGGAAACTTGACCTTAGCCGATTTCGTCTCCCCTGCAGAGAGGCCTTTGAGCGCTTTGTCGAAATCTCCTATTACCTGGCCCGCTCCCACAACGACGGGAACCTCCTTCCCCTCGCCTCCTTCGAACGCCTCGCCGCTGATCTTCCCGGAAAAATCCACCACAACACGATCGTCAACAGCAGACTTACGCTCCACCTCCTGCCACTCGGCCTGCTGATCTCTGAGCTTCTCAACCATCTCATCGACGTCGGATTCATCGAATTCAACCGCGGGGGTTTCCAACTTGATGGTGTCAGTCGGTTTGAGCTGAACATCTGGATACACTTCAAAGGTCGCACGGTAACTGAAGTACTCCTCACTCTCGGTGGGAAGAGGCTCGATATTGGGGCCGCCGGCCGGATTAAGCTGCTCCTGGGCCAGGGCTCGCGAGTAGCTGGTGCGGATGACGTCGGTCATCACTTCCTGACGCACCTGCCCACCGTAGTGCTGACGGACGACTTTCGGCGGGATCTTCCCGGGACGAAAACCCTTCAACCTCGCAGTCCGCCCTACTTTTTTTAGACGAGTGTCTACCTCCTGCTCGATCTCTAGCGCAGGGACCTGCACGGTAATCCGGCGCTCCAGACCCTTCTGGACTTCCACCGAAACTTCGACTACATCCGTATCCGCTTTTTCCACAAGCTCCTCTGGGATCGGTTCGCTTGAGGCCGATCCAACCGTTTTTAATAGCCAACGCACGGCGGACAAGTGGTGCGAAAGGGGAGACTCGAACTCCCACGGGTTGCCCCACTGGATCCTAAATCCAGCGCGTCTACCAATTCCGCCACTTTCGCACGGGACCACCCCCAGGAGTATTATAGCGGACTCCATTCCGGCCCCGACCGACCCCCTAGTCCGCCAATCCTCGGTGATCGCATCGTGCTCTCTAGTTCCCTGCCCTATATGTCGCGCCCTCATGCCCAGTTGGAATTGAAGGCGTGGACCCTGCAGGCCGTCCCAACGGGTGTGCTAGCGGGGGGCGTCGCCGGTGTCCTGGTCAACACAGTATTCGCTAGCGAGGTCGATGGATGGGTACTAGCACTCGCGGTTGCTCTGGCGACCGGCGCCGGGCCATTCGGCTACGTCACGAGCATTGCGTGGTCCCACTGGAGTCAGGGTCGGGACAAAGTGCGAGCGCTGACGCACCTAAAGGCACTGTTCACTGCCTCCCTGCTCATGACCGTCCTCGTACCCATCAACGGAATGGGGCTAGGCCTGCTGGTCACATCGCTTATGGGGGCAGGCATCTTGTGGTGCGGGATCATTACCATCCGCTCGATCGTGTGGCGTTCGAACTACTCCCGAGTGGCCCGAACGATCTTCGCGGCACGCGCACAGGTTCTCGTTTCTATTGTGATGTCCCTGGTGGGCGCTGGCGCGGGGATCGCGCTCGATCGGGATGTGTATAGCTTCCGCTGGATTTTCCTCGTCTCAGCCGGCTGCGCGCTTGCTGCGCTATTCGCTTATCGGCGGGTCAGGGTCCGACGCCAGCAGCGTATGTTGAGCAGCGAGCGGGAGCGTACTGACGGCTCACACCTTGGTCTGACCCAGCTATGGCAGGTTCTTCGAACCGACTCGCTCTATCGCCGCTATCTGACTTGGATGTTCGTGACAGGCTCGGGCAATCTCATGGCAATCGCGCCCTTGATCCTTATCTTCACCGATCACCTGAACATGCCGAAGTTCACTCAGATCATGCTCACCACATCCGTACCGACCCTGCTCATTCCGCTCACGACCCCCATTTGGGCTCGGGTTCTGGCTAAACGGCACGCCATTGCGTTCCGGGCCTTTAATAGCCGTTTCTTTATCGCCGTGTCAGCCGCGGCCCTCGCCGGTGTAACGCTGGAATGGGAGCCGCTGCTCTGGCTCTCGGCAATCTTTCAGGGCATCGGATTTGGGGGTGGACTCCTGATCTGGTCCTTGGCGCACAACGACTTCGCGCCCCCAGAGAGGAACCTCGAGTATATGGGCGTCCATGTCACGCTCACAGGAATTCGAGGCTTGATTGCACCGCTTGTGGGTGTGGGCCTGTACGGGCTGTTGGAGGCCAAGCAGCCCGGCCTAGGTGTGTGGTCGATGGCGCTCCCGCTCCTACTGACCACAGCAGGCGCCATAGGCTTTCACACCTTACATCGCAACTGGACACGCAGCGAACAAAATAGGTCCGCCTAACGTAATCCCAACTGCCAAGCCATGAAGGCCACCTGGTCAGCCGCCGCCTGAACTCTGAGCCCCAGCGGCTTGCCTTGGCCATGGCCGGCGGAACGATCGACCCAAAGCAGAATCGGCTCCCGCTGCTCACTTACCGTCGCGGCCTGCAGAGCCGCGGCCATCTTGCGTGCATGCAGTGCATGCACACGAGTGTCGTTCTCTCCTGCCGTCAACAGCGTTGCCGGATACTTAACACCAGCCCGAATGTTCTGATACGGCGAGTAGGCGCGAATGTATTCGAATTCCTCGGCATTCTCGGCGCTGCCATATTCCGGAACCCAAAATCGAGCCATCAGAAAATGTTCGTACCGCAACATGTCCAGCAGGGGCACAGCGACAATCGACGCGGAGAACAGCTCCGGACGCTGGGTGATAGCCACGCCGGTTAGCAAGCCTCCGTTGGAACCACCACGGATCCCAAGCTTCTCCGACTGTGTATAACCATTATCGATGAGCCATTCCGCCGCCGCATAGAAATCGTCGAAGACATTCTGCTTGTTCTCGCGCATACCCGCACGGTGCCAATCCGCCCCGTACTCTCCACCACCCCGCAAGTTCGCCACGGCATACACGCCTCCGCGCGTCAGCCACGGCAGCCACGTTGCGATGAAGCCTGGGGTCAGGGAAATGTCAAAGCCACCGTAACCATAGAGGATCGTGGGATTGCCCCCGTCGAGTACGATGTCCCGTCGATGCACGACGAACATTGGGACCCGGGTACCGTCTCGGGAGGTGAAAAAGACCTGCCGCACCATCAGATCACCAGTCTCGACTGCCAGCGAGGGCCGCCGCCACAGAGTCGCTGAACCGTCACTGAGCGCGACACGATAGATGCTCTCGGGTTCAGCGAAACTCTCGAATCGCATCCACGCTGAATCCTGCTCAGGGTCCGTCAAGATCGCCGCACTGCCTATCGCGGGTAGCGCTACTTCGAGAAGCGGCTCACCGGCCCGATCAAACACCTCAATGCGGCTGTATGCGTTAACAAGGTACTCGGCAACGATTCTTCCGGGGGCGGGAGCAATCTCGGTTAGTACAGCGTCGCTCCGAGCCGCGATGAGCTCGCGAAACGCGGCTGGATTTTCACTATTCAGGTCGAACGCCACAACACGCTTGTTAGAAGCACCAAACGAGGTCTCCGCGTAGAAGGTGTGGTCCTCGATGAAACCCGTCGTGCGCGCGTCTTCGCCGACCAAGAGGTCTCGTCGAACCAGTTCTTCTGTCTCACGCCAGTGGTCGAGGTCATAGAACCACACGTCGTTCGAGTCAGTTCCGGTGAAGTAGATGACCACCAGCCAACGGCCGTCCCTGGAAACGATAGGTTGAGGCCCCCAGGTCGTGGCGAACTCGCCCTCGGTGTATTGCTCGAACAATATCGGATCTTCACCGGCATCACGCCCGATACGGTGTAGCGTGATCTGCCCGGAGTAAGGGTCATTGGTAACTGAGAGGCGCCGGACCACGAAGTGCTCGCCGTCATCGAGCCACTGTACCGGGTTGACTCGACCCTCAATCTGATCCGACAGCCACACGCCAGTGGCCGTCTCTAATACGGACGCTGTGGTCAGCTCATCGCCGGCTTGATAGGTACCGAACGCGACCAACCGTCCGTCAGGACTCGGCCGGTACCAGTCAAGAGCCAGCAAACCCGTCTCGTCCAGTGTATTTACATCCAGCAAGACCCGCGGCTCGCCGGCCTCGCCCCGCTGAACATAGAGGACCGACTGAGCCTGACCCCCGCTCCGCAGGGTGTAAAAAAGCCAGTCTCCGGCCATTCGAGGAGTCCCGTAGGTGTCACGGGACAGCAGTTGCGACAGCTCGGCCTCGAGCGTCTCGCGGCCGGGCAGTCCATCCAGTATCCCACGGGTATAGCTGTTCTGTTCTTCAGTCCACTGTCTCACGCGCTCATCGAGCTCGTTATCCTCACCGGGCACCTCGGGCGCGTGACTTCCCTCTAACCAATGATAGGGGTCCTCGATGATTGCCCCATGCAGCTCGTAGCTGAATGGTCGAAGCTCTGTCTCTGGCCTTGTCTGAGCCGGTGCATTAATCGTCATGGTCATACCTATCGTGATGAGCAATGCAAAACACTTCGAACGAGCGCAGAAGCTTCCTGGTAATAGCCATCTCCTGGAACGGTCGGTTTCCATAAGCATGAACTCCGAATATGACACCCACTTTAAACCAAAAAACCATCCTGTTATGTAAGCTCTGGGTTTAGGGTTTGGCCGCGCCTAGCCGCA
>CAYLKA010000080.1:0-10487 GCA_964384125.1 uncultured Gammaproteobacteria bacterium | reverse complement strand
ATCAAGAGCTTCCCTATGAGTCGAAGACAGAGAGTAATGCCTATCTATATTATACGATCGGCTTTTAAAGCCCTCCCACACATCATTGCGCGCCTGCTTCAAGTTGTAGAAGTGCTAAGACGATCAAGCCGGTGAGAAAAGTCAACTTTGCGTGCAGGCTTTTGTGTGCCTTATCAGACATCCGTTGATCACCAGACGGTTTTCCCATCCAGGCTGTCACCTGGTTTTCCCTGACATATGTGGAGCACACGAGTTTTGACCTATGGTTCACCTTCGAGCGGGGGGAACATTGGAGGGGAAACCCGGCGATTGGAGGCTGCCTGGTAGGCGGACGCCACGCGCAGAATCATGTCCTCTCGACCGATCTCTGCTCTGAATACCAATGAGAACGGCATCCCTGGGGCGGGGACGGAGGTCGGCGTGTTGTTGTTGGTCGGCACGTACCGTTGCCTGTCATCGCTGAGCGTGAAGACGGGATCGTAGACGGTGTCTACGTAACCGGCTGGTATCATCACACTAGTCACACCCGCATGGGGGGCCATGCGAATTGCGCTACGAACGTCGCCATCGGGTTGCGGTTGTGGTGAAGTTCCGATGATCCCTGGGGCCAGCGAGTAGTGCAGTCGCACGAGCACATCGAGGTCGTTGTCGAGCATCACCTTCAGTTCGAGGCGCCGCAAAAGTTCCCGCAGTTTTAACCGCTCGTCGACCCCCTGGCGCTCGCCCAGCGGCCGGCGCACATCTTCGAGTTCCTCTATGTTCTTGAACCATGCGCGTGCGTCATCGCCCCAGAACTTCGAGCGTTCATTCAGTGTTGCGAAGTCCACCAGTGTCTCGGTGTAGCCGCGCTCGGCCCAGTCATCTGCGCGTCGCGTCGCGTACTTCTCAAAGTGATATCTGAATGCATTCGCCGGAGCGATGTACTGAATGGAGCGGATATTGAGGCCCCTGGGCACGGGCTCCCGACCGGTTCCTAAAGCGATCATGTAATCGAGGGGTTCCATAGTGCCGGAACCGTGGAACACGCCGGGCGCGTACTCAGTCCGTTTAATTCTTGCGGCGATCTCGGGAAACCATGGCTGACCCGAATCGTCGAGCCAGTAGATGATGTCTGGATAGAACACCGGGATGAGTTCGGCGAGTGCGTCACTGTAGGACGGCTGCATATTTTCGATATTCGGGTCGTCGGGCCAGAGCGGGTCCACCGACTCGACCAGGGTGGCGCCCAGGTATTCGCCTAGCACTTCGTCGATCTCGCGAACGGCAGCGTCGACGACGGGCTCGTCCGCCCGCACGCCCGGGAACTTCAGCATTGACTCGCGGATTACTCCGATGCGCACGTCACTGAGTTCCCCGCGCCCGGGTGACTCTACGATGTGCTGGGCATAACCACCCTCCAGCACACTCACCCGCGGGACGGCGGTCCAAATGTCACGGGGATCGTAATAGCCGTCCTCGGGGTCTTTGAGCGCGTCGAGCACTTTGGCTGAATCGGCGATCGTTCGACAGTGAATGCCACTGCGATCGTAGTAGATGTCAGCACCGATGGCCCCGCCCAGGAACGAGATCATCGCCTTATGCGGCAGGATTAGTGAGACTGAGTTATGGTTTGCGGGCCCGCGGCACGACATGCTGGTTTCCTCGCACAGGCTGCACATCACCATGTTCGCACTCACTCCCACCGCCGAACCCGAGCTTGAGCCAAGCGATGCGGCCCGAGTGGTGTCATAGGAGTTGCTTGGATTGCCTGACCAAGAACTTCGCTGATAACCCAGCGTGGAGGGCAGAACCACGGGTGACTCGTTACGACCGCCCACTGACGCGGCGCGGGCGCGGCCGTTGTACTCTGTGTTCACGGCTTTCGAGTAAATGATGGCGCCCTTTTCCCGGAGTTGCTCCACGAGCAGGTGATCGCGTGCGGGGAAGTCGATGTCGTATCGCGCATCGGCGGCCCCGGTCGTTCGCATGTCCTTCGTGTCGAACGGATCCTTGAAGCTAAAGGGGATGCAATACATTGGCAGGTTCTCGAGATCGGGCTCCGTGCCGTACTGCTCATCCAAGCCCAACGCCGTTTCCAGCGCATCGGGGTACTGTCGGAAGTCCTCGCACACGGCGTGGGACCCTGCCGGGAGCGGGCCCGCAGAGGGGTGCAGATCCGCATCATCTTTGCACGTCACGGAACGTTCACCCCGCAAGTTCAATGTGCCGAGCGCGTTCGTCTGTCCTGCATTGGGCATACCGACCGTCATTCCGTATTGGGCGTAGACACTCGGGTCCGAGGCTGTCGGTTCCATCCGACCGAACTCAATGGGCCGTCCCTCATACTGGTCGAAATCCGGGAGGATTTCGGTCACGGCCACCGTCTCGGTGGGGTACTCGAGCACAGCGCCCGCCCTCACCATGCCGGGTACGGCGGAAACCGGTTCACCGTCTAGAGTGACCAGCTGGTTAGTGACACCGTTGTAGGCCTTGGCGCGATCGAGATACATCTCGACGAGACCGAGGCAGGTGAGCTGACCTTCCTGAATAGCGCGATGGACATCCGAGATGGTTGCTTCCTCGAGGCGAAACTGGAAGGCGTCGCCGCCCTGAGACCGGGCTGTCGAGCTGATGGCCAAAGCGATGAGTGTTGCGACCGCGAGGGTGCGAATGAGCTTTAAGGGCATGATCCCCTCCTGATGACTTCGCGCTGTGTCTTTTTAATATATGGGTGCTTTCTAGGCGCGTTAGACCCAGATTCTAAACCAAGTGGCGCGTAGAATACGGTACTTGCTGCTGAAATTTATGAGACTGGCCAAAGAGGATGACCGTTAGACTCAATAAGACCGATGTTGCTGTGATCGGGCTTGGCGGTGTTGGTGGTGTGGCGGTTCTGCCACTCGCCCAGGCAGGACTGGAGGTCGTGGGTCTTGAAGCGGGCGCATGGCTTTCCCCTCGGGACTTTGCGCCGGATGAACTGAGGAACGAGGCCCTCGGTTGGCCCCAGTCCGTGCAAAAGGCAAATCATGAGGTGCCGGTGCACCGCGCAAGCGAATCCTCGCCCGATTCCCCCCGGCTGCCCCTTCATCCGATGATGAATGCCGTCGGTGGTACCACGATGCACTACTGGGCGCAGAGTTGGCGCCTCAATCCTTGGGACTTCAAAGTCGTCAGTGACACGACGCACCGGTACAGCGCATCCCGTATCCCGGCGGGCTCTACGGTCGAAGATTGGCCATTCGGTCTGGAGGAGCTAGAGCCCTACTACGATCGGGCCGAGTACGAGATCGGAGTCTCGGGGCAGGCCGGAAATATAAATGGCGTGATCGATGAACGCGGTAATATATTCGAGGGGTCTCGCGCTCGCGCCTATCCGATGCCGCCCCTTCGGGGGACCGAGTTCACCGGGATGATGGGCGATACCGCGCGGCGACTGGGGTGGCATCCTTTTCCCGGTCCTGCAGCCGTTAACTCTCGCGCCTACGATGGTCGTGCCCCCTGCCTCTATCATGGTTTCTGCCACCGCGGCGGCTGTCACGTGGAGGCGAAAAACTCGACAGCGGTATCGACCATCCCGAAGGCCCACCAGACTGGAAACTTACGAATCGTCACCGAGGCGCACGTGATTCGGATCCAGGTGGACGGAGAAGGACGAGCGAGCGCGGTGGAGTATCTAAAAAACGGAGAAACGTATATTCAGCCCGCCGACGTAATCCTGTTGGCTGGCTACACCTACGAGAATGTACGGCTACTGTTGTTGTCGACCTCCGACGCTTATCCAGACGGGTTGTCGAATAACCATGGGCAGGTCGGTCGGCATTACATGACTCATAACACGCGCGCTGGCGTGTTGGCGCTTTTCCCTCACGATCTCAATCGCTGGTACGGTCTTCCCGCACAGGGCACTGCCGTCGATGAATGGGCTGACGATAACTTCGATCACACGGACTTGGATTTTATCGGTGGTGGCAACCTCTGGGTGTATTCGGACCGGCGGCCGATTACAGCGGCGCGCATGAATACCTTCGGTCGCGCTCCACGTTGGGGTTCGGATTGGAAGGCGTTCGTCATGCAGAACGCTGACCGGTGGGTGAATGGTTATCTTCAGAAGACGACGCTGCCTTATGAGGATAACTACCTTGATCTGCACCCGATCATCAAGGATCCACTCGGCTTCCCGGTTTGCCGTATTACCGCGGATTTTAAAGACAACGAGAAAAAGATCGCCGCTTTCATACAGGACAAGACAGAACAATGGTTTCTGGAAGCCGGCGCGATTGACACTGTGCGCCAGCCTATCGGCACGATGGGACCCTCGACACACGCATACGGTGGTACACGCATGGGCAATGATCCAGAGACTAATGTGGTCGATCGGTGGGGGTTCTCACATGAGGTGCCTAACCTAGGGTTGCTCGGTGCGTCTGTCATGGGTACGAGTGGTGCTCATAACCCGACGCTTACTGCACAGGCGCTGGCTTGGCGCACCTCAGAGCACCTCGTTGAGAACTGGTCGTCGATCTCGAACTAGACTGCGCTGGTTTTGCCCTAAAGCGAGTTCGGCTTGGCGGATCCCGAAGAGTGCTCATCGGCTCGAACTCGTCATCCGAGATTGCAAACTTAACTATAAAAAACATAACAGCGGTTGTGGTGTAGCTGGCGTCTATTTTCTCGTCTTCTCAAGCTTCAATTGGCCGCAAGCGAACACTCGGAAGAGCGTCCCTCACTCGCTATAATTTGGGTGACCATAGTCAAGTGTTCTCTGGGGTTGGTTATGAGAAGGGTTTACGTTGCAGCTATAACTATGGCTGCGGGCATCGCGTCATCTGCTTCGGGGCACCATAGCAACTCGATTTTTGACCTAGAGTCGGTTGTGACCCTTCAGGGTACGGTGAGTCGTTACGAGTGGAGGAATCCTCACGTCTACGTCTACGTGGAGTCTAGAGATGAGACGGGCCAATTGATTGAGTGGCAACTTGAAGGGGATGCTACTTCAATAATGACTCGAAGTGGTTGGCGGTCAACCACGCTAAGACCTGGGGACCCGGTTACGGTCCGGATGAATCCCGATCGGAATGCTCAGAGGCATCATGCGCTGGTGGTCTCGCTTACCAAGGCAGATGGCGTTTTCTTGACACCGAGATCTGGCGGACGAGCGTCTCCCGTCGGTGCGACCGGATTCGCAGGGCTATGGGATTCAGTGCGGGGATACGCCGGACGGCGCATCACCTACGGGGCTCTAACGGAGGAGGGAGCCGCTGCGCAAGGTGCATACATAGAAGCGGACAACGAAGTGTCAGAATGTATTCCCTATCCGTTGCCGACTATTGCTATTGCACCGTACTTGAACGAGATCGAGATCCTCGAGGACAGGATCCTGATCAGAACCGAGTTCTTTAATGTGGAGCGCACAATCTATATGGATGGACGGGAGCATCCTCAGAGCGGCGAGCGCACCATCCAGGGTCACTCGATTGGTTCGTGGGAAGGAGAGGTTTTGGTTGTGGATACGACACTTTTCTCGGACAGTCGGACAGGTAATCTCAACGGAGTTCCTGGGGGATCCCAGAAACATGTCGTGGAGAGGTACCAATTGAGCGAGGATCGCACACAATTATTGCTCGAGTTCGTCGTTGAAGACCCCGAGTACATGTTAGAGCCCATGATTGGCAGGGTCGCTTGGGATTACGCACCTGATCGCGAGCTCATGCCATTCGGCTGTGATCCAGAAAACGCCCGACTCTATGAGTTCCAATGAAATCTCGAATGACTGTTCTCGGCTGTTAGCGACCACTCGCTTAGTCTGAAGGTTATGAAAGTCCTAGTTATCTAGTATTGGTGTTGAGTCCGGAGGAGTAAGCTCGATGTTTAGGAACGTATTATCGGCAACGGCTGTCGCTCTAATAATAGTCCTCGCCTCTCAGCCAAAACTCAGGGCCCAGGGGCAGGGTGTTCCGACCCCCGAGGCATTAGCGGCATCGGAGGAGGCTCAGCAGCATATAGCAGCGGCGATGAGACTAGCCGGGTCCGATTTGGTTAATGAGGCGGAGGCTCTCTGCTCCCCTGCAGGTCCCAGACGGGCCGCGCTGGTGAGACGAGCAGCCGGGTTGCCGCCGGTCGAGGACTATGCGCTGGAGCCGACGCGGGTTTTCGAGAACCTTTATTACATTGGTTTCAGCGATGTGGGCGCTTGGGCCATCGACACGAGCGATGGCCTGATACTAATGGATACGCTTAATAGTCCCGATGAGGCTCGCGATGTGCTGATACCGGGCCTCGAAAAATTGGGCCTGGACCCCACTCAGATCAAGTACGTCGTCATCGGACATGGGCACAATGACCACGTTGGGGGGGCCTCTTATCTCCAGCAAGCGTACGGAGCAAGGATCCTGATCAGTGAGCTTGATTGGGATTTAGCGCTCTCCGGCGAGAGGCCAGATCGGCCGAGGCCAAATCGGGACATGGTTGTGACCGATGGCCAGCAGCTGAGCCTGGGAGACACCACGGTAACGTTGGCGTTCACCCCGGGCCATACGGCAGGTACGCTGGCTATGTTCGTGCCGGTCAAGCATCTTGGTCGCACGCACACGGCACTGATCTTTAGTGGCACGCAGATGCCCACTCAGGAATCCCTCGAGACTTTCAGGCACGTGTTCGACGACTTTGCCCGACCGCTTGAGGCTGAGACCGCACTGGGCGGGCACCCTGGGGTTGCGGATTTAGAGGGGGAAGATATGGAACGTTGTCTCCAGACTGGGGGACCGTGTTGGACGCAAGCAATGAACACGTTGGAGCTGAAGGAACAGCTTCGCCAGCGGTACCCGACTGGACCGCACCCCTTGCTCCTCGGCCCAGAGCGATTCGGTCGCTACATGTCCATCATGGTTGAGTGCGCCAGTGCAAAGCTTGCGGCGATGGAGTAGACGGTTAGTTTATGAAGGAGCAACTGACCTGTCGTTAACGATAAAACCGCGCTGAGCGACAGGGCTTGGGTAGAGACTGGTCATTCGAGATGCGGATAGCACTTGCAAGATTGAGAGCTAGAGAGTTAGCCAATGGATAAGAAAAAGAGCAGGGCTTTTAGCCGACGGGATTTTCTTACTAAGACCGCCGTGGCTGGTCTTGGCACTACCGCTCTGGTTACCGACCAGGCCGGAGCGCAGGTCGAGCGGCAATGGCATCACACGGTTGATTTCATTTCGATCGGTGCGGGCGTGTCTGGGCTTGCGGGTGCCGTGTCGGCGCTCGACCATGGCGCCTCGGTCATTCTAGTAGATGAGAATATTGATATTGGCGGACATGGGATGGTCAGCGGTGGTCTTGTGCATCTTGGCGGCGGGCACACCGTGCAGCGCAAGAACGGAGTAGAGGACTCGGCTGAGAAAGTCTACGAGGACTGGATCCGTCCGGATCATCCGTTAGCGCGCTATAACGATCGTGACCTTGTTCGCGCCTTCGCCGAAGAAAATGTTTCGACTTTCGAGTGGCTTGTAGAGAGCGGAGTTGACTTCCGTGATGACGAAGTAGTGGGTCCGCAGATGGCATCGACCGTGCCGCGACAAGTGCGGGTGCGGCCCTGGCCGAATAGGGACGGGCTCTATATCTACGCACCGACCCGGGGTGGTTCGGGGCTTGTGCGGGCGCTCGAGAAAAAAGCTCGCGACGGGGGTGCTGAAATATGGCTGCGCCATCGCATGACGAGCATCATCCGTGAGACACAGGCTTCTGGGCGGGTAATAGGGATTACCGTGGATGCAGACGGTCAAACCCTCAACATTCGGGCGACGAAAGGCGTGCTGATCGCGACGGGTGGTCACTCCAACAACGTGGGCCTACGGCGCGTATTTGACCCGAGACTTACCGAGGAATACGCAGTTTCGGGAGATCCTTACTCGCGCAAGAGCGGTGATGGAGAGATTGCGGCCATGGCGCTCGGCGCGTCACTGTGGGGAACTGCGGCACAGACTAACGAGGCTGAGCGGTGCCTGCGAAAAGCCGGAAACATCGGTGGTAAGTACTGCGAGTCGAGTCTGCACTGGCATCCGGACACTCCTATTTTCGACAAGGTGCGCGCGTCGGGCTTGACAAATATTGACTGGGCCAACGTGATCCTTGTGACGCAAGATGGCGTGAGGTTCTACGATGAGACTGCAGAGAACTACGATTTCTTTGCCGCAGCGCTGGCATCGCGGGGAGACTCAGACAAGCTCAACGGCGGCGGACCAATCTGGGCGATCTTTGACAGCAGTGCCGTGGAACGTCAGGGCTGGGACCCAACGCCGCCGAACGTGGATTTCGACGGTTACTTCTTCAGTGCGGATACGATTGGGGAGCTGGCTCGGCTTATTGATAATGAGTTCCAGCCGTATCCGATGCCGGCCGACGCGCTTGAAGAGACGATCGCGCGGTACAACGCTTTCGCTGACACTGGGGTGGATGGCGATTTTGGGAAGCCGCAGCCGTTGCACAAGGTTCAGGAGCCGCCATTCTATGCTGCGTGGTCGACGCCAATGCTTCACGATTCGTTTGCTGGTTTAAGAACAAATTCATCCGCCCAGGTCATGGATCTGCAAGGTGAAGTTATTGAAGGGCTGTACTGTGCCGGCGAGTGCCAAGGTGGATTCAATCAGCACGGGCTGGGCCGAAGTCTCGTGTTTGGACGGATTGCCGGGAGGCATGCTGCGTTAAGTTAGAACGATCACAGCATAAGTTGGTAAGTTCGCAACGCCCCCATTCGCGATTCGCAACTCTTAGTCGGTAAAGTCACCAAAAATTCAGTGAGCAATTAGAAAAGGTAGTTGGCCAATGGCAAAGATGATTCATACGATGCTTCGTGTCCTTGATTTAGATAGATCCATCGACTTCTATGAAAAGGTCTTTAATCTGAGTGAGAAACGCCGACATGAGTTCGAGAAGTTCTCCTTGGTCTATATGGGCAATGATGAAAATGATTATGAGATTGAGCTAACTCTGAACCGAGGCACGACAGAGGCTTATTCGCACGGAAACGGGTATGGACACATAGCCGTGTGCGTAGAGGACCTAGATTCAGAGCACAAAAGAGTAAGCTCACTGGGTTTTGAGCCAAGAGATATAGTTGCCTTTAGTCCAGGTGGCGACCTGCTTGCGCGTTTTTTCTTTATTAAAGACCCAGACGGCTACGAAATCGAAGTTATTGAACGCCACGGGGCTTACCGTTGAGGTCTGCGATCAAGCAAAGGGTTGCTAGGGCATCCTGGTTTGATACATGGATTTATCTAATTTTCGCTTTGGAAAGCCCAGAGAAGTACTTTTGTACGCGATAGTGTTGAAGTAAGGTTCTCTCAGGAGAACACTAAATAATTAAAATATCGACAACGCGGGAGGCGGCGATGTCTGAAATTTCCATTCTGGTTCGGCCCCGTGTCGGGATCAAAATGTACTTACCCGAGTGCATCATCCTGCTGGTGTTTGCGGTTGTCCCGCCTTTGCTGGCATGGGGCGGATATCTAACCCTCGATCGCACAGGCGGCCTGATGGTTCTTGGTACGATTCTTGCCCAGTTCATCGGGCTCAACCGAGCGAACATAAAACATATTAACAACGCCGTTCGCATCAAGCAGGGGAAACAGCCGTTGGACTTTTCTGTTGCTAGCCAATGGTTTGCTTGGGGATCTCTGGCTCTCGCACTTATCGGCTCGTCTTTGACTTTATTCTGACTAAGCAAACTTCAAGCGTGGACAGATAATAGGTCGGTGAGCCGATTGACCGGCTCATCCCCGAGTGACAGACTTCAGCTCATACCGACCTGGGGAAATGTCAGATGAGAATAAAACCAATAACTCGCAGTGTCCTGGCGTCGTTCGCTATCATTTTTGCCAGCAACGGGGTATGGGCCCAGGACGTGTCCAGCTACCATATGGACCCCACTTGGCCGAAGCCTCTTCCGAACAATTGGAAGATGGGCGGTGTTACCGGTCTTGCGGTCGACAGCAACGACAATGTTTGGGTATACAACCGCCCAAACGACCTGACGGCACTGGAGCTAAGGGCGGAATTCTCACCGCCAATCGCGGAGTGCTGCGTTCGGCCGCCCTCGATGATCCATCTCGACATGAGCGGTAATGTGATTGGCTCTTTCGATGCGCCTCAGGGACACGGTATGGACGTCGACAGTGAAGGCTTCGTTTACCTAGGCCAGGATACCGTTCGCAAATACGATCCGCGCACCGGCGAGATCGTCGCGGAGGTCGCTCGGACCCCTGAGCGAGAGGGCGGTGGTCGGGTGGGATTGCCTCCGCCTATGGACCTGGTCCCGGGCCGCGGCACTGTGGGGCCGGTCTACCGATTCCTGCCAAGGCCCCCGCGGCCCCCTCAGCAGGCTGATCCGGCTGAGGAAGCTCGGGAGGCAGTCGCCGTAGCCGCATTCCGCGAGAAGTATCCACCCGAGACGCCGATGATCGTTGGCGGTCTCGAGGAGATCCGGATCATCGAGGAAGACAACGAGATGTACGTTGCCGACAATTACC
>CAYLKA010000079.1:0-10736 GCA_964384125.1 uncultured Gammaproteobacteria bacterium | reverse complement strand
AGAGCGTGTTCCTCACGTCCAATCCCTCTACGAGCATGACGTTCGCGGCGGCCGCGCAACGGGCGATAGAGCTCGGTGGCAAATACTCGGGTGAAGAGGCCCCGAGCGACATTCACGACGTGACGCGCATGGCAGTAGCGGGTCTTGCAGGCACCGGTCTTGTCGGTGTTGCAAAGGACAACTTGCGCCATGAGGGCGTGGCCCCAGCCATCGCGACTGGTTTCGTCGAGATCGAATTGGACGTGGAAACGGGCAAATTCGACGTTGTCGAGTACGTCGCCGTCGCTGACTGCGGCACCGTACTCCATCCCCAGGGCCTCGCCACCCAAGTCAAGGGCGGCACCGTGATGGGACTCGGCATGGCATGTACGGAACGGCACGTCTACGACTCCCAGAGCGGACTTCCGGCAAATGTAGGCCTCCACCAGGCCAAGCCGATGTCCTACCTGGATGTACCTTCCACCATGCAATGGGGCGCCGTGGACATTGCGGACCCGCAGAACCCCGTTGGCGCCAGAGGTGTCGGTGAACCGGTACAAGGCTGTGCCTCAGCAGCCGTCTTATCAGCTATTTCTGACGCACTGGGTGGTCATTCCTTCAACCGAGCGCCTATTTCCCCCGACATGATCGTCAACGCCGCGTCGGGCAATTCCCAGTCCCACCGACCGCTGGAGGTAAATACAGTCTAGCGATTTCGGTCCACCCAACACTTCCCGTTGCGTGGACTGCGAAGCCAGCAGTCTGCTTGATTGCCGCGGTCACGCGCAGGTAGACTTCCGATTCACTCCGGTGTGGAAGAGAAGAATGACTAGGAATCAACTACGAGTGGGGGCTGCGGCACTGGCTCTGTCATTGTTCGCTTTGCCCGCACTCTCACAACCATCCTATTCAACAGAGTTCCTCACCAATATCCCCACGGGCAGCCGGGGGATGATCAGTGGACCGGAGATAGGCGAACGAATTCCGCAATTCGAGGCGCAAGACCAGAATCGAAACCTGGTAAGCCTCGACGATGTGATGGGACCCAACGGAGCGATGGTGGTTTTCGTTCGCTCCGCCGATTGGTGACCCTACTGTAAAACCCAGCTGGTACAGCTGGAAACCTCTCTAGACGATTTCACCGCAAGCGGCTTGGGCGTTGTGACCATCAGCTATGACACGGTCGAGATCCTCGAGAGTTTCGCAGATCGAATGGGCGGATTCCGATATCCCACACTCGCTGATCCGAACTCCGAGATTATCGAAGCATTCGGCATCCGTAATCCAAACCCAGAGCCAGGAAGCCGCACTGACGGCATGGCCTTCCCAGGTACCTATATCGTCAATGCTGAGGGCATCGTGCAGGAGAAATTCTTCCACGACAGTCATCGGATTCGCGAGACGGCCGAAACCATCCTGATGAAAACCTTCGGTGCTGACGGTGGCCGACGCATCGAGGCGCAGCTCCCGCAGTTCGACTTCGTCGCCTACGCCTCCCAGGACTCATTGCGCCCGGGTAACACCATTACGCTAGTGACGGAAATCGAATTGCCGGATCGAATGCATCTCTATGCACCGGGCTCCGACTACACCGCGGCCGATCTGAGGATCGTCGAAACAGATTTCATCAAAATGCGTGATCTTGCCCTGCCCGAAGCCGAGACGATCTATCTAGAACCGATCGACGAGAGCCTGCCGGTATATCACGGAATGGCTAAGATTCAGCGTGACATCGCCTTGGCCCCGGCCTATCGGGAAGACAGCATCGCGGTTGACGTCATATTGACTTATCAGACCTGTGACGACGAGATCTGCTTTCCACCAAACGACTTTGAGTTCACCATGAACTTCGACGTCGTCATGCACGACACGACGAGGGCCCCCGAAGACATCCGTCACCCAGAAGGCGGATAGCCCCTTAACCAGGCGGTCGCCATCACCTCGGCAGCAATGCCTGGTCAGACTTTACGCTGTCGTTGATCCGCCAGGCTGAATTCCTGATGCCACGTAGAATCCGCACCGCCACCGATGCAGCGTATTCCGACATCGAGCAGATACGGCTCCCCCGCTCGAGTCGCGTCGATACCGCGACGAAGTGCGCGACGTAGATCGGAGCTGTGCTCCACCCGAGCCCCGTTCACACCCTGGCTCCTGGCGAGCTGCACAAAATCAATATTCGGATCACCCAGGTGCATACCCGTATAACGCTCGCTCTGAGCCATCTTGCCCCCATACCTGGCGTAGGCTTGGCGCACGGTCTGGTAGTTGCGGTTATTGCACACCACCGTCAGCACAGGAACCTCGTAACGCGCGAGCGTCCAGAATGCCGCCGCGCTGTACATCACCGAACCGTCACCGATGTTGCAGACCACCTGTCGGTCGGGAGCGGCTAGCTTTGCACCGATCGCAGCCCCGAGGCCCCAGCCGAGACCGGTACCGCCGGTCGCAAGCCAAAGTTTTTCGTCGTCGCGAAAACCCGTGTTATAGAACTGATCCGATCCAGTAAGATTCTCGCTAATCAGAATTGCGTTTTCATCGAGTTCTAGCTCTAGCCCTAGCCCTAGCTCATCGGGATGCATCGGCGTTTGCCCCATATGGGCCCGATCGATCTCCACTCGACGCTTCGTGTTGTTTGCGGCGGCACGAATCCTCGAAAGTCTTTCTTCGGGGAGCAAGCTCTTCACCGCCTCGATAATCGCTCGGCCAGCGAGCTTAGTGTTGGCCGTGACGACGAGATCAAACGGACGATCGTTGCCGATGGCTGCGCTATCCAGACCCACCCAAGCACTGCGCGTACCTAGCGAGTCGTCCGCGGCTGCTACCGTCCCACCAGTATCGGTCACACCGATTCGCAAAATGAAGTCGCTTCTCAGCCCCGCATTGCTGAGCCGGAACAGCGGGTGCAGGCGGGGAAAATTGTGATATGCGCCGCGAATTTCACCATCGAAAACCAACATATTGAGAAGCTCCGCAAGCTCGAGGACCTCGGCTTGGGCCTGATTCTTCGATACACCGTCGCCAACATGTAGCAGAGGGGCTTTAGCCTCGAGGAGCATTCGCGCAATACGCTCAGCATCCTCCTGTCGGGGCGGTATGTCATCAGGGATCATGAACGCGGCCCGATCGTATATCCGACCCTCAACATCCGAGGTTTCCAGGGCCTTGTTCTTCACCGCAAGATAAACCGGTCCCCCGGGCGCTGTGTCCGCTACCTTGAACGCACGCCGCAACATACTCGGAATCGCCGAGGGGTCACGCGTCTCCCAAGAGATCTTGGTGAATTGACGATTTATGTCCTTTTGATCAAAACCCGGTCTCGGTGCCAGCCTCACATTATCTTCACCCTCCTCGTTGTCCAACAAGCCAGCCGTTACGACCAGCGATGAGCCATCGCGGCTGGAGTTGTAGAGCTGACCCGCCGCCTGTGCGGTACCAGCGACTACATGCAGGTTCACGAAGCTCGGCTCACGCGAGACCTTGTGATACCCGTCAGCCATAGCGATCACGATACCTTCGTGTAGACCGTTGATCAGCTGCATCGGCTGATCCAGAAACGCGTCGAAGAACCCGACCTCGAAAGAGCCTGGGTTGGTGAATAGATACTTCACCCCAGCCGCTTTCATCTGCTCCACCATCAGCTCGCCGCCTGTACCGATAACAGCGCGACCCGAACCAGAGGGCGCCGAATCCACGGCCTCCGCCGCATGCACTGCAGAGCGAATCCCGGCCTGACTCACGCCGATGGCAGCCAGCGATTGAATAAAACCGCGCCGAGATATCTCCTTTGCGAGATACTGATGAACGAGTTCCTTCATGTCGTGCACCTCTTCCTTCACCAGCGGCAGAAAGCTCCGACCGCGGCTGGCAGTTTAAGCTACCTAATTCTCGTCGAAAATATCCAGCGGCAATATGGCGGTCACCCCCACGTTAGGAGCATCGACCAACTGACCGATCCTTAAATCCACAGCGACACTCGCGACAATGTAGGCCTGCTGTGGGGTCAGTCCATAAGTGTCCACCATGTAGTCAATGATCTCCAGCAAGGCATTTCGCGCCGCAAGTGAGATATCTTTCGAAAGATTCTCTAGCGCAGCAGCCTTTGGAGAGTCCAAGTACGCCATATCCGGCGGGAGTTCGCCGGCAGACTTTATCGGGAGCCCTGTCGTCGCATAGAACCGACGCGAGGGAATATCCATCAGTCGAGCCGGCCCTTCATAATGCGGACCGCGCTCAAACGCTGATCCATCCTTAATAAGATCCGTAGTCAACGTGACGTCGGCATCCATTTCAATCGCTGTACCGGCCACCTCGCCATCGCCCTGAGCGAAATGCAAATCGCCTACCCCGAGACCACAACCTTCGATGTAGCAGGGAAGGTAAATAGTGACGCCTACACCCAGATACCGAATATCCATGTTACCGCCATGCTCCCGCGGCGGTCCGGTTCGCAGGCACTCTGTGCGGCGGCTTCCCCGAGGCCCGCAGATATCCACGGGAACAGCATGTGTGGATTCCGGCAGCGCAGCCGTACCGCCCTCGTCCGCTAGCGCCCTCTCCCTGGCGACGACAGCGGAAACTTGCTCGGAACCGGGCAGCACAGTCACGATGCCGGGGAAGCTCCCATTCGGGATGCGCACCCTCGGCAGATCGTCCGAGATGGCCTCCCTTCGATTGAGGCGCCATAAAACACTAAAAGGCCCGGGGATCTGGTCTCCGACGAACGCGTTACCCGTTATCCTCGTTTGCCCAAAGGGGCCCGGTTCGATATCTAAGATTGTCACTGCAAGCACGTCACCGGGCTCGGCCCCTTCGATATAGACCGGACCCGTTAGGGGGTGCACCGTGCCCACAACGGGATCATCGAAGCGCTCATCCACATAGGTGCTCTCCGGGTCCATCTGAGCGTCGAGCGCGTTACGGGTTTTTAGCAAAATCGTTTGGCCTGGGCGTGCGCGTCCGGCCATGGGAATATCGGGATGAAGCCGATTGAAGCAATGGGGGTCCTCACCACAATGCCAACCTGTACCGCCAAGGATCAAAACCTCATCCTGCGCATCTGCGTCGATAGGTCTCAGGGCCCCCGTAGACACAAAAACAACCAGGACCGTGAATGCCTTCACGCCTAAGTTCCTACGATTACTCTTCATGCCTCCCCCTAGAAATTATTCTCGTTTATTGCGCTCTTTCACCCATCTACGACACCAGCTAGAAGGCTCGTAGTTGGAAGAAACGGCTTAAGCATGACAACCGCTCCTTAACCCGCGCCGTTATTGCTCTGACACGGTAACAAATGTTCCTCTGCGTTTGGAGACACCGAGCCATACGAGCGCGCAGGCGGCGATTACAAGCGCCGGTGCCGCTGCGAGCTGCACCGCAGGCCAGCCGAAGAGGTTAAGTAACGCTCCCGAGCTTAGGGAAGCCAACGAGACCGTTCCCAAAACCAGGAAATCGTTTAACCCCTGCACTTTCGCTCGTTCACTTGCGCTGTGGGTGTTCGACAGAAGCCCCGTGGCCGCGATAAAACTGAAGTTCCACCCAAGCCCGAGCAGGATCAACGCGATATAGAAGTGCTCAAGCCCCACGCCAACGAGCGCTATCACGCAACACGTCCCGAGCAAGACTAGACCAAAGCTCATGACCGGAAGATGCCCGAAGCGGGCGATGATGTTACCGGTAACGAAACTCGGCCCGAACATTGCTAAAGCATGCCAACGGATGACGTCCGCAGCATGGTTCGTCGTGAATCCGTGCTCAACCATAGCGAGGGTGGTCGAGGTCATCACGAGCACCATTGTCCCGTAGGACATCATGGCGCAGAGTACGGCCACGACGGTCTCGGGCTGGCAGACTATCTCGCCAAGGGGCCGCCCGGCAGGCTTATCCTTACTGCCTCGAGAGGGCGGCGGAATATCCAGAAAAGCTATACCAATCGCTCCTGTGATATTCAGTAGCACCACCACCAAATAAGCCCCGGCGAATGGAATCGGTGAAAGTAGCTCAGAAGAGACTTTCACCACTTCCGAACCAAGAATGGCGCCCACGAGCCCGCCCGCAAGAACCCAGGAGATGGCCTTCGGCCTGAACGCTGGCGAAGCGGTATCAGCGGCAGCGAAGCGGTAAAAGCCGTGAAAAGAGTAATACAGACCCGTTAATCCAGCACCTAGGAGCAACAGGTCGAAGCGACCGATCATCAGGGCCGTCGCAGCAAGCGCACCGCCAATACCACCCCCAGCGGCACCGATCAGGAACCCTACACGCCGCCCGAATCTCCCCATGATGTGAGAGGCTAGCGGTGCCCCAAACATCGCAGTGAGCATTATCAGCGAGATCGGTAGCGTCGCAAATGCCGCATTGTTCGCTAGAAACGCGCCCGCCAGTCCGCCCAGGATTATATTAATCTGCAGCTGAGAACCGAGGACCGCCTGAGCGAAAAACAGAACCGCCACATTACGCCTGGCGCGACGGTCGTCGCGGTCGAGGGTCAGGAGCTTAGCCCGCTATTCGACACCGAGCAGCTCGACCTCGAATATCAGCGTCGCATTTGGGGGAATGACACCTCCCGCACCGCGACTGCCATAACCCAGATCCGGCGGAATGATCAGCTCACGCTTCTCGCCGATTAACATACCCGTGACACCTTCGTCCCACCCAGCGATCACGCGAGCCGCACCGAGCGGGAACTGAAACGGGGTCCCCCGATCCACCGAACTATCGAATTGGGTGCCTCGCCCGCCTTCAGTCTCCGGCTCATAAAGCCAACCTGTGTAATGCACGCTAACAAAGTTACCCACTTCCGCGGCAACCCCCGACCCAGCCTGTGTCGTGGTGATCATTAGCCCCGAATCCGTCGTAATCATCTCGGGGGCTTGAGTCTCTCCACCGGGAGTTTCGGTCCCGCCGCCGCACGCAGCGAGGGCTAAAGATGCCGCCGCAAGAGACAAAAGCTTAAGGCCAACCGGCGTGTGCGTGATGTTCATAAGGTTCCTTTCATCGAGTCGAATCTAATACTGGTCCGATTCTACCCACATCGGTCCCCTGGGTGTGCCCGATTTTCCACTTCCTGCTGCTCGCACATGCTAATGTCTCGTCTAATCGAGCCCCGCGGAGCTGGGACCTGGAGCACAGTCACCAGCGCGGTGGACGAGCCTTACAATCTTGTGACAACTGGCAAGGAGATAATAATGAGCTCCAATCGCGCACCACGCTACGCTCCCCTGCGACTAGCCACCACCATTTTCTCAGTGGCCTTAGCCTTTTCCTGGATATCCACTTCGCTTCAAGCTCAATCTGGCTACGTGCGGAGCCCCATCTCGAACGAAGCCTGGGTGCAGCCCTTCCCACCGGTCAGAATCATCGGAAATCTGTACCACGTCGGGACATACGATCTGGCTTCTTACCTGATTACGACCCCCGAAGGTCATTTCCTGATCAACACAGGTGCGTATGACTCAGCCGCGATGATCCGCTCCAACATTGAGGAACTGGGCTTCAACTTCGAGGACATCGAAATCCTTCTGACGACACAGGCCCACATGGACCATGTCGCCGATCTCGCAGCAATCAAGCGCATCACCGGTGCCAGGATGGTCGCCCACGAGGGCGACGTGGCGGCGCTCGAGGACGGCGGCAACACCCACTACCGATTTCCAGAGGGACGGGGGGCGAATTTCGAACCCATCATGGTCGATGAGGTACTCCAGCACGGCGACACCATAGAGCTAGGCGGTACGACCCTCAGATTACACAACCACGCCGGCCACACTCAGGGCGCAAGCAGCTTCACCTTCGATACAGTGGACGATGACGGGCAGACCTATTCCGCGCTCGTGGTCAACATGGGCTCGATCAACAATGGCGTGGAGCTGCTGAACACACCCGTCTATCCAGAGATCGCGAGCGCCTTCGAAGCCACGTTTGCCGCACAGAAGGCCTTACGGGCAGACGTGTGGGTCTCATCCCATGCAGGGCATTTCAACCTGCACGACAAGTTTTCTCCAGGTGACCCCTACGATCCGCAGCGTTTCGCGGATCCAGAAGGCTATCGGGAAAAGATCGAGTTTTACGAAAGAGCCTACTTGACTCAGTTGCAGCAGGAACGATCCCAAGCTGGAAGGTAAGGGTATTGTTCGCTGGATGGCGAAGAAGGACATGCGAATCAGGATTCTAACGCTGGCGGGACTTACGGTCTTGGTAACCACGCCCCTAAGCGCGCACCACTCGATATCACTGCCCTACCGTAGTAACGAGAGTGTCATGGTGGAGGGCGTGGTGGTCGATGTCCTGCTGCGGAACCCTCATTCACAGATCCGCATGGAGGCGCCGGACGCCTCGGGACGCGCCGCTGTCTGGATCCTGGAATTGGACGACATTACGGACCTAGCGAATCAGGGTATTGCCTCTGACACCCTCAGCATCGGCGATGAAATCCAGATCGTGGGCCATCCAGCCCGCGACGGTTCAAATTCGCTTTTCGTACGAAGACTGCACCGACCTGCGGACGGACTAGACTACGAAGAAGATTAGCGAGGTCTAAGCGTAACGGGCCCTCGCGAGAACAATTCATCAGTATCCTGCCTTCGACCCGCCATTTTCGGGCAATAGGATTCAAACCAAGCCGTCCGTAGCCGAGGTTTGATTCATGGAGTTACGAACCCGACAGGCGCGACCCGCAGATACGATGCGCATCGCAGAAATACACGTAGAGGCAAGCCGCGCTGCGTTCACCGGACTATTTCCCAAGCGTGAACTGGATACCCTCTGCCCGCGCCAGATGGCCAGGCGGTGGGCACCGCTGACGCTGACTCATAACGGTGGGTTCTTTGTTGCGGAAGAAAATCAGGTGGTGGGTTTCTGCCTGGTCACGCGGGGTCGGGGTGAACTGCCTGACAAACACGCTGCGGAGATCATGGCGATCTACGTCGACCCCGAGAGACACTCAGCGGGCATTGGAACGAGATTGATGGACATCGCACTCGACCATGCAAGTATTCGGGGTTTCACCGAGATCATGTTATGGGTGTTGCCGGGTAACGAACGTGCCCGGCGGTTTTACGAGTCGTTCGGCTTCAGTTCCAATGGAGTCGAGAACACGCACCACGGGCTTCGCGCGAAGACACCTCATTTGGAATACAGACGCCCGCTCCTTTCCCCGCTAGCCTCTAAATTACAGGTTGTGCGCTTGTAAGAGGAATTGGCGGAGGTGGATGGGAATCGAACCCACCAGCCGGGTTCACCGGCTCACTGGTTTTGAAGACCAGGGGAGTCACCAGACTCCATTCACCTCCGAAGAGCTATGCCCTTTTGATCAAAATTTCTCTCACTAATGATCTCGTAACCGGCGAACATTGCCAGTCCGGATCGTGACGCCCGTGGCATCAAGGTGCTCGAGTAACGGCACAACGTATTTTCGCGTTGCGTCCAATAAATCGCGCACTTCGGAAACAGCGAACTCGCTGGGATACGGAAACCGTTCCTGAAGTCGCTCTTTTATATCGCGCAGCACATCCCGATGAAACACGAAATTGCTGTTGCGGTCGTAAGTCTTAAGCCGTACGAGCGTACCCGTCTCGCTCAGCAGCCGATACACGTCGCGTTTCATACCGTCGCGTTGTAGTGCGGTATCGAGTGGCGGAGGGGTGATCCCCCCGGAAAGAAAGATCTGTTCGAGTTCGGCGGCCACGCGACGCTCAGCCTCAGGCAAACGACTCAGCGCATCAAACCCTTTTAGACTCAAGATGGAGGTGTCGTTTTGCACTTCGCCCCCGACTACGAGCTCGTTGACGGCCTGCTGCAATACACCCTCCTCGATGTCCAGGTCCAGCTGACCGGGAATACTTCCCATCGGCAAACCCTGCTCACGTGAGTTTTCCTCATGAGTGCGCTCGAGTAACGCCAGAATTTCGTCCTTCAGCTCAGAGTAGACTGATCGCTCAACGATCCGATGCGCCCCGACCTCGACCGCACCCACATCTGCAATCGCCCCTTTCATATCTTCAACCGAGATTCCGAGGCGCCCCCTGAGGTCCTCCATGTCAGCACCACGCAGCCCTGCTTCTGCGAGACTCGAGCGCACCATCTCCGTTGTATCCCCCTCGGCTATGCTCCGAAGCCGGTTCGTAACCGAGTCGTCGAAGCGCCGGTGCCGTGGTGAATCGACATCAAGTATCCGACCGCCCCCGACCGTAAATACCGGAGAGATATTTCGGATGATGAACCGCTCACTACGATGCGTCGTGACATCGCGCTGACATCTCAGCTGCACCAAGCCGGTCGAACCGGGTTGCAGTGCCGCTTGATCAAGCAACCTGAGCTTCGCGATGACCTCTGTCGTTCCGAATAGAACACGTACCGCCGTTCCATTCTTTATCCCATCCTTGAGATGCCCGAGCAGTTCCAACTCGACATCGAGTCGTCGGGTCACTTTCAGGAACCCGGGCGAAGCCAAGACATCGCCGGACGCGAACTCCTCCCGTTTTAGATTTCTCAGATTGACTGCGACACGCTGACCGGGGTAAGCAGCTTCAACCGCCTGGTTATGGTTTTGTAGACCCCTCACCGTAGCCGTCTCGCCTCCGGGGAGAATCTCAACGTTCTCATTGGTCGTAAGGACACCGGACCTCAATGTGCCAGTGACGACAGCCCCGAAACCCTGCATGGCAAACACCCTGTCGACCGGAAGAAAAAAACCTTCCGCTGTTTCCGTTGCCAGCACGCGCGCCTCCAGCTGACCCAACGCGGTCCGCAAGTCGTCTAAGCCC
>CAYLKA010000078.1:0-10744 GCA_964384125.1 uncultured Gammaproteobacteria bacterium | reverse complement strand
CGCTCTTTAGCTTCTGCGCAGGCTATACAGAGCCTAGTAGTTGGATCTAGCTTCAGCCGCTCTGGATGGATCGAGGTATCGCATTCCGGGCACAGCCCGTAGTCATTGTTATTGATTCTGCTGAGTGCAGCGGCAATGGCGCGAAGCTGCAGATTCTGGCGACGTTTCACCTCGATCGACATTGACTGTGCCTGTAGCGCATCCATACGCGATAGTCGACCGACTCGCGCTTGATCGAGTTCGACTGTCTGTGCGGCTTCATCGACCGTCGACTGCAGCGCCTCGAGTTCGTCCTGCAGCGCCAGCAATTTCTGCCGAAAATAATCAAGATCGAGCTCGGCTTCGGTCATATCAGGCGCGCTGCCGCGCGTCGCGCCGGCGTTCTCCCTCGGTTAGTAACTTCTTGCGCAGACGAATACTCGTCGGTGTTACCTCTACGAGCTCGTCGTCATCGATAAACTCCAGTGCCTGCTCCAGCGAATAACGTAGCGGTGGTGTCAATACGATATTCTCGTCTGATCCAGCAGCACGGATATTAGTTAGCTGCTTGCCCTTGGTCGGATTTACAGGCAGATCGTTATTGCGGTTGTTGACGCCGACGATCATGCCTTCGTAGACAGCCTCTCCATGGCTTATCAATAGGTCGCCCCGTTCCTGTAGGTTGAATAAAGAGTAGGCGAGGGCTTTCCCTTTGGTGACAGACACCATCGCGCCGTTATTGCGTTGGCCTATTTCTCCCGGAGCTCGATCATCGTAACGATCGAACACATGATAGATTAGGCCAGTGCCAGCTGTTGCAGTTAGGTACTCAGTGCGAAAACCAATGAGACCGCGCGCTGGGATTCGGTAGTCGAGCCGTACCCGGCCGCGTCCGTCGGGCAGCATCGAAACCAATTCGCCTTTGCGTTCGGCCAGGCGGCTCATAACGGCGCCTTGATGGTCCGCTCCGAAATCGACTGTCAGCTGTTCCCATGGCTCGTAGATCCGTCCGTCGATTTCCTGTTCAATAACTTCCGGTCGTGAGACAGCGAGCTCGTATTGCTCGCGGCGCATTGTCTCGATCAGCACCGACAGGTGTAGCTCGCCGCGCCCGGAAACGCGAAACTTATCCGGATCCGCCGTGTTCTCAACACGCAATGCAACGTTATGCTTCAATTCTTGATCGAGACGTTCCCGTATCTGCCGACTGGTCAGGTACTTGCCCTCGTGTCCCGCGAACGGTGATTTGTTGACCTGAAAGGTCATGCTGATTGTCGGTTCGTCGATCTGCAGTGTGGGTAGCGCCTCGGGATGTTCGCGCGCGCAAACGGTCTCGGAAATCTTGAGATCCTCGATCCCGCTGAACATCACAATGTCGCCGGCGCCGGCAGCATCGATTTTGTTTCGCTGCAACCCCTCAAAACCATAGAGTTCGAGCAGTTTTCCATTGCGTGTTGATCCATCGGGATTGACGATTACGATTGAATCATCAGTGTTGACGTTGCCGCGCGTGATTCGCCCGATACCGAGCACGCCTACGTAGGGGTCGTAATCGAGGCTGGAAACCTGTAGCTGAAGAGGGCCGTTAACATCGACGTTGGGAGCGGGCACGTGCGAGATTATTGCTTCGAATAACGGTTGTGTGTCGCCGCTGCGCACACTTGGTTCTCTACTAGCATAACCTTCGAGCGCTGACGCATAGATCACCGGAAAGTCGAGTTGTTCGTCGCTCGCGCCTAGTTTTTCGAACAGATCAAACGTCTGGTCCAGGACCCAGTCGGGCCGTGCACCGTCACGATCGATCTTGTTGATGACGACGATGGGTGTAAAGCCGTGCGCGAACGCTTTCTCTGTAACGAATCGAGTCTGTGGCATTGGCCCCTCGACGGCGTCAACCAGTAATAACACGCTATCCACCATAGAGAGCACGCGCTCTACTTCGCCGCCAAAATCCGCGTGCCCCGGGGTATCGACTATATTGATCCGCCAGTCGCGCCAGGTGATCGCTGTGTTCTTGGAAAGGATTGTGATCCCGCGTTCGCGCTCCAAATCGTTCGAATCCATCGCTCGTTCGGGAAGTGCGACGCGTGTGTCCGCCTGTTGAAGCAGCTTATCGACTAAGGTCGTTTTGCCATGATCAACGTGGGCGATGATGGCAATATTTCTAAGATAGTCTTGAGCGAGCATGGTAGTTATATCGGAGAGCAGCAACAGAAGCGTGCACAAAAAATACCGCGCCAAAGCGCGGAGATAAAATTGTAGAGTCGGGCCCTGGTGTTGGTGGGCTCGACGAGCCCGATCCTATCTAGCCTCGATGGCTGCCCAGATGGCGTTTTTGGACGCTGTAGCCTTAGTTCCCGGCGGCCTCCAACGCGACGAGCTCGTCGACGAGGTCCATCAAGGTGTCGTAATTGCCGGCCATGGAGGCATCGGTTGTGTATTTCCCGTTAACGATCACAGTTGGCACGCTGGCGATTCGATAGCGCCGGGAGAGATCATCAGCCCGTTGTAGTTTGGTATGTACTGCAAACGAGTTGAACGCGTTGCTGAAGTCTTCGGGGCTTACGTCGAATTGCTCGAAGAACGTTTGTAGCGACTGCTCCGAGTCGAGGTAGTTACCGTTCACGTGGATCTCTCGAAAGAATGTCGGGTGCATTTCTTCGTCCTTGCCTAACGCTTCTGCTGTATAAAAGGCTCGGGCATGGAGCTGAAGCAGCGGATTCCAAACCGCTGGTACTCGGACGAAGCTAACGTTTGCTGGCAGGTCGGCCTTCCAGCTCTCGAGATACGGGTCAAAGGTGTAACAGTGCGGGCAGCCATACCAGAAGACCTCGGCGACCTCGATCTGGTCTGGGCTGGAACTGGTCGGCTGAGTGGGTGAAAGGCGCTGATAATGTGTGCCCAGCTGGAAACTACCCGCTGTCGAGGCGGTATCGGCCTGCGCGAGAACGATGCGTTCCCGCTGTTGGACCTCCGGCATGAGTGTGTCCGCAGCCAACACCTCTTCGGATACGGTAGTCTCTAAGGGCTCGCCCCGAGAGCTGAGTTGCCAGCCAACAAGGAGTACGGTGATCGCTAGCACTGGTGCAATCAGTCGAGTGATAAGTTTTCCGCCTGTCATTTTTGTACTCCTTCCCGCGCCTATCTGTTAGCGCAGGCCTTGAACATAGTTCGCAACGGCCTGTAACTTCTTCTCAATAAAGCCGCCGATCGGCTGTATTGTGCTCCCGACCAAGGTCAGGTTACCTCGAAAGCTTTCCCCGGGAAACGGCGGCAAATTGTACACTAACACACTGAATCCCAGTGTTTCAGTGACTCTCAGCAGCGAAGTTCCCATGTCTAACTCTTTTAGCCCCTGCTTCATTAAGAGTGCCCACGAGCCTCATCAGTTCCCGAGCGACGTTGGACGAGAGGTCGCGGTGGCGGGCCGCTCTAACTCCGGGAAGTCCACGGCGATCAACGCGATGGTGCAAAGGCGCAATCTCGCTCGGACCAGCAAGACGCCGGGTCGCACGCAACTCATCAATTTCTTCGAGCTGGGCGCGGACAAGCGGCTGGTGGACCTGCCCGGGTATGGGTATGCAAAGGTGTCTGAGTCAGTGCGACGGCATTGGCGACAGTTGCTAGAGGCCTACTTTCGTGAGCGGAAATCACTGGTGGGGCTGATTATCACCGTCGACATTCGACGCGGTCTCAATGATCTGGACCTGGTTATGCTGGACTGGGCCGAAAGGGTCAGTGTCCCTGTGGCCGTGCTCCTAACCAAGGCGGATAAGCTCAGTCACAGTGCGAGTCTTCGGCAGCGAGCCGAGGTTGCCGAAACTATCTCCTCGTCCATCCCCCTTATCCTTTTCTCGGGGCCGTCGAAGAAGGGAGTCGAGGAGGCGCGCGGGGTGCTGGCGGCGTGGCTGGAGCACGAGGTTGGGGCCTAAATAAAAGAAACCCCGGGTGCGAAATTCGGGGGACACACCCGGGGTTGAGGTCCCCGGTATGGGGGTAACCGGGGAAAACCGCTACGCTAGGGGAGGATAGCGGGGGTCGTCTTTAGCACGCCCGAAGAGTTAGTCTCGTCTGCTGTGAAAAAGTTCCACGGCGCCATTTGACCGGGTACCTTGGGGTTAGTGGGCCTCGTCCCAGTTGGAACCTAACCCCCACTCCACCTTTAGTAGTACATCTAGCTGGGCGGCCGCCTCCATGATTTTCGCGACCTCCCTGGCGCAGTCTTCCGCGGAGTCCTCGGCGACCTCGAGCACCAGTTCATCATGGACCTGCATGATGAGGCGGGCATCGATGTCTCCCTCTCTGAGCCATGCATCCACTTTGAGCATGGCGCGTTTGATGATGTCGGCGGCGGTGCCCTGCATCGGTGCATTAATAGCACTGCGCTCCGCGTACTGTCGCCGTTGATGGTTGCGGGAGGTGATTTCAGGCAGGTAGAGGTGACGCCCGAAAACGGTGGATACGAACCCTTGCTCGCGAGCACTCTCTCGGGTCTCGTCCATGTAACGTTTGACCCCTGGGTAACGGTCGAAATAGAGGTCCACGTAGTCCTGCGCTGCAGAGCGTTCTATTCCCAATTGCTTGGCGAGGCCAAACGCGGACATTCCGTAGATGAGGCCGAAGTTAATCGCTTTTGCTGAGCGACGTTCGGATTCGGTCACCTTGTTTCTCTCGGTGCTGAACACCTCCGCGGCCGTCGCTCGGTGGATATCCTCGTCATCGGCGAACGAAGTTAGTAGGCCCTCGTCCTGAGAGAGATGCGCCATGATGCGCAGCTCGATCTGGGAGTAATCTGCCGCTAGCAGACGGTAGCCCTCTGGGGCTATGAAGGCTTGCCTAATTCTGCGGCCCTCTGGGGTACGAATTGGGATGTTCTGCAGATTGGGATCCGATGAGGAGAGCCGCCCAGTTGCTGCCACTGCTTGGTGGTAGGAGGTATGGATTCGGCCGGTATCCGGATTGATCTCCAGCGGTAGCTTGTCCGTATAGGTTGATTTCAACTTAGATAACGTCCTATATCGGAGAATGAGGCTCGGCAGCTCGTACTCGGCCGCGAGCTCTTGGAGGACGCTCTCCGCCGTGGAGGGTTGACCCTTGGGGGTCTTGCCGAGCACGGGTAAACCCAGACGTTCGAATAGGATTTCCTGGAGCTGCTTTGGGGAGGCGAGGTTGAAAGGCCCACCGGCCTCGGTGTGCGCAGCGGCTTCGGCTTCCATCATGGTCTGTGTCAGTTCCTGGCTCTGAAGTCGCAGCATTTCGGCATCAACGAGAACGCCGTTGTATTCCATTTTTTGCAGCACGTTCATGAGCGGTTGCTCAATCTCCAGATACAGGCGCTCAAGCTCCGGTATCTCTTGGAGCTTCGGCCACAGGGTCTGGTGGATCTGCAGTGTGATGTCGGCATCCTCCGCTGCGTAAGGCGCTGCCGTCTCGATATCCACCTCATCGAAGCCGATCTGCTTAGCGCCCTTCCCCGCTACTTCTTCATATTTCGTCGTCTGGACCGCGAGATATTTCGAGGCCACCGAATCCATGTCGTGACGCGTCGCGGTGGAGTTGAGCACGAATGATTCCAGCATCGAGTCGTAGGCGATGCCGTCTAAGCGAATCTGGTGGTTCAGGAAGACGTGAGCGTCATATTTTAAGTGATGCCCAAGTTTCTTCCCGGGCCCTTCGAGCCATGGCTTCAGCGCCGCTAATACCCGATCTCTGTCGAGCTGCTCGGGTGCGCCGGGGTAACGGTGTGCCAACGGGATGTAAGCGGCGGTACCGGGTTCCGTCGCAAGGGAGAGGCCAACGATCTCCGCACGCATGTAATCGAGACTCGTAGTCTCGGTATCGATGGCGACTAGCTCGGCGGCCTCGATTTTCGCCAACCAGTTCTCTAGGTGCGTTTCGGTAATAACAGTTTGGTAATCGACCTGGTTGGATCCCAGTTCCGGCTCCGCCCGAGGCTCGTCTACGCGCCGGAGTAGATTCCGCAGTTCAAGCCGCTGGTAGAGTGATCGCAGCTTTTCGGTGTTGGGTGCTTGGAGCTTCAGGCTATCCAGCTCGACGGGTAGAATCACGTCGCAGACGATGGTTACCAGCTCTCTATATAGAGGGAGGGTATCGATGCTCTCGCGGAACCGCTCACCGACTTTGCCGCCCACTTCGCCGGCATGAGCCTGCAGGGTCTTGAGATCACCGTGCTCGTTGAGCCATTTCGCGGCTGTCTTTGGTCCAACGCTCGGTACCCCAGGAATGTTGTCCGAGGTATCCCCAACGAGTGTCAGAAAATCAACGATCTGTTCCGGAAAGACGCCGAATTTCTGGTGGACCCCCTCGGCGTCCATTCTCGTGTCGCTCATGGTGTTGACCAGCGTGACGTGGTCGTTGACCAGTTGCGCCATATCCTTGTCGGATGTGGAGATGAGCGTGGTGAGTCCGGCACCGGTCGCCTGGTAGGCCAGAGTGCCGATCACGTCATCCGCTTCTACTCCGCTGACCCTCACGACAGGGATTCCGATGGCCTCCACGGCCTCTAGCAGAGGTTCGATCTGGGGACGCAAATCCTCGGGCATCGGTGGTCGGTTCGCTTTGTAGTCTGCGAAGAGATCGTTGCGAAAAGTCTTGCCCGGCGCGTCGAAGACGACGGCGATCCGCTCGGGCTCGAAGTCATCCAGAAGCTTGTAGAGCATGTTCAGGACGCCGAACACGGCTCCGGTCGGTTCGCCCTTGCTCGAGGAAAAAGCGGGGAGCGCGTGGTACGCGCGAAACAGATACGACGAACCGTCGACCAGTACGAGCGGCTTGTCCCCCGACGTCTTGGGAGAGCCTTTCACGGACGCGGACTTTGCGCTAATGCTTCAGGAGTCATTGCCTGAGGATTCTTCCTCCTCGGAGGCTTCTTCGTCCGTTGGTGTGCCGGTTGCCGGCGCTTCGGAGGGCTCGGGCTGAGGTGAAACGAGCGTGAGTGGCCCCTTCTGTCCACAACCTCCCAGCACTACGAGAGTGAGAACGAGTGAGGTTAAGCAGGCGGCTCGGGCGAGTGTCATGAAGGGCATTCTCTCACGCAACACCCGCCGCCGATATTACTCGTCGTCGAGTGAGCGTGCCACGACTCGATAGGCCTCGCGGAAGGGGATCCCTTCACGTATCGCAAGTTGATTAGCGCGTTCCGCGGCTGTGAGCTCGGTGTCCAACCTGATGTTCTCCGGGCGAAAGGCGATACCTCCGAGTGCGTGAGCCATGATTGCTAGCGTATCCTCCGCTAGATCCACGACTCGAAACAACGGCGCCTTGAGTCTTTGCAGGTCCCGTTGATACCCGGAATTGAGCTTCGTCGTGATTGCAAATATCTCCGCAAGGGCCCCTGTTGCGACGGCTTCGGTACTACGCACTAGTTCGAATACGTCGGGATTTCGTTTTTGCGGCATGATAGAGGACCCTGTGGTCATGTCCTCTGGTAAGGACACGAAGCCGAATTCGCTGGTGTAGAACAGCAGCAGATCGGCGGCCAGCCGTCCTAGATCTCCCAGCAGCAACGCCACCTCGAATACGAGTGTGGCCTCTGCCTTCCCTCGACTGAGCTGCACGCCTGTTACAGGGTTCTGATTGCTTGCGAATCCAAGCGATTCACGTGTCGCCTCGCGATCGAGGTCGATACCGGGCGCTCCGTACCCTGCGGCCGAGCCAAGCGGGTTGAGATCGGCGCGTCTTTTCCCAGTGTCGAGGCCATCAGCGTCGTCGCGTAGCTCTGCGGCAAAGCCCTCAGCCCAGAGTCGGACCGAGCTGGGCATGGCCGGTTGCATGTGGGTGTAACCCGGTAAAGGGCAATCACCCTGGCGTTCGGCAAGGGCATCTAAGGCAAGGGCAACCGTCTCAGCGCCTTCTCGGAGCGTGTCGGCGGCATCCTTCATGTACAGACGCAGCGCAGCGAGGACCTGGTCGTTTCGGGAGCGTCCTAGGTGTAAACGTCCCCCGGCCGGCCCGATTTTTTCTATGAGCCGGGACTCGAGCGCCCCATGGGCGTCTTCCTCCTCCAGCGTAATGGACCATTCGTCGCGAGCATGCTGTTCTCCTAGCTCTGTGAGTCCAATGCAGATAGCTTCGCAGTCTTCTGAACTCAACAAGCCCTGTTGGGCGAGCATTCGCGCGTGGGCTATGGAAGCGAGTACGTCGTAGCCGACCAGCCGTTGATCGAGGAGGTGATCGTCCCCGGCAGTGAACTTAAGGATCCGTTGATCCAGCGGCGCTCCCTTGTCCCATAACCGGCTCATGTGAACCTAACCTTGTTCTGCCGGGCTGAGGTTTTCTATGTCGTTGACGACTAGCGTCCCCATACCTTCGTTCGTAAAGATCTCGAGCAGCAGGCTGTCGGCAAGGTTGTAGGAGATCACGTGCACTCGGGGGACGCCGCCATTGAGCGCCCGCTCAATCGCTGCTGCCTTTGGTAGCATCCCATCAGCAAGCCGGCCCTCGTCCCGGAGCTTGGTCAATCCGGAGATGTCTAGATAAGAGATCACCGAACGAGGGTCGTCGACCGACTCTAATATGCCCGGCGCGCCTGTAGCGAACATTAGCTTCTCTGCGCCGAGGGCCACTGCGATTGCCGCGGCAACCGTATCCGCGTTGATGTTCAACAAAGTTCCGGACTCATCGGCGGACAAAGGGCTGATAACCGGGATCAGATCGTTATCCAACTGTTTCAAGATAATGCTTGTATCCACCTCGTCGATGTCACCGACAAATCCGTAGTCCACGGTCTCGCCGGAGTCGCTGGGGACTGGTGGACGCTTGTGCGCTCTGATCAAACCTCCGTCGACACCGCTTATGCCGACAGCGGGGATAGCGAGATCCCTGCAGGCTGCTAGGAGGCGCGTGTTGATCTGACCGTTCAATACCATCATCGCTACTTCGAGCGAGCTCTCGTCAGTTATGCGGCGGCCGTCGACGAACTCGGTGGTGACGCCGAGCGCCTCAGCCAGCTTCGTGGATTGGGGGCCGCCCCCGTGCACCAGGACGACCCGGATACCGACTCCCTGGAGAAGGCCGACTTGCTCCATGATCGTGCGGGTTCCCTCGGGTGTGGCGAAAGCATCGCCGCCCGCTTTGAGCACGAAAATTTTGCGCTTGAACATCCGAATATACGGCGCCGCTCGTTTCAGTGCGTTCACCGCAATAGCTCTCTCGTTTCTGTTTAGTCGTGGCATGATCAGGCTACCCGCTCAACATGCTATGGAGCACTGCCATCTGAGCCTTCATACGATTATTGGCTTCTTGAATAACGACACTGCGGGGGCCATCCAGGATTTGATCTGCAACGACGACGCCGCGTCGAACAGGTAGACAGTGCATAAAGCGACAGTCTTTACGAGCGTTGTCGAACCAGGACTCATCGACGCACCAGTCTACCAGCTCCTCACGAAGCGCCTTGTCGCCCGGTCGGTCACCGTAGTGAGACGTTGAGGACCAAGACTTGGCGTAAATAACGTGGGCGCCTTCCATGGCTTCTCGCCGATCAGTCGTTTCACTGACGCTGCCGCCGTTCTCACTGGCGACCTCGCGAGTCTTCTCCATAATACTTTCCGGCAGCTCGAAGCCAGGGGGCCGCAAAATAACGGTGTCCATCCCGCGTTGGGCCGCCATTTGGACGGTCGCTGCCGGAACCGCGAGTGGCAGGGCTTGCGGGTGATAGGCCCAGGACAGCACAAAGCGCCCGCCTTGAGCCGGAATGTTTAGATCATCCAGAGTTTTCCAGTCCGCCAGGCTTTGACACGGGTGTTGGATCGCGGACTCCATATTGATTAGTGGGACGTTCACCAATGAGGCGAGGTTGTCGAACTCCCGGTCCGCAAGGTCGTCCTCGAGGTTCCTTCTTTCGGCAAACGCTCGGATGCCGAGGGCATCACCATAGGAGGCTATCACCGGGACCGCTTCTCGTATGTGCTCTGCGGCCGCACCATCCATGACGATCCCGGGGCGGGATTCTAGGCCGTGGATAGACATTTCCGGGGATATCACGAACGAGCCGCCGCCCAGACGAGACATCGCCGCTTGAAAGGAGGCGAGTGTGCGCAGGGAGGGGCTGAGAAAGAGGAGAGACAACACCTTGCCTTCCAGGGCACGCGGCTCCGGTTCGCGTTCGAGCCGTTTGGCCAACTCCAGCAGAGTTTTTACTTCCTCCACTGAGAAATCAGTTAGATCATTGAAGCGATTCACAGTTCAGCTCCTGTAGCGCCTGGACGAGCGAGTCCACGTGCTGGTCTTCGAGAATAAGGGGGGGTAGCAAGCGTAGGATGTGGGGGTCTGCGCTCGTTCCGGTCAGGATGTTGTTCTCAAGCAGTGCGTCCCGTACCCGGCTCGCGGGGGGCGCCGTCTTTAGGCCGATTAGGAACCCGGCTCCCTGTATGCCGGTGACTGGACCGCATACACACTTTGCTTGAATTAGTGCGGCGACCTCTCGAACCTGTGCTAGCAACTCTTCTTCCTGGATGACCTCGAGGATGGTCTTAATTGCGGCGCAGGCTAAAGGACCACCACCGAACGTCGATCCCATCGCTCCGGCTCCGAGGTCGGCGGCCAGGGTGTCGGTCATGAGCAATGCAGCGCATGGGAATCCGCCGCCGAGCGCTTTGGCTGTGGTCAACATGTCCGGTTGCACGTCATAAAAATCGGCGCCGAACGGTGTTCCCAAGCGCCCGACTCCGGTTTGTACCTCATCCAGTATCAACAGCGAGCCGTGCAGATCGCATACCTCTCGCGCTGTCTTCATGAACTCCGG
>CAYLKA010000077.1:0-11261 GCA_964384125.1 uncultured Gammaproteobacteria bacterium | reverse complement strand
GAAACCAGTTTCTATAACAATGCCCTCTAGTGCCGATCTTCCTGTTAACGTTAGTGCAGGGCGTGGACGTGGGAGAATCAATATTGATAATTACAATGGAAAAGTTGTATCTAGATCAGATGAAGGTATCCGTAAAATATTTAGTGATGTCAGGGGTTGGCACTCTGCGATATTAACGCTGGAGTTTAAGCACAAGGCTAAGGTTATTAGCGGGCATCTCGATGACTGTCTCTAAAAGTAAACCGACCCGCTCCCCGAGCTTCTCAATGTCTTCCAGGTCTCGTATTCCCCAATCTGGATTTTGGTCTTTATGGCGTACGTCGAATGCCTCATTGCTTGGGGCAGTGTGTGCGCCGGAGCGGCGATAAGGCCCATACATAAACAATATGCCCTCCGCAGATAGAATGCGTTCCGCCCCATGAATAAGCGCTCGTGTTGCTTCCCAGGGCGCGACATGAATCATATTGATACATAAAACTGCATCCGCCTCACTAACCGGCCAAGGGTTATCCAAAACATCTAGATTTAGAGGCGTTCTCACGTTTCCCAACGCGGAATCCCGTATTCGTGTCTCGATTGATTTTCGGAATTCGATATCTGGGTCAGACGGTAACCAGGTAAGTTCACCGATATTTTTAGCGAAGTGGATCACATGCTGACCCGTGCCACTAGCGACTTCCACTACTAGGCCTCTCGTCGGAAGGGCATTTTGAAGAACTGAAAGAATAGGTTCTTTGTTGCGATCGGCTGCAGGAATATTCCAGAGCCCATCAGGAGCTTTTTTGCCGTACGGCTTTGTCACATCTATATGCGAAACGTTCTCATGTTTTGTCGTCAGCTTTTTGTTAGAGATTATGGATAGAGATCTGCTATCCGCTCTGCACGATAGATTGACCAGCCTGTGTCAGGTTGCTGCAAACGAAGTTCCCATACTTTTTCAGGTTGAACCGAATGTGTTACTTCCATGATTTGTGCCCAGCGGTTAGCGTCTGCGGGTGGAACGTTTACTCCCTCGGAGTTTGTTTCAGCTCCCCCCACATTAATCAGGATCGTGTCACTTTGTTCATGCCAGTCAACATCTCCCAAATAACGCGCATAGAACTGTTCCTGGTTGGGGCCGTAGACCCACGGTTGACTCACTTCCATTGTTTGTTCATTGACGGCATATTCAACAGCTCGGCTATAACTATCAGCTAAGGCCATCTGGTCATCATACGGGCTTGATCGGCCTGTTCCGTTATCGAAAAGAAGATAGGTTCCATTTTCCGTGTGTGTAATTGCGTGGTGTTTATAGGACCATTCAACTGCTCCAACAGGGGAGAGTAGTTTGTCACTCCAAGGTTCTCTCCAGTTGTCATGATTGCCAAGGATCCAAACTAACTCACCTGTGTCCATACTCACCTTGATAACCGCATCCTGGTATGGGACGGACATCACAAAGGAATGATCACTTGCTTCATAAATAATCGCATTACCATGTGTCCAGTCTTTGCTCTCTGCGGTATCGCCGTAGTGGTTTCTCCAAAAATTCTCGCTAGTTGAGTTATAGCCAATGCGATAGGGGTCCAAAATATCAAATAAACTCCACTCGTTAACTATCTCTCCGTTTTGTGAGACTTCGACAACAACGTCTCCAATAACGTTGGCTGGTGCCCGAGGCGCATCGGGATCCGGTTCGCTGGTGTGCCAGTCCTGAATAACACGGGATTCTGAGCTCAGCAAAAGCAGATTGCCGTTGGGTAGTTCAACGTAGTCATGATGCAACGAATCAGTGTCAACTGAGATGCTGCCTTCTATTGACTCGTCTGTCATACCAGCCAAGTGAAATTTTCGCTGAACATTACCCAGCATATCGATTTCAATGAGTTGGTTATGCCCGGGTAAGACTGTATAGGCTATGTTTCCATTATTGAGTCGTCGTACATCATGGACACGATGGCCGTCAGGGATGTAATACCAGATGAATTGGCCGTGGTCGTCTACAACTACGGCAGGAAGGTTCTCTAGCGTCGCGCTTCCATCCGCTTCCCAACGGCCATTGACGTTAAAAAGTGTGACTCCCGGTTCCATGCGCGAAGGGTCACGGACATTGATAACGGGTGTTGGGAATGTGTCCGGTAGTGGTGGCGTTTCAAATACTTGAGCGGGTGCTTCAGCGGTGCGCCCATCTGCGTCTTCAAGCACAGCGGTCACGCTATAGGTCCTCTCGGATTTGAGTCCTAGAACGGGGACCTCGTGATTGAGGACCATTGCTTGGCTCGGGGTTACACTCCAGTTTTGTTCCTCATCACTAATATTCAGAGTTAATCTAGTTGGCACATCAGTAGTCACTCTCATTATCGCTGCAAGGGGCACTGCCGGATTAGGGTTTCCTATCAAGCTAGTTTCGCTAATTGTCAGGGGGGGCTGGTCCAATGGGCTGCAGCCAACGATCAGGAGTGATGCGTAGGTCAGACTGAAAGATAGCATTCGTATGTTCTTAAACATTTTTAAAACTTGACTCCTCATAAGGATTACCTGACGTTACTAGCTCACGGATTTTAAGGCCACGCCCTCTCCACCCCAGCCGAGGTAGTTCAGCGTGGGCTCGGCTAGGGCCGGTTTTAGGCTCGGAGGGCGGCCAGGACCCGGTCTGCTGTGAGCGGCAGCTCCCTGACACGCGCGCCGGTTGCCGCGAACACCGCGTTGGCGACAGCCGCTCCGGTTGTGGCGAGGCCCAGCTCACCCACACCGCTGGGTGGCTTGGTGTTGGTTAACGCTTTCACCTGGATCTCGGGTACTTCGTCCATGCGCATGACCTGGTAATCATAGAAATTGGACTGGTCTACAGTGCCGTTGTTGTAGGTGATGCGTTCCATGAGCGCGTTACTCAGACCGTAGATGATGTTGCCTTCCATCTGCGCCTCAGTGTTGCGGGGCGCCACGATGAAGCCCGCATCAATGGCCATCCAATAGTTGTGCACGTGAATCTCGCCGGTCTCTTCGTCCACCGAGACCTCTGCGACACCGGCCGCCACAGATTGACCGCCGTAATCGGATAGCGCGACTCCTAACGCCCTCCCTTCTCGCGGGCGAGACCATTCTGCCATGCGCCCGACCTCCTCCAGGACGGCTCTGCCGTCCGGGTCGTTGCGTGTGAGGTCAATACGTAACGCCAGCGGGTCGACGCCCTGGGCATGGGCGAGCTCGTCGATGAAGGATTCGTTGGCAAAACGCGTGTAACTTGTTCCGACGCCCCGCCACGGGGCCACCCGACAGCACCGGTCCATAATAAGGTGCTCGGCACGGATGTTCGGAATGTCGTAGCGCGTAGTCTGTGCACCGTTCATGGAGATGCCATCGGTTCCTTCCGCGATTTCCCAGCGAGGCTCGTTGAAGTAACCCAGTACCGAAGGTGTGGCAACACGTTGCTGCAACGCAGTGATACTGTCGTCGGTACCCAGTGCGGCTCGCATCAGTTGTGCCGCCAGTGGTCGGAAGGCACCGTCCTTGACGTCATCTTCCCGGCTCCAGATGACCTTCACCGGTCTACCGATAGCCCGAGAGACGAACAAGGCATCATCAAGGCACCTCGCACGGTACTCGGCGCGCCGGCCGTAACCTCCTCCGATGTACATCGGATGCAGCGTGATGCGGTCCATGGTGGTTTCCAAGGCCTCAGCCGCTCCCATGACAGTAAGGCTCTGGGTTTGAGTGCTCATCCAGATTTCCGCCGACTTTCCGTCTTGCGAGACGCTTGCCGTGGCGTTCATGGGTTCCATCTGAGCGTGGTAGGCCGGATCTGCGCGATAGACCGCTTCGATGATCCGGTCGGCATCCGAGAACGCTGGATCGATGTCGCCCACGTCTTGCCAGAGTGGATTGTCAGTGCTGAAACTCAGGTCCCGGGCGCGTGCTTCGTAATCGTCGAGGTCACGGTTTTGGGCAACCTGCCGAAAAGGTGAGTTCTCGGTCCAGGTGACCTGGAGTGCGTCCTTGCCCCACAATGTGGCCTCTACGGTCTCGCCTACCACCGCAACCCCGTAGGGTAGGGTGACGATATCGATGACGCCTTCCACAGCACGTGCTGCGGTGTCGGTTACCTCCATGGGTTCCTCCCCCTCGACCGGGGTGCGGAGAACCGAGGCATACACCATACCGGGGACTTGGACGTCGATACCGTATTCGGCTGAGCCGTCAGATTTTGCAGGGACGTCGACGCGTGTGATGTCCGTCCCCAGGTAGCGAAATTCACTGTGGGGTTTGAACTCGCTCTCGTCCACTTCGGGAAGAGTTCCGGGTACCTCGGCGAAAGCCGCGATCTGCCCGTAGCTCATTTGTCGACCTGATGCCGGGTGCACGACCAGGCTGGGCTCGGTCTCTAGTTCCTGGACGGGCACGCCCCATTCCGCCGCCGCCGCCTCGAGCAGGAACTTCCTGGCCTGCGCGCCCGCTTGGCGCATAGCGGGGAAATACCCCCGCAAGGTTTGGCTGCCGGCGGTGTAAAGAATCGGGAAACCGTAGTACCCGAATGCGTTGGGGTTTCCGTACACTGGATCGTGAGTCGCGACGGTTTCTACCTGTACTTGATCCCAGTCCGCATCCAGTTCTTCCGCTAGCACCAGGGGTAGGGCGGTCATGGTGCCCTGACCCATTTCAGTACCGCCGAATTGGATAGTAATTGTGTCGTCAGCCCCGATGCTCACCCAGGCATTGGGTGAGATTTCGGTATTGGCGGATGCGTCCGGGGTCGATGTGCTTTCGGCCCCGGGTTGCATGCTGCAGGCCCCGATGACACCTGTCGCACCTATTGAGAAGGTGACGCCTACCCCTTGGAGGAATTCCCGGCGTGTTGTTACGAGCTTGGTCGCTTGCTTTTCTCGTTTCATGTCACACCTCCTCCGCCGCGCGCTCAATGGCACGGATGATCCGGCTGTAGGTGCCGCACCGACAGATGTTCGCGCTCATATGAGCCACGATCTCCTCGCGGCTTGGTTGGGGGTTATCCGCCAGAAGATCGGCGGCCCGCATGATCTGTCCCGACTGGCAGTATCCACATTGCGGCACTTCCTCGGCTACCCAGGCTTGCTGCAGTGGGTGATCCCCGCTTGCTGAAAGCCCCTCAATGGTCGTGACTTCGCGTCCCTCCACGGCAGAGACTGGTGTAAGGCAGGCATACGTGGCTCCGCCGTCTACATGGACCGTGCAAGCGCCGCATTGTCCTACTCCGCAACCGAACTTCGTGCCTGTGAGTTGGAGGTGTTCGCGGACCACCCACAACAAAGGTGTGTTGGGATTGGCATCTACATCGACCTGCTCGCCGTTGATGGTGAAACTCGCCATGACTCCGGCCTCCTACCTTCCCGTTTTCGTTACCCTGACGATAGCTCACCGGCGTTCCAGGTGCTACCCCTGATCGCGGCTAAGTCAGGGGTTGCGTTATCATGCATGGCTGAGCCTTTTGGCCCGAAGGGGCCCCAGGAGGCTCGCCCTATTAACCTATTCGGAGAGACGCATGATAGTGACGCCCATAGTTCGAAAACTGGCCCTGTGTATGGCGTCTCTTGTCTTCGCACTGGCAACTGGCTCCGCCATGGCGGACACCATCGCCGTTATCGGTACCGGCAATGTCGGTGGTGCGCTGGGTCCTGAGTTCGCTGCTCAGGGTCACGATATCGTCTACGGCTCGCGAGAGCCGGAGCGCGCTGACGTGCAGGAGCTGGTGGCTCGCACGCCCGGGAATGCTGCTGTAGCGCTTCCCACCGAAGCGGTAATTGGCGCTGACATCGTCGTGCTTGCCGTGCCCGGTGGTGTTGCCGAGGCCGCCGTAGGCAGTCTTGGCGATCTCTCCGGCAAGATCATCATTGACCCGACGAACCGCGTCGCCCCCGGTGAAGACGGGTATTTCGATCACACGGCCGAGACTTCAAACGGTCTGATGATTCAGGAGCTTGTGCCGACCGCACATGTCGTCAAGGCGTTCAACACGCTTAACTACGCCACCATGACCGATCCGGATGGCCCAGTGACCATTCCGCTGGCCGGGAACGATTCAGATGCTAAAGAGACGGTGGCCGAATTGGTGGCGGGAATGGGGCTGGAGCCCGTCGACGTGGGGCCTATACGTTCTTCCGAGGTGCTTGAGGGCATGCTCACGATCTGGCTTAACGCTCGCCAGGCTGGTACGCCTTACGACTACCATTTTCGACAGGCGCCGGCGCCTTGAGCATGGCGCGAGGGGTAAGCCGGGCGCTCTTTTTCTACTCCATCGAGATCTAAGGTCCTCCGCTGCGTTTCTCGTTAGGTGATCTTGACCAGGGTCCGGCCTGTGACACTCCCTTCGATGTACGCTTCGAAACACTCTGGCAACTCGTCCAACGTTACCTCCCGGGTCGTGATGACGTCGAGATGTTGAGGCGCCAGATCGTCCGCCAACCGTGCCCATAGGCTAGCCCGAAGCTCCGGATAGAACTCTAGGTTAATGCCGAGAAGATTAACGGCCCGAAGAATGAATGGCATGACAGTCGTGTGCAGTTTTGGGCTTGCGGCCAGTCCGATGCCTGCTATGTTTCCCGATGGGCGCACTGTACGGGTGAGCCACGACAGGACATCCCCACCGAGATTGTCCACTGCGCCGCCCCACTGAGCGCGGCCGAGCGGTTTCGTCTCGAGCTCGAGTTCACGGCGGTCGATAATGGTGCTAGCACCGATAGACTCCAGAAAATCACGTTGTTCTACCTTCCCGGTCAGTGCCGCGACTTCGTAGCCCAGGCCATTGAAGAGATCGATCGCTACGGCGCCCACTCCACCTGTGGCGCCCGTTACGACAATCGGGCCAAGGTCCGGGCGTTGCCCGTTCTGCTCCATGCGGTGTACGGCAAGGGCTGCGGTAAAGCCCGCGGTTCCTAGCACCATCGCCGTACGCGTGTCGATCGCGTCTGGCAACACTTCAAGGGAACTAGCGTCGACGCGTGCGAGCTCGGCATAGCCACCATCCCGGGTTTCACCCAGACCGCCTACTAGAGAGGCTACCTTCTCTCCCGGCTTGAACCGCTCGTCTTGCGATTCCACGACCTCGCCCGCTAGATCAATACCTGCTATGCAGGGGTACTCGCGGATGATCGGGGCCGCACCGGTGACAGCGAGCGCGTCTTTGTAGTTGATTGTGCTGTACTCAACGCGTACGAGGACGTTCCCTGGAGTTAGGTCATCAACGGTGAGTTGCTCAAGTTCTGAATGGTTCACACCCTCGGTTCGATGGATGCGGAGTGCGGAAAAGGTTTCGCTCATTGGGATGCTCTCGGGTAATAGGCTAAAGGCCGGAAAGGGGGCGGTATGTTAGCCTAAAAAATGTGACGATCCCTATCATCTCCCCGGGTCCTGGCCGCCTTACCGTCGATCTAGATGCGTTGGCTAGAAATTTCCATAAGCTCAGTGCTGCGGGGGCTCCCGGTGAGTGTGCTGCGGTCATCAAGGCCAACGCCTATGGGTTGGGTGTGGGGCCGGTGGCGCGGCGCCTGTTCGAAGAAGGCTGTAGACGATTTTTCGTGGCCAGTTCAGGGGAGGGGGCGGAGCTGCGTGGCTTCCTTCCTGAGTCAGACATCTATGTATTCGAGGGCGCGCCCCCAAATGGTGAGGACGCCTTGCTGAGAGCGAGGTTGACGCCGGTGCTCAATTCCATTGAGCAAATCAAGAGGTGGAGAACGGTGGCGCGGTCGACGCGCTGTGTCGTTCATATCGATACGGGGATGTCGAGGCTCGGATTGAGTGCCGGCGAGGTGGAACACGTGGCCGCCGAGAGTCTACTCAATGACCTCGATGTTGAGTATGTGATCACTCACCTGGCCTGCGCTGATGATCCGTCTCACCCGCTCACGGGCGAGCAGATTGAGCGCTTTGATGCCTTACGAGCAAAACTACCGGAGGCCAAAACCTCAATCGGTAGCTCCCCGGGCATCATGCTGGATGCGTCTAGTCGTGGGGATCTGGTGCGCCCGGGAATCGCGCTCTACGGGGGTAACCCCTTCGTTTCCGGGGATAATCCCATGGAAGTTGTGGTGACGGTTGAGGGTTTGATTCTTCAGGTACGTGAGGTTACTGAGCCGTTAACTGTGGGTTATGGTGCGAGTTACAAGGCCAATTCCCCGGCCCGACTCGCTACTGTGGGCACCGGCTATGCGGATGGTTACCCGCGAACCTTGGGTAATTGCGGGGTGGCGTTTCTCGCCGGTAGAAAGGTGCCGGTCGTAGGTCGGGTATCAATGGATCTGATTACCCTGGACGTTAGTGCCGTCCCGCTCGAGTGTGCGCAAGCTGGGAAATTCGTGGAGCTCGTGGGTCCGAACGTGGCCCTGGACGACGTCGCCCGGGCGGCGGGGACCATTAGCTACGAGATTCTGACTGGGTTGGGACGCCGTTGGGAGAGGCGTTATGTGCCAAACGACACGGAGCCCTAAGTCGAAAAGAATTCCTTGAATTCAGCGATGGCCGTCTCGATATCTTTCTCATCGATATCCAGGTGAGTTACGAGCCGGAGTTGGCCTTGTCCCTGGATGAGTACACCGCGTTGATGAAGGAATTCGGTTAACGCGTGGGAGTCAGCGTCTCCGACATCGATATAAACCATATTGGTCTGAACGTTCGTCACGTCAATCCGATCGATATCACCAAGCCCCCGCGCTAGTGATAGGGCATTCGCGTGGTCCTCGGCGAGTCTTTCAATATGCTTCTCCAGTGCGTAGAGGCCTGCCGCTGCGATAATGCCGGCCTGGCGCATCCCGCCTCCCAGGGTCTTTCGCCAACGGCGCGCTTCGGTGATGAAATCCGTGTCTCCACAGAGCAGTGTGCCCACTGGCGCACCAAGCCCCTTGGACAGGCAGAAAGAAATGGAGTCGAAGTGCCGGGAGATGTCTGCGACGGGAATGCCGAGCGCGATCGACGCATTGAATATCCTCGCTCCGTCTAGGTGTAGCCCGAGGCCATGCTCGTCGACGAAACGGCGAGTAGCCTGCAGATAGTCCATTGGTAAGACCGAGCCGCCGCGGGTGTTCTCAAGGCATAACAGCTTGGTCGGCGGAAAGTGGTAGTCGTCCGGTTTAATGACTGCCGCGACTTTGTCGAGATCCAGGGTGCCGTCGGCCTCGAAGTCGAGAGGTTGGGGATGCATTGATCCCAGCGCGGCGGCGCCACCGCCTTCATACTGGTAGGTGTGAGAATTTTGCCCGACTATGAACTCGTCTCCTCGCTGGCAATGGGCGAGCAACGCTAGGAGATTTCCTTGTGTGCCACTTGCACAGAATAAGGCGCTGTCGGTTTCTAGAAGCGCCGCCGCGCTTTCTTCGAGGCGGTTAATCGTAGGATCTTCGCCGTACACGTCATCCCCGACCGGTGCCGCTGCCATAGTTTCGCGCATGGCCTTGGAAGGCTTAGTGACGGTGTCGCTTCTGAGATCAATCGTCATGACGTCATGACTCGCGTACGAAAATAAACCCCTTCCCGCGACGGGCAGGAAGGGGTTTGTTTCTGGTCCGACTTGCGAAGGTCGGCTTGTGCCTTACTTCGCCAGTGGGTCCGGGCGTGTCTGGAAGTGTACGACGATCGGTTTACCCGTCCCGTCGTGCTCATGCCAGAATGGAGTGCGATCACCCTCGGATACCCAAAGGCCACGGCCCTTCCAACCGGCGTCCGGGTCGTCTATACGACCATCGAAACCCTTACTGTAGAAGCCGAGAGGATAAGGAATTCTCATCGTTACCCACTCGTCGTCCACCAGAGCGTGCACGCCGTCATAGAGGTTAGCCGTCGACATAGGCACATCCTCGCCGAGGCCCGCGGTATTGTGCTGATCGACCCAGCTGTAGTAGCTCGACTCGATGCTGTATTCGTCGTGACCGTTGAAGTCCGGACCTGGGTAGCGATACAGAGACCAGCCCTCGGGGCAGTGATCTCCAGTCGCTTCGGGTCCATTCAACGGTGCCGTGCACTTGCTGCGATCGAATGCGCTGAGGTGTCCGCTTGCAAGTGAGCCCCAAACCACGCCTTGGCTATCAATGTCGGCACCGCGAATACCGAATCCGGGCAGCGGCACGTTATAAGTCTCGGCCAGGGCAGTCTCCACGGGGTTTTCCCCTGGTTCCAACCTAACGACGGACCCTGGATAGGCACGGTTCGCGCCCCAGATAGAGTCGTCCGCTGGGTTCGGCATGACCGCGTAATAACCGGGGATGATTCGTTTGTCCATGGCCGGATTCACTGGGTCGCCAGGCTCCACGTACGCGTCGCGTTTGCCGTTACCGTTGGTATCGAGAATCGCGGGTGTCCAGCCCTGAGAGGCTTGCGCATCGCCCGTCTCAAGGAACATCTTAGAGTCCAACCAACCGACAACCTCGCCGCCGCCACTGGTCCACAGCGTGTTGTTATCGTCATAGGCGAACTGCAGATGGTGCGTGGAGTAACAGGTGTCGATGAAGGTGTATTCCGCTGTCTCGGGGGCATACACGGAGAGTTGCCGGTTTGCCCGCGTCGTGGGGAAGGCCTTGGCCGCGGGGTGATCGGAGCCTTCCTGGCAGAAGGCGCCGTTGTTCGGCGCGCGGATTCGGGCCGTGTACCAGACGAGCCCATCCTGGTCCAACATTGGATTGTGGGAGTTTGCCTTACTGTCCCAGATGCGTTCGTTGCCCCAGAAGACCGAGGGTTGTACCACGTTGCCTGCGAATGGCGTGTCCTCATCCCGAACCGGGGCTAAGAACGTTGTCGCTGTATTGTTCACAGGATCCAGGATTGGGAAGTTGTCTGTGGAGAGCTCGGGCGAGCCGTAGATCTTTCCATAGCCATTAACCGTGGGATCTCGCCGATCGGTCGAGATCAGGTCGTGGAGGTACGCCTTCTCGTCCGACCAGTCTCTCACTGTCGCCACAATGTTGCGCTCCAGCCCTTGGGGGCGCTCGGGGATGAATGTTGGCAATTCACCGTCCTCGATGCGCTGGGTCCAGTCGGCGTAATGCTTGAACGGTATCCCCTGGAGGTCCGTGAACTGACGCATCATGTTGGTGCCGGCCTGGACGGACTGTACGCGGCGCCTCCAGGCCTGTTCATGGGACTCGAAATCACCCAACTTTTCGGAAAGGGTCCGCGTGGTCAAGTTCCCAATCTGATGGCAGCCTACGCAGCCGTTATTGGTCATACCATTGCGATAACGATTGAGTCCGCCGTCTAAATTCGCAAGTTCATCGTCGGTGGGTAGGTTCATCATCGCGTACCAAGAAATAGCCGGATAGGCTTCC
>CAYLKA010000076.1:9380-11347 GCA_964384125.1 uncultured Gammaproteobacteria bacterium | reverse complement strand
GCGGCTAACCACAACTCAGGTTTGCCACTCTTGGGACGGTAGTGGACTCGACCAGCTGTAGTTAGCGGATGGGCAGCGGCCCAATCGGGCAGGCGCTTCGAACCGACAATCAGAAAGTTCACATCAGGCCTGACCTGAGCAATCTGCTCGGCGCTCGAAAGAAACGTGTCGAGTCCGCGCGTCTGGAAATCACCTGACGTCACGAATCCCACTAGGGGGGTTTGGTCTTCGAGTTTGAGAGTTTGACGCGCCGCGCGACGAAGGGTCGCTGACCCACTCGCTTCGAATTTTCCGGACTGAAACCCGGGATAGTGCACAAGTATTCTTTCGGCATCCACGTCGAAGTGCCTTATGAGGGCCGCTCTTATCAGCTGGGAGTTGGCTACGATTGGCGTGGTGGGCGTCAAAGCTTTAAAGAACGCAGTCTCCCGAGCGACTTTCTCGGACCAGCCGTCTCGAGTCGGACCGAGCTCACTCTCCAAGCTATGTACAAACACCAAATCAGCGCCGGGTAGTTGCATCTCATGGTCCACTACTACGTGGCTCGACAAACCGTTCAACGCCCGTACGCCAGATTGAGACAATGGCCTGACTGGCCAACCGGTTCGGAAAAAGAATTTCAGACCCCCACGCTGGCAGGCGAGTTGGACACTCGCCCCCGCCGACTTGAGTCCGTCAGCCTGCATGCGAACGAGCTGACCGGCACCACTTCTGACGTCAAGCCTACGTCTGTACAGTAGTACCTTCACCTGGCCAGGAATCCATTGAATACATCCATAACTTGATCGACGTGTCGGTCAAACTGTCGCTCTGCTAAAACATATTCGCTTGTGGAACGGCTGATCTGTTCATAGGACTCTGCATCGGAAAAGAGCTTCTGCACCGCTTCAGCCAGTACGTTGGGATCGACTGCTTTGGGCGCGCACAGTACGTCTTTCACTGGGTCATAGACGCACTCGGGAATACCATCCAACGCACCGGCCAGCTCAGCGTACTCGGCCAGTGAAAGCGTAGGGGTTATGCAGTGCCCGCTGACCCTATTCTTAACCGCTTCCGGCAAACCATCCACCGCGGCAACAATAACAGGACAACCATACCCTCCCGCCTCGATGGCGACCAATCCGAAGGCCTCCGTTAGCGGTGGATGCACTAGGCAGTCAATACTCCGGTAGAAGTGTTCCATGTCTCGAACCGCCCCATGAAACTGGGTAACGGAAGCGATACCTAAATTCTGTGCCAGAGAGCGGAGGCGCTCCCGTTCAACCCCGGTGCCCGCAATATGCAATTCGACGTCTAATGACTGCTGTTTCAACATTGCCGCAGCATGCAGCACCAATGCTACGCCCTTGACCGGCATCAGCCTTGCTGCAACACCTAGGCGGATTGCACGATTCGAAGGATACTGCTTATGAATCGGTTCCCGGGGGGTCAAGCTAGGTCTCAAGGCGTTGAGACAGATCCGTGTTTCTCCTGAGTACCCCCACAATAGCTTCATCACGCGCGCTGATGCGTTGGAGTTCACGATCGCCAACGGAATTCTATGAAAATACCGCTCACGTTCGGCTTCGCGTCCTGGATGCCAAGCGGATCCATGTTCCCAATGGATGCAGTTCTCCTCGCCCATGGCGTCTAAGACGAAGTGGGTTCTGGCGGTACGATTCCAGATCACCAGAATGTCGGTCTTGGCATGGCTCAATGCTCGACCGCAGTGCCAGGATCGTATCCACTCAGGTTTCGATGGTAACTTGATGCCCCAGCGATATTTTCCAAGGATGGTGTGGGTGTGGCTTGTTGATAATTCGGCCGCCAAGGAGGGATGCATCGTCTTCTTTGGATTTAACCAACTCTGCGTCCATTTCGGATAGCGCATAGCAGCCCGTTGTACGAACTCGGTGTAGTGCAGTTCGACTCCGGCCGGCCCTTGCAGGCTGACGAAATGCATCAATCCAGGCAGGTTGGCACCCTCG
>CAYLKA010000076.1:0-9280 GCA_964384125.1 uncultured Gammaproteobacteria bacterium | reverse complement strand
CTGAGTACGCTGATACGATTACGGAGCAATGTTAGACCAATCGAACAAGCTGCGCATGATTCACCGATGCTGGCGCTACCGGTTTAAATCGGAGGTCCCTTCTATTAGGTTAGTGCTTGGCGCGGACCTGAAAGGTCGTACGCTTTTGGATATTGGCGCAAATCGAGGCGTCTATTCAATATACATGTCTAGAGCTGCCGGGGTGAGCGGAAAGCTCGTATCGTTTGAACCTCAGCCGGAACTTGTTGAGCATTTACGATCTGTCAAGAGAAGATTCAGGCTGAAAAACATGACGATAGAAGGCGTGGGATTGTCCTCCGAGCGGAGAGTGCTTAAATTGCGCCGGACGAAAGTTGGCTCGGGCGGAGCAAGCTTTCACCATAAACCTGGAATCGGTATGGACGAGATTGACGTTGCGGTTGTCACGCTTGACCAATATGTGAACGAAACTGATTTGGGTCCGGTCCATTTCATTAAATGCGATGCTGAGAATCACGAGTTTGAGGTGTTCAGGGGTGCAAAGAAGACTCTGCAGCGAGATTTTCCAATCCTCTTGTTCGAATGCAATCACGACATAGCAGAATCTGGAGAATTGTTTAGCTATTTATGCGACCTTGGGTATGACGGGTATTTCTTCTATGTAAGTCAAGCCGATCACGCCCGGTACCGGTTTAAGGGTCGGGGAAAATACGTGCATTTTTCGGAATTCGCCGACTACGCGTACGTTCGGCCAGTCCTGAGACTTCGCAACTACGTTTTTCTCAAGCGCGGTATTAGTCCCGAGTCAGTGGAGAGTATCCAGCCAGTGCTAGCCGTTTAGGCGCCAGATACTGACGTTCAATACGGCAGCAAATGATACCCAAGCCGCGTAGGGGATGAGCAGCAGTCCGGCGGGGCGATAGGTTCTAAAAAACGCGATAACAGTGGCGATAATTGCAGCGAGCAACACGACGATCTCCAGAGCGGCAAGCCCCGGTCGTTGCAGACCGAAGAAGAGCCACGACCACATTGAGTTCAGTCCTAGCTGCGTGAGCCACAGAATGATTGGCCATCCCAGCACGTGCAGCCGACGCCAAACCAGCCAGGCCGAAATAGCTATCGTCACGTAAAGAATGGACCAGACTGGGGAAAAGACCCAGTTTGGCGGGTTCCATGGCGGTTTATTGAGGTCTTCGTACCACGCACCGGGCATGAACTGAGCGCCAACGGCTGCAGCCGCTAATGTGAGTGTCAGAAAGAAAATGAGGTAAAGGGTCGATCGCATGGGAGTGACTGTTTTGTTCTAACTTATAGGTTTATAAAGATATTTCTCGCAAGTCGCTCAGTTCCTCTGGCCGGTATTTCTCGATAAGCGCGAACAGAATGGCTGCGGTTTCCACGTCTGAACGTCCGGACCAGTTCGATGGTCGGAAATGCGACTGAAAAGCGCGCAACACGAATCTAGTTTGTGGGTCGCTTTCTCCACTGGGTTCGATCTGGTATCCATAGGCGTTAAGCGCATGCTGAAGTAGCGTTAGTTCTGGAGGTTGCGCCTCGAATTCTTCTAGGTACTTTGCGACGGTATCATCATCGTACCAAGCGCCGATACCGTGCTCGTGGAGTTCGCGCCACGGAAACTTCGGCCCTGGGTCCGCTCTGCGATCGGGAGCGATGTCGGCGTGCCCGACGATGTCTACGGGATCCATGCCAGGGTGGCGATCGAGTATATCGCGCAGAAGCTTAATCACGAGATCTAGCTGTTCGGGGTCATAATCTGGAAATTCACACTGTTGGTTTTCCGGCGTTTTTGTGTCGAGGTGGGGATCGATAGAGGTGCAACGCCCCTGATTTACGATTTCTACGCCGATGGAACGGGTGTTAAGTGACACCACACCGTGCCAGTAGCTCTGCCCCGCGTGCCAGGCACTACGCTGCTCGTCGACCAGTCGGTGTATTCGCAGCTGTCGTCTCGGGTAGGTCGGATCGCCATTCTCGGGCACGAGATAGTGTGCGCTGACTGGGACTTCAGTGCGCTGAGTTAGCACATGCATAGATTCAGAAAAATTCCCACCGGTGAAATGAATCACTAGATGATCAATGCGGCTGCTGTGTGTCTCTGCCGGTACGTTGACCATGTGCAGAGGACTACAGGCCGCCAGCGCATGCAGAATCGTTATCGTAAGTCCGGTCCTCAGTCCGTCAATGACTCTGGAGCTGCTTAGGGAAGAGAAGACACAGTTATTGGAGGCTTCGACCAAATTTTTTTCGCGTGAAGTTATAGGGTCAACTCGATTTATCACGATCAGCGTGGGTGTCGAACGCTAGCTGCTCACGTTCCTCAATCTCTGCTCGCATCGCATGCTGGCGTTCGCGGCTGATTGGATATCCAATCAATATAATCACCACGCATGCGTAAGCCAGCGCTGGCAGTCCGACAATCAGGTATCGTAAGTTGCGAATCGCTTCGGTGCTGTTATCCGATCCAATCTCAGGGTCGAACCCGACAGCACCGAGCACAGTCAGCGCTAGGAACAAAGTAAAACCGGCTGCGATCTTGCTCGAAAGCTGCAAGAGAGAATAGTAGAGCGCCATTCGCTCCGATCCGCTTTGAACATGATCGTGGTCGCATACATCGGCCATCATCGCGCGCGGGAGGAACTCGAGCGCGGAAGAATTCGCACCGACGAGCAGGAACGCGGCTGCAGCCAGGATAACGTTTCCTTCAGGTAAGAAGAGAAGAAGTATCAGTGCCGCCGCACCGGTGGCCATAGATACCTGCATAGCCCCGTGCTTATGCCAGTTTTGAGACAGCCAAATCCAAATTGGTAAAAACAGTAGTCCGCCGACTATAAGGCAGACTAATAGGAATCCCAGCCAGTCTTGTAAGCCCAGAGCGTACGTGACGAAAAAGACGAACAAGGCCTGCAGCAGCACCCAGGAGAAGCCGAGCGTGGCGTTTGCGATTAGCACTCGTAACAACGGCATATTACTGAATACCAGGGCGGCACCTCGTCGGAATCCGATATGTGGCCGATTCGGCGTCTTTCGTTCAGGCAGGCTCGCTATACAAATCACTGAAGTTAGTGGAAGCAACACGATCATGAACCAGCCGATCGCGGACGTTTTTTCAATGAAGGTCGGTGATGTTACGCGTTCCATGATGGCTGGAACTAACGCAATCATAATTCCGCCCACCATAGCCATAAGCTGCAAAAGTCCTGTAATGCGAGAGCGGCGGTCGTAGTCTCGAGATAATTCCAATGCCCATGACGTATGACTAATGGTCCAGGCAGACCAGCCAACGTAAAGAACGCTTAGCCAAACGAATAGATAAAGTAACGAGGCGGACTCAGGTGGGTTGTAAAGCATCAAGATGGCTAGCATTAGCATCGGCGTTGACAATGCCAGCCATGGTCGGCGACGACCCCAGCGCGTGGTGTAGCTGTCCATAAAAAGGCCCCAGCTTGGAGCAGCGATAAAGTCCACGAATTTCGCCAATAGAAACACCGTGCCAACCGTTGCGGCCCCCAGTTGCTGGTGCTCGGTATAAAGTGGGGGCAGGAACACGAAGACCGCTGTCACAAGTGTGTTCAAGCCCAACGCGGGTAGCGAGAAGCCGACCATTCTCGGCAAGGTCGACGTAATGTCAGCTGGCGCAGAAATATTGTCGTTATCGTTCTGCATCGGTTGGTTTATCGTTATCTTATGAAAATCAACTGAAGCCAATCGCGGCCCCGCAACGCACCTTACCTGACGGGCTCCGAGAAGTTAAACTTGGTTTCACTTTGTCGAGCTTGAGCGAAATCTCAGGCACGAACAAGATCAAGACAGAATCCGAGCACACTAGGAGGTAACGAGTCGTGACGACTCCACGAATTTCCGGTCTCGATCCGCAGACCACGACGGGACGAGTTGGTGAAATATTTTCAGAATCAATCCGACAGTTTGGCACTGTCAGTAACTTCTCTAGGATTATGGCGCTTGCGCCCGGCGCGCTCGAATCTTGGATGACGGCTAATCGCGGTATCCGAATGCGTTACCTTGATGAGGATGAGGAGTTTCTCAAGGTTGAGCAAGCTGTGATCATCCGAACTTCGAGCCAGAACAAGTCCGAATATTGTCTGCTGCACAATATAGACCTAGGTGCAGAGGCAGGGCTGACGAAGGAACAGATCGCTCTCATACAGACAGACGATTTCGAGGAAGCTGAGAGTCTCGATGAGCGAACTAAGGCCGCGATCGCGTGGGTCGACGCCGTTACCGAACTGACGGCCAGCGAAGATGACGCCGCATTCCAGAGAATTAAATCGCATTTTAATGAGCAACAGATCGTAGAACTTACGGTTCTTTGCTGTATGTGGAATTTCTCGAACCGATTTACTGAAGCCTTCCATATTCCGCCTGAACCTCCAGAGAAGAGGCTACGATTCCGTCCTCTTCAGGCTGAGGCTGGGTAACGATTTTTGATGGATTAAAGTCGACACGCTGGGAGGAGCGTAAAGACCTATGACAGACAATCTTCGCCTCGATCACGAACCAGTTAGCGCGTGCTTTCCCGAGCTTAAGAAAGTTACTCTCGAACGAGAAGCGCGATATACCGAGGACCCGAATGCCGCAGCACCGCAAGGGCCGCAGTCGACCGTTGAGGTCGCGGTTCGATCAGTTGGAGAACTCAACGAACTTGCCCGTAGTCTCAAGTCAGGCCGTAGCTGGGTAATTAGCGAGCCGCCGCATGTCGGAGGATTGGCCAACGCGCCAACACCGCTCGAATATCTGTTGAGCGGCGCATTGGGGTGTTTTGCAGCAGTTTTCGCATTCTATGCCGCCAAATGGGACGTCAAGTACGACACATTCGAGGCATCGGCTAAGGCGGATCTCGATGTCAGGGGACATATGATGGAGGACGCACCGCCCTCTGGATTTCAGCGAGTCACGATCCAAGTGGAAGTGGGTGCTTCAGAGCAACCCGACCGGGAAGCGCTGGAACGCGTGCTCAAGGCCACGATGCAAGGTTGCCCCGGGATATCGACGCTCAGGAATCCGGTGTCTTTCGAAGCTGAGTTGAACGTAAGTGCGCTATGAGGCGATGAGTCCTTATAGGGTGATTTTGGATCGAAACCAAGGCCATATTTTTTCGGAAGAATGCAATGCCAATTATAGTTAGAGGCTCAGAAGTCGCGGTTCAGAAGATCGCTATTGGAGTAACGAAGCAGTCGCTGCTTTCGCCAGAGAATACCGGCTCGGATAATGTTTTACTTGATCTTTTGACGTTAGAACAAGGGATGGGGTTCGATATGGGGCTGAACGATGGCACGTTCGGTTGGCTCCAGGTTCTCGACGGTGCGGGTTCGCTAGCTGGCTATGACCAGGACCTAGAAGCCAACGGTGTGACCTACCTACCTTTGGGTTATGCCGGTACGTTCAGCGCCACTACAAACGGCACCCGTTTGCTGATGGCAACGGTCCCCGAGGCCATTCGGTTCGATCCCAATGTTGCCGATACGCCATTAGAGCTGCGGACTACAGACTGGTCGCATGAACCGGTGTTGCAGTCCGAGCATGACGCGCGCACTCGTATTTATATGGCGACCCGGACTTTGACAGGCACGAGCGCGTATAGAGGTGAGATGATTCGTTACCCATCGGGTACCCAGGCGCCGGCCCATCACCATGAAGGGGCCGAGCATTTTCAGTATGTACTAAAGGGCAACTGTACCGCGTTACTAGGCGGTGAAACGTCTACGCTAAGTGCCGGCGATGTGCTCTACAACTACGAAATGGAAATTCATTCCTTCATCAACGATGGCGACGAGGAGTTCATCTTCGTCGAGTTCTTTATACCCGGAAGCTGCAAAACGATATGGGCTCCGGGTGCCAACCCGTGCGCCTGGTTGCCTACTGGCGCTGATATTATGGGTCGACCGCCGTCACGCGACATTTCCTACCACGTGCACGGCGAGGACAAGGATATTTAACTGCTGTACCCAGGCAGGCAACAAGTCAGTGGGAATAGTCTGAAATAGCTGCTCTAGGTGCGAACGCCTTTTGGGTGTCCGAGCTTATTCTGTTGGATGGGCGCGCCATCTTCCATTTATTGATCGGTAATCCGCCTCAGTTACGAGAACAATAGGCTTTGCCTCCGATTCTTTACATTTCCCGTAACAGCCAAACTTCGGAAAAATTCTAGCCGAATCAGTCGGGTAGGCCAAAATATACCTATAATGTATAGAAAAAATTATAAAAAAAAGAAGTAAAAACAAATTAAATGAATATAATGTACATATATTGTATAGAAATTTATTGATCTGACGTGAACACTGAAGTTAATTCCCAAGAGCCTACGGCACGGCGCCTATACCCGATCGGCACCGTTTCGAGCTTGACTGGCGTTCCAGCCATCACACTCCGGGCCTGGGAGCGCCGTTATGGATTGGTCTGTCCCGTACGTAAGCCCAGCGGCCATCGCCTCTATACCCGCGAGGATATTGATCTAATCCATCGCGTCGTTGCGCTACTCGACGATGGTATGCGGATCGGCCAGGTAGGCCAAAAGCTGCTCCAGGAAACCCGAGAACAGAAGGTTATCAGTACGTCGACCGTCTGGGATGGATACCGCAAAGAGATGATCTCCGCGATCGTTCAGTTCGACGAAAGACGGCTCGAATCGACCTACGGCAATGCTCTGTCCCTGCACCCTGTCGGAACCGTCACCCGGGAATTAATGATCCCTTTGCTCGTCGCGTTAGGCGAGCGTTGGCGATCCGGTACGGGCAGCGTAGCCGAGGAGCATTTCTTCGCTTTCTATCTGCGCAATGCGCTAGGCGCCCGTTTCCATCATCGCCAGCGTGAAAACATCGGCCGACGAATACTTGTCGCGTGTTTTCCGGGCGAGCATCATGAGGTTGGTCTGCTCTTATTCGGGTTGGCTGCTCATCATGCCGGTTGGCAGCTTGTTCTGCTTGGAGCGGATATGCCTCTTGACGATCTGTCGAGCACGGCTGACAAAGCGCACTGTGAGGCCATCGTTCTATCGGGCGCGATAGAACCCGAAAGGATCGTCATCGAGAGAGACCTTGCGCGTCTAACTGATGAAACCGAGTTGCCAGTATTTGTTGGGGGCTTCGCGTCAGTCGACTTTTGCAATGCCATCGAGCGAGCAGGGGCAGTAGCGCTTGGTAGTGATATTGATCAGGGGCTCGAGCGTCTGGCGGAAATTCTCGAATCCAAAGCTAACGAGTCGGAGAATTCGGCTTGAACGCAAATGCTGTAAAGACGACAGGGAAGATCCTTGACTGGACCGAGATGGGTCTAATGCCGGACAACGTAATCCGTCTCGGTATTCGGGGATTACTAAAAGAGCGTCTTAAGGAAATCAGCGCCTTAGACTGCGAGTGGGGTGCGGTGGACCAAGAGGGGCTCATCGAGATTATGGACGAGAGCCCGATAGCGCCAGTACCGGAACTCGCGAACACTCAGCACTATGAGGTTCCGGCTGAATTCTTCGACCTCGTGCTTGGCTGTCGAAGGAAATACAGCTGTTGTTATTGGGATGAAGGCTGTACGAGCCTTGATGCGGCCGAGTCGAGTGCCCTCAACGTGACTGCGGCGCGAGCCCAGCTGCTCGACGGTCAGACCGTTCTCGACCTTGGTTGTGGCTGGGGTTCATTCAGTCTGTGGGCCGCAGAACGTTATCCACTGAGCACGTTCACAGCTGTTTCCAACTCGAAAAGCCAGCGCGAGGCGATCGTTGCAGAGGCCGAGCGTCGCAACCTTCGAAATCTAACGGTACTGACTCACGATATGAACGATTTTGAGCCAGCCGGCCAATTCGATCGGGTTGTCTCAATCGAAATGTTTGAGCACATGCGTAATTACCGAAAGATGTTCGAGCGTATCTCCGGGTGGCTCAATCCTGGTGGTCGTTTCTTCATGCATATTTTTTGCCATCGATCGGCGGCCTATGAATTTATCGACACTGGTCCGAGTGACTGGCTGACTCGCTACTTCTTCGCCGGCGGCATCATGCCTAGCGACGATCTGCCGTTAAGGTTTCAGGATCACCTCCGCCTGTGCCAGCGATGGCGGTGGGATGGCCGGCATTACGAGAAAACCGCGAACGCCTGGCTGCAGAATATGGACCGGCAGAGGGGGGCGATCATGGCGATTATGGGCGCCACTTATGGCGAAGAACATGCCCAACAGTGGTGGATGCGTTGGCGAATTTTCTTTATGGCCTGTGCGGAGCTCTTCGGGTACGACAATGGTCAGCAATGGTGGGTCAGTCACTACCTGTTTGAGGCGAACGCTGCAAACCAAGCATCCCTAGTCGTCAGAGAGGATCCGTCGCGGTAGCTCTATGTATCTGCTCATTAATTTTTTCGCGTTTCAGATCGGTTGGTTCGTTTGTGTCTTGGGGGCTGCGAATTCGATCCCTCTGCTGGGCCCTGTGATTGTCGCTGCTGTGATTGCGATGCACCTTTCGCAGTCTAATAAACCGGTCAGGGAACTTGCGCTCACCGGTGTCGCGGGGCTGCTGGGCGCTTTCTGGGAGAGCGCCTTGGTGATGGTGGGTTGGATTGAGTATCCGTCCGGCAATATCGCAGCGGGGTTCGCACCTTACTGGATTGTGGCCATGTGGATGCTATTCGCCACTACGCTCAACGTTTCTCTGCGCTGGTTGCGCAATCGAACAGCGCTCGCCGTCGTTCTGGGAGCGATCGCGGGGCCGCTGTCGTTTTATGGCGGTGCACAGCTCGGGGGCGTGGTCTTCCTCGATCAACGTGCAGGGCTCATTGCTCTGTCGGTCGGCTGGGCAGTTATGATGCCGACGCTGATCATCCTGGCAGCTCGATTGGACGGCATTGCCGTTCCTATCGTCGGCGAGCAGGCTCGTGTTTAGTCTAGAGTCCTATCTTCTTGCGCTGACGTTGATCGTAACGCTGGGCGTACTTGCGTGGGGTGTCAGCCTGTGGCGGCGAGATGTCAGTATCGTTGACAGTCTGTGGTCCTTGATGTTTGTGCTTGCGGCCGTTGCGTATTTTTTTAACGCCGACGCAGCCGGGCCGAGGGCGATCCTTGTACTGATATTGGTGTCGGTATGGGCTGTTCGGCTCTCCGTCTACATCGCCTGGAGAAACTGGGGTGAAGGCGAGGATTATCGGTACCAGGAGATCCGCAGCAATAACGAACCTAACTTCGAAGTAAAAAGTCTTTACCTCGTTTTCGGCTTACAGGGCGTCCTGGCGTCAATCATCTCCGTGTCTTTAATGGCTGCGATCAACGGTCAGTCTGAGATGGGCGC
>CAYLKA010000075.1:0-11405 GCA_964384125.1 uncultured Gammaproteobacteria bacterium | reverse complement strand
CTTCAAGTCCTCGCGGACCATCTCCTGGACCATCTCTTCGAAGCTGATGCGTTGACGCCAGCCGAGCAAACGCTCCGACTTTCGGGCGTCGCCCAGCAAGGAATCGACCTCCGTGCGCCTGAAGTACTCCTCATCGGTAAAAACCACCGGCGTGCCCACGGACAGCGGGAACACCGCCGGGTCGGCTACCGCCTCCACCACCCCACATTCGTCTACGCCGGACCCAGACCACGTGAGTTCGACGCCCACTTCTCCAAAGGCGTGGTCGCAGAAATCTCGTACACTGTGCTGCTTTCCGGTCGCCACCACCCAATCGTCGGGAGTGTCGTGCTGGAGAATCAACCACTGCGCCTCGACGAAGTCCTTCGCATGCCCCCAGTCTCTCAGGGCAGCGAGGTTCCCCAGGAAGAGCTTGTCCTGGAGCCCGTGGCACATGGCCGCAACCGCGCGCGTGATCTTCCTCGTGACGAACGTCTCCCCTCGCCTCGGGGACTCGTGATTGAACAGGATCCCGTTCGCGGCGAACAATCCGAAGGCCTCTCTATAGTTCACCGTCATCCAATGGGCGTACAGCTTGGCCGCCGCGTAGGGGCTCCGGGGCCTGAAGGGTGTGGTCTCGGACTGCGGCGTCTCTACCGCCTTGCCGTAAAGCTCACTCGTGGACGCCTGGTAGAACCGCGTCTTCCCGCCCAGGCCGAGAATTCGGATGGCCTCGAGCAGTCTGAGGGTCCCCAGAGCATCTACGTTCGCTGTGTATTCGGGGATCCCGACGCTGACTGCGACGTGGCTCTGGGCACCCAGATTGTAGACCTCATCAGGAGAGGTCTCCTCGAGAATCCGGATCATGCCTGCGCTATCCGTCAGGTCCCCGTAGTGCAGAAAAAAGGACACACCACTTTCATGAGGGTCCTGGTAGAGGTGATCCACCCTATCGGTGTTGAAGAGGGATGCCCGTCGACGGAGTCCGTGGACCACGTAGCCCTTCTCGAGCAGGAACTCCGCTAGGTAGGAACCGTCCTGCCCGGTGATTCCGGTGATCAAGGCGACTTTGGGCATATCAGAACTCATCGGTGCAGCTCACGGGCGCTCCCACTCTACCCATCTTAGGAGCACGAACGAGAGGGAAGAAAGAAGGCCCCGTTTTCGGGCTCGGCCTGGCCGAACACTCCAGATTAGCGGGTGCGTTCAACCACCCTAATATTAAGAGTATCGTGAGGCCAGAGGTCAAGTCACCACCACTACTTTCGACGGAATTGGCCAGCGGCCTCCGCACGTTGCCTTCAAGGCGAAATCAGACCCGAGACTCAGTCTGAACCTCATGGCTGCGTGGCGGGTGATCGCGTGCCGCGGTTTAGACTGAGCGCTCCCAGGCTGTGTTGCCTTCCACCACGTGCTTTAGGTAGTTTGTCTGCTAAGAATAGACGACCGCGTGGGTTTGAGGTTTTCCAGGCGCCCTCGGGCTGGGTATGGCGACTCTGCAGGTCGGTTGAACGGGCGATGTTAACGCCCCCTCGATGCCAACGCCTCCTCATGGAGCAACATTCTTATGGACCCGTTTCAGAACCGAGCTACGACATTTGAAGAGGGCGACGCGACCAGGGATCTTGGTCAATTCCAAGCATCCCTACCGAAGGATCCCACGCCCAAGAACTTCAAGATCTTGCTCGCCTACCCCAATCACATGATGGTCAACCTACTCCCAACGAACATTGGGATCTTGACGGCATGTCTGCGACAGAACGGGTTCGACGTCGAGCTTTTTGACACAACTTTCTATCGTACGTCAGAGCGCGCTCCTGACGAAATCCGAGTTGAGAACCTTCAACTGAGAAAATTCAGTCTCGAAGACTTCGGGGTCACATACAAGCCCGGCCACTACCTCGACGATTTCAGAAAGAAGGTCGAGGAGTGTCAGCCGGACTTGATCGGCTACTCAGTTGTTGAGGACACATGGCCGCAGGCCGTCGCGATGATGGAGGCGGTCCGTGACAAGGAAGTGCCCACCATCGTTGGTGGAGGTTTTGCGACGCTCGCTCCGGACGTAGTGGCCGCGCACGACTGCGTTGACATCACCTGTCTAGGTGAGGGTGAACGCGCGCTGATCGAGCTATGTTATCGGATGTGGCGGGGTGAAGATCACTCGGATATCAGCAACCTGTGGGTTAATCGCAACGGTAGCCTCGTGAAGAACGACTTGGGTCCGCCGATGACCTTGGACGACGTTCCGTTCGCGGACTGGACGCTCTTCGAGAAGGAGCGCTTCTTCCGGCCCATGCAGGGCAAAATCTTCCGGATGGTACCAGTGGAGACGGATCGCGGATGTCCCTACACGTGTCGGTTTTGCGAAGCCCCATCGCTAGTTAGCAAGTACAGGGCCGAAACAGGCCTCCACTACTTCCGGAGAAGGAGTTGGGAGGTGGTCGAGCAGGAGCTGCTTCACTACATCGAGGCGTACGGCGCGGAGTACATCTATTTCAACGCCGAAACCTTCTTGGCCATGAGTAATGCGGAGTTCGACCAGTTCATCGAGATCTACTCGAAAATCAAGCTTCCCTTCTGGATGCAAACCAGGGTCGAGACCTTGTCGGAGGATCGCGTCCGGCGTCTCGAGGAAGTGAATTGCAACAGAATTTCGATAGGGTTGGAGCACGGGAACGAGGAATTCAGGAAAAAAATTGTTGGGAAAGGCTTCTCCAACCAATCCATTCTTGACGTCTTCAAGATTCTCGACAAGTCCTCGATCCCGATCACGATCAATAATATTCTGGGATTTCCCGATGAGACCAGAGAACTCATTTTTGACACCATAGAACTCAACCGAGAACTCGCCACAGATTCGATCAACGCGTTCTACTTCATGCCCTATCGTGGGACCGCTATGAGGGCCGAATGCGAGAAAAAGGGCTACATAACGAACGAATCGCAGACCAAGGGTCTGATGACCGGGCCAATCATGAAAATGCCCCAATTGGCCAACGACGAACTCCTTGGATTGGTCCGCACCTTCAGTCTTTACGTGCGATTCCCCAAGGAAGAATGGCCGGACATTAGGATCGCAGAGCAATTTGACGAAGAGGGAGACGCCAAGTTTGCTGAGTTGTCGAAGCTCTATTACGAACGCTTCTTCGACCACGACTTCAAGAGCACCAAGAAGGCCTGCTTCTCAACCAGTGTTTATGGGGGTCCCCTCAAGAAGGTGTCCGAAGACATCGTTCCCGCCTGAAGTAGCCGTGGCCCGGAGCGACACCGGCACGCTAGCGGCGCTCCGCCACTCGGGTTTCGACGAGCGACCTCACTTCACTGCGATACGACCTAGAAGCCAAGCCGCATGAAGACACGGGTTTCCGTACGTGAAGGGAACACCGGTATCCTGTACCTCACCTACGAAGATGGAAAACAGGAGCGGTTTGTCCCGAATTATGATTTGGGAGAGGCCCGTCGCTTGCTCCTTACGTGTCAGGACTTGCAGGACACGACGGGCTCGCGCCTGAAAGACAACTACTGGCGCGAAGGTATCAACTGGCTGCCGACGGTGGTCAACTTCCTTCACGCCCAAAGTTTTGCCAACTATGTGAGATACCAACCGTTACTCGAGCAAATCATCGATGGTGAGTTGGACGTTGTTCATGAAAACCAGGGAGCCTTCTCCACGATCGTTGATCTGCTGCTGAACAAGGCTGACGAGTGGTCTCTCAAGGACCATGTCTTTAATTGGTTGATCGTCGTAAACAACTGGCTCACGGTCAGGAGGTATCGCGCTGACCTACTGTTCTTTCGTTTTGCGCCCGATGATTTCAGAACCACCGCGGCCAAATCGGCGCTAGATGAGTTGGGCGCTACCTACATGGAGGCGCTGGGCGTAGAGAGGCGCCTACTGCTCACGAACGTTTTCCGTCGAAAGCCTTACTACTTTTACGGTCGGGTCCCCATCGACAACATCTTCCGGTTGGAGTACGATCTCAGCGCAGTGGACAGATACACCCGGACCCTGTTCGCGGCTACGCTGAGAAGGGTCGAACGGATGCTTTCGTCGTACATCTGCGAACGGAAGTGGCATATCCGGGCACTGGCTTCTTCTCAGTTCGAGACGTTCTACGGTATCGACGACACGCAGGTCATATTTCCCCTCTTATACGCGTGTCAACAACGCAAGATACGTACAGTCGCTCACCAGCACGGTGCGGCGTACAATAAGTATCACGCGAGCTATGTCATGGAGGGCATCAGCGGAGAAGACTACCGCTGGTTCGACAAACTGATCACCTGGGGACAATTTTGGCGGGATCGTCTGCTGGCTGTCAGCACGGTCCACTCACCGGAGTGCGTCGTTGTCGGAAGTGACATGTTCGAGTTCCCCCATGGAACCCTCAGTAGTCAAACCGGAGGGCGCAGGAACGTCCTGATTCCATACGAATTCGTCACGAATACACATGCGGTAGGTCGCTATATCACGAAGCTGATAGATCTTGGATACCATGTGTTCTTCAAGCCACGAATCGACGAGCAGCTAGAAGACCAAATCGAATCGTACTGTCTCCCGGTCGGTTATTCCGAGAAATTAACGATCATGAAGGAGATCACGCTGTCCGCCATGGAGAACATCGACATAGTGGCGGGGACGGCCAGTACGCTGGTCTATCAACTATTGCCCTACGGGAAGATCACGTGGGTCTTGGAAACCGACTATAGATACATGGAGGATCTCGTCGAGGTGGGGTACGCCCATCTGGTCCGGTACGAAGATCTGGAGACGCTCGACGAAATTTACTTCAGGCCGACCGAGGTCGACCCGGACTACCTGTTCAGTTCAGATACTCTGCAAGACACGTTGAAGAAGCACGTACTCGGCAAGGCGGAATAGGCGTCGCCAGCACCACGGACCGGCTCACTGCGCACGGGCGAACAGAGCGTTGAGAGTGTCGCCGCTAGGCTCAGTCAACGGGTTGGGCATGCGCTCGAATCCGGCTGCCTCGCACATTCCCTGCACAGGATCCTCAGACCGACCCTCCTCGACTTCGATAATCATCGAACGCAACGAGGGGGCATCCAGCATTTCCCGCAGACCATCGACGGCCTCCACCTCGAGTCCGTCGATGTCGAGCTTCAGCAACGTCGGTGCGGGAAGGCCAAACAGCTTGCACAGATCATCCCCGCGTGCGGCGAGCACTCCTTGCTGGAGCACGCCGTCGGTTCCTCCGACGTTATGACAAGAGGAACCGGCCCGTGGGTCACTCACGGCCAATGACTCGGGCGCCGTGTGATCCGAGAGCCCGGCACAGATGGGAAAGACCTGAGTAGCGACATCGTTCAGGACGACGTTCTCCCATAAATGGGCGAACGTCGGAATGAACGGCTCGAACGAGAACACTTGCGCACCCGGACAGAGCTTCGCAGCCAATATCGAGTACGCGCCAACATTTGCGCCAATGTCCCAGAAAACGTCGCCGGGCACCAACATGTTTTTCAACCACTCCACCATATCCGGTTCACCCGTATAGCTAGCGTGGGCCCTGTTGTGATACTCGAACCACGTATGCACGGAAAAAGACACGGTGACCTCGGCGCCTGGTACCGTCGCATCGACGACGACCGGAGCCTGCTCGAGGCGTCTTTGTAGGTACTTGGTGCGCAAGAAGCCGCGAAGAGACTTCATTCTACATACTCCCTTCAAGCAGGGGTCGTCTCATTTTCAACAGACTATGCATTGTTATCGCCCGTTGACACACACGGCCAACGGGGGGGATCCCGAAAAGTAACCCCCTTTGTCCCGGTACGGGGGTAGGACTTTCATCCAAATTTCCGTTATGGTTTTCCGATCCGTACACAATCTGCACCTGGCTTCCCCTTGGGGTCGATGCCCCTCGACACAAGGGGACCCGCCCTATCTGTGACAACGGCCACACGACTTTGAGATTGATCGACGTATCGCTGCCAATCACCTCTCGGCTACCTCGGTGGCCCGGCGATCCTCCTGTTCAGATGGAGACTTTTCTAGACTTTCCAGACGACGCGGTGCGAGCGTCGAGCCTATCCTTCAGCCTGCATACAGGGACGCACGTCGATGCGCCGCTTCACCACCTACCGGGAGGAGGGGACGTCGAGAGCTTGGACCTGGCTTCGCTCATCGGCCCTGCTACGGTGATCGACGTGGGAGAAGTGAAGTGCGTCACGCCCGAGGTGCTGGAGAGCCATCTTGGAGGGGCGAACCCCAGTAGACTTCTCGTGAAGACGCTCAACTCTCCAGGTTGGTCCAGCGCAACCGAGTTCAACCCCGATTTCGTCGCGCTCACGAGGGACGCAGCGAAGTGGGCCGTTGAGAGGGGGATCCGGCTCGTTGGTGTCGACTATCTCTCCGTCCAGTCTTACCATGACGGCGATCCCGACGTTCACGTGATCTTGTTGGAGGCAGGCGTGGTGATCCTAGAGGGCCTGGACCTCTCGGGGGTCGTCGCAGCACGACCGTACGAGCTGCTCTGCCTACCTCTGCGGATCCGGGGCGCGGAGGGTGGACCTTGCCGCGCCGTCCTGCGCGAGCTTCCCTGAAGCGAAAGGTCTGAGAATGGGTCGAATCGTGGGTGTCGTGCCCGCCCGTATGGGCTCCAGTAGATTTCCGGGAAAGCCTCTGGTCATGCTCAATGGGCTGCCAATGGTGGAACACGTCCGTCGTCGAGTCGAGCTCTGCGCGGACGTCGACGAGGTTATCGTCGCGACCCCCGATAAAGAGATCAGGACCCTGGTGGAGGGCTTCGGTGGTCTGGTAGCGATGACTTCGGATACGCACGAGCGCGCATCGGATCGGGTGGCAGAGGTGGCCGACAAAACGAATGCGGACATCTTCGTGATGATCCAGGGTGACGAGCCGCTCGTCACCCCCGACATGGTGAGCCTCTCACTCACTCCGTTCTCCAACGCACAAGTCCAGTGCGTCAATCTGACGCGCGAGATCACCACCCAAGAGGAGTTGCTCAACCCCAACGTGATCAAGATCGTCCGAGATGCAGAGGGGAAGGCGCTCTTCTTCTCCAGGCAACCGATCCCGACGGGAGCCCTCGTCGCACCTGGCGTCAGAGCCTGGAAACAGGTCTGCATCATTCCGTTCCGCCGAGAGTCCGTCCTCCGCTTCGCGTCTCTGGAGCCGACCTATGGTGAGATCGCCGAGTCAGTGGATATGTTGCGCTTCCTCGAACACGGCACGCCCGTCCACCTCGTCGAGTGCCAAGAGGACTCATTGGCCGTGGACGTTCAGGAAGACATCGCTCCGGTCGAATCAGCTCTCAAATCCGACCCACTTGTTTCGCGTTACGACAACTGATGGAGTAAACCGTTGCCCAAGCGATGGAAAGTGCTCGTCTCGGCTCCCTACATGCTCACCTGCATCGACCGCTTTCTGCCGTGGTTCGCCGATCACGACATCGAGCCGGTGATCCCATCGGTTGAAGAGCGGCTCGAAGAGGCGGATCTCTTCGGACTGGTGGGGGACATCGACGGAGCGGTCTGCGGCGACGATCGCTACACCGCAACCGTGCTCGATCGGGCACCCAACCTCAAAGTGATCTCGAAGTGGGGAACCGGAATCGATTCCATCGACTCCGAAGCCGCCGAGCGGCTCGCCATCATCGTCAGCCGAACACCGGGGGCCTTTACCGAGCCGGTAGCCGACTCGGTGCTGGGCTACCTGCTGTCGTTCGCGCGGTGCATTCCCTGGTCGACGCAGGACCTTCGAGACGGCAGGTGGTTCAAACGTCCGGGCCGAGCGCTCAACGAATGTGTCCTCGGCGTGGTGGGTGTCGGTGACATCGGGACCGCCGTGTCGGAGCGCGCCAGGGCCTTCGACATGACGGTACTCGGCGCCGACATCAAGGCGCTGGACACTGCCTGGTCTGCCCGGGTCGGCGTCGAAGAGGTAACGCTGAATGAGCTCCTCGGGCGCGCCGACTTTGTCTCACTCAACTGCGACCTGAACCCAACCTCGTATCACCTGATGGGCAAAGAGCAGTTCGCCTTGATGAAGCCAACTGCGGTAGTTATCAACACGGCTCGCGGACCACTCGTCGAGGAAGACGCGCTCATAGACGCCTTGGAGTCGGGCGAGATCGGAGGCGCAGGGTTGGACGTATTCGAGGATGAGCCGCTGAGCCCTGAGAGCCCACTCTGCAGGATGGAGAACGTCCTACTCTCCGCACATAGTGCGAACAGCAGTCCCACGGCGTGGGAGAGGGTACACGACAATACGCTGAAGAACCTTTACGCAGGTCTCACGGAGCCCCAGCGACGAGATGCCTGAAACCTCGATCGTCATCCGCACCTTCAACGAAGCCCTGTTCCTGGCCGATCTCCTCGAGGGAATTCGAAGTCAGACGTATCAGGACTACGAGATCATCGTCGTCGATTCGGGTTCATTTGACGGCACCGTAGAAATCGCGGGTCGCTTCGGCGTAGAGTTGGTCGAGATCGCCGGTCGGGACTTCACCTTCGGATTCTCGCTCAACCGAGGCATCGTTGCATCCGAAGGGCGCTTCCTGGTTCTCGTTTCCGCGCACACGACACCGGTCGATCGGGAGTGGCTCGGGACACTCGTGGAGCCTCTACGCGACCCGGACGTCGCGATGACCTATGGACGCCAGATGGGCGAGGCCCGCTCCAAGTTCTCGGAGCGCCAGGACTTGCGCCGAACGTTCGGCGAAGAGCGGCAGGTCATTCAACCCCCTAACTTCTTCGCCAACAACGCGAACTCCGCGGTGCGCAGAGACCTCTGGGAGAAGCAGCCGTTCGACGAGGGACTCCCCGGGCTGGAGGATGCGGCCTGGGCGAAGTACTGGATGGACCGGGGTTATCAAGTGGTCTACGAACCTCGGGCGGGGATTCATCATATCCACACCGAGACGTGGCCACAGGTCGAACACCGCTATTTTCGTGAGGCGGTCGCCGCCCACGCCATTGGGATTCGTGGCCCCAGCGACGTCTCAGGCGAGATCGCCCGCGAGACCTGGCGCTTCGTCGCAGACGTGGGGCTCGCGCTCTTCAAGGAACGCGACCCGAGGCTGCTTCTGGAAATCGCAAGGTTCCGGTGGGCGAAAGGGCGGGGGACCGCGAGGGGGCTTCTCGATCACTCGGAAGCCCAAATCGTTGCGGACCACCAAGGATTCTTCTTCAAGGACGACGTCACCGCGGTGGTCGTGACCGGCCCTGGGCACGCGTCCCACACGATGGTAACACTTCCCGAGATGAAGCCGGGCGACGTCGTCGTACGCGTGGAGTACGTGGGCGTCTGCGGAACCGACCTTGAGCTATTCCGGGGAACCCTCGGCTACTTCGAGACGGGTGAGTCTACATACCCTATCACGCCCGGTCACGAAGTTTCGGGCACCGTGGTCCGGACCGGGCCTAATGCCCGTACAACGGTGCAGATAGGGGACCGTATCGTCATCGAGTGTATCCAAGGGTGCGGTGCCTGCGAAATGTGCGATTCGGGTGAGCCCATCCGCTGTGATGACCGTAAGGAGCTTGGCGTGATGGGCCTGAACGGGGGATATGCGAAGCACATCGTGGTGGCAGGCGCACATGTACATCGGATTCCGGACGGCCTGGATCTGCAGCGGGCGGCCCTATGCGAGCCCTTGGCTGTCGCAGTAAAAGGGCGCAGACGCCTCATATCTGCGCTGGGACCAGGCCGGCACCACATCGGGGTGCTCGGCGCGGGGTCATTAGGTCAACTCCTGGCGCTGGTGCTTGCAAGAGAGGGCCATCGGGTCTCCCTCGTCGATCAGCGGAAGAGTCGGCTCGAGGCTGCGACACGCGCACTTCCGGAGAGCGAGGTGTCGACGGATCCCGCTTCTCTGTGGAAGTGCGATGCCATCGCAGAGGTCACGGGACACTCAGGGGTATTGGAGGCCCTCCTCGGCGGCGTGGGTGTGGGACGGACCGTGCTACTTCTGGGGTTTCCGTACGGCAAGCTGGACTTGAATCCGGAGCGGCTCGTCGCCCAGGATCTTTCCCTGCTCGGCTCGGTAGGGAGCGGCCCGGCGGACTTTCAAGCCGCCCTGGAGATCCTGCCGAGCCTATCGCTCGACGAGTTCCTGAAGTCGACCTTCCCTCTCGAGGCCTACGAGGAGGCCTGGACAACTCACGAGAGGGGAAAAGCCCTAAAGGTGATGCTCGATGTTTCGGGAGAATCAGAGATCTGATGATTCGGCCGCCCCAAGCAAGTTCTCATAGCCCGTGACCAGCTGAAGGCTCGGCCTCGGTTTGCGACACTCAACCGTCGTCGGCGAGACGCCCATCCAGCCACTCGACGGTCTGCCGGATCCCTTCCTCGAGAGAGAACGGAGGCGCCCCGAGGCGCAGGATCGTGTCCTCCGTGGGTGTCACGTAGTCCGTCGTCATGCTCTTGAAGCGCTTCCAGGTCAGCGGTACCGGCACACCCACACGCCCAAACACGTCCAGGACCCCAGCAAGTGAGGCAAGGGCCCAGCGCGGGATCCGGCGGGATCGGCGGCCCCTCAGTGCCCGATTGAATCCATCGGACCACATCCCGAGTGGTATCGGAGGATCACCGAGGTAGAACACACCCTCATGAACGACCTCCGCAGGGAGCGTGAGCAACTGTTGGAGTTGCCAGCAAACGTTTCCCACGTAGCCGTAGCTCCGTATCGGATCGGTGCCGCCAGGATGCAGGTACCGGCCACTGCGTGCCACAGCCCAGAACTCCCGCTCGTATCGGAGGTGCCAGGGGCCCCAGATGTTGACCGGTCGCGCCAAACACCATACAGGGGCCGGTCGGGCGGCTCGCACTATAAGCTCAGCTGCAACCTTGCTCATGCCGTACACTGTGTGCGGAGCATATTCATAGGGGTCGGTGACGGAAATGTCCGGCCCGATCACGAACTGGGTCGAGATCATGACGAAACGCTCGACACCCCCGGACTGGCGGATAGCATCGACAACGTTGAGGGTCCCGGTCGAGTTCAGGCGGTAGTCTGGCTCCACCACGGTCTGCTCGTCACAATCCGTGCGTGCGGCCATGTGGATAACCGCATGGGGCTCGAAACTCCTGAAGGCATCACGCAGACCATCGCGATCCATGATGTCACCCTGACACCAGGCGCCCTGCTGCGCCGCATCGAGCGGGGGCTCCGGATCGAAGTTCATGACCTCCCACTCAGCCGCATCGATCGACGAGAGGAAATTTGTACCGATGAAGCCGGACGCCCCGGTAATAAACAGCCTACGGCGCTTCACTGGCCATCCCGGATCTCGATGCCGCGAACCTAATACGCCCCCCGCCGACGGAAGACCGCGGGGAGCGTCAGCGCGAGGATCTTGAGATCCAGCCAGAAGCTCCATGCATCGATATCATACCTGTCCTCCCTCGAGCGGCATTCGTCCTCCACCCTGCGCCAAACATA
>CAYLKA010000074.1:0-11595 GCA_964384125.1 uncultured Gammaproteobacteria bacterium | reverse complement strand
GTAATTGGTTTCGACCACCGGGGGTTGCGCCGAAGTAGCGCCGTCCATCGTGTTCGAGCGCCCACGCGTGAAGCGTGGTCTCAGGTACCCGGCCAAAGGCAGGCGCATTGGGGTGGCCTTTTGGCACTGTCAGATTGAATCCCCGGCCTGGTCGGTTGTTGAGCACCAAATCAAGCTCTTCAATAACAATTCCGGCACCATAATTGGGAAAACTATTCGAGTGGACTAAGACAACCGCGTTTCCTTCAGTGTCGGCGGCCGTGAGGACCGACGTGCCACTATCAAACCGCGGAGGTGCCTGCCGAACTGCGTCTCTAGGTGCGGCGCCCGCACGCGCCAGTCGAAAAGCCTCTAGTAAACCGGGGCCATGCGTCGGCGCAGGTGTCGCCATGAGCCGAGCATCGGCCAGTTCAATACACGCTGGCTGGCACCACAACGCAGTCCCCTTACGCAGATCGTCCCCCCCTAAAAGACAATTCTCGCCGAGCCTGTCGCGGAGGCGATCACCGAGTGCGCCGGAGAAAAGCCGAGGTCCCTCTCGGACGAAGTCTCCGATAACAGCAGCCAAACCGGGAAGGGGAAGACGCTTGCCAACTTCCGGCACCTGATCGCCCGGTAAATAGCGAATCGAGCCGTTGTAACGGCGAAGGACCGTTTCGGCTTCTCGAGTGAGTTGCTGAGCGATGGGCGTCCAAACCGGTCCTTTCTTCGCGAGCTCTATGGCCGGCGCCGCTAGCTCTGCCAGAGACCTGCGCCCCAAGCTGGCCAGCTCCGAATAACCTCCGGGCGCTCCCGGCACACCCACGGAGCGCGGCCCCACGATTTCCAACTCACCGACACAATGCCCAACCGCACCAGGTCCGATGGATACCAACGTCTCGAGCGGTCCATCCCGCCGTTGCACTAGCGCCACGACGTCTCCCGCAAGCCCGCATTTCATGGGTAGCTCGACGCACTCGACCAGTGCCGCCGCAATTGCCGCATCGAACGCCGTTCCGCCTGATGTGAGTACACCAATCGCCCTCTCGGCCGCCAGTGGCGTCGCCGCGGTCGCTACGACGGGCCCCTGAACCTCACCCCCGTCCGAGCAAACTACGCTCACTAGTTCTAAATCTTAGACAGATCGAGCGTAGACGGCGCAAAGAGTTCCTCAGGGGTCAGCTTTCGCTTCGACAGCCCCTGCTCATGGTGATACCTAAGGAATTCCTCGAGCACGTGACGATTAGCTTCGACTCCATAAGACCAGTAGTCCTCACCCATAAGTGCCACAGTGCGATCTCTCTCCGCAACCGACCACGGTAGGCTAACGTACAGGTGACCAATCTGAGCAAGCTCGTCCATGGCTAGACGCCTCGCCTCCTCGAATGCCTTAAGCACGCTAACGGCAAGCCATGGGTGTTGCTCGGCCAGATTTCTGCGGATACCAATAACGTGCATGATCGGGAAAATACTAGTGCGTTCATAATAGCTTTCCTCCGCAGCTCTGACATCGGGAAAGAGACGCGCGACTCCCGGCGCACCCCGGAGAAAGCAAGAAGGGGCACGCGCCCCGATTACGCCGTCCAGCTCACCCTCCTCGAGCATCTGCGACAAAGTTCGATCACCGGGTATTGGCTGAAGATCGATTTCGGGAGGAAGATCGACCTTGGCACGCTCGCTGCGTCCGGGCTCTTCTATCCCACCGGATCGCCAGTGCACATCAGAAACGCCAACGCCATACTCATCCGAAAGAATACCGCGAATCCAAACATTAGCCGTGATCTGGTACTCGGGAAGTCCGATGGTTTTTCCGGCGAGGTCCTCGGGACGTTCGATGCCACGATCTGTGCGTATGTAGATGCCCGCATGTCGGAACAGACGCGACACGAAGGCGGGCACGCCTACGTAAGGATTCGTGCCCTGCGAAGATGTCATCGTATGACTGGATAACGACAGCTCTGAGATATCAAACTCTTGATGCTTGAACGCTCGATGGAAACATTCCTCCGGTTCAAGAGCTGCCGGGTATATTTCACAACCCTCAATGGTGACACGACCGTCAAACAGAGCGCGACAGCGATCGTAATCACAACAAGCAAGACTGAGGCTGAGTTTAGACATATTGAATCAATCTCCCCTTAGCGCAGGAATTGACGCCTTCTTGGCGCCTGCGTATCGTAAAAAAACCGGATCCTCTCTTAACATGGAAACACCGAGCCACACAACAAACCCGTGAAAATCCACAATCAATTCGATGTTCCGCTGCCTCCGGCAGAAGCTTGGATCACACTCTGCGACATCGAGGAAATCGTCCCATGCCTGCCAGGGGCAGAAATTACCGGGAAGACAGATGACCTTGTTTATCGTGGCCACATCGCAGTGAAGCTGGGTCCCGTGGCGCTCAAGTTCCGTGGCACTGCGGAATTTACCGAAGTCGACGATGCAGAGCGATGCGCTCGCATCCAAGCGCAAGCAACGGATGAAAAGGGTCGTGGCGGCGTGAATACCACCATTCAGTTTCAACTCGAGCCCGCAGCAGACGGATCGCGCGTGTTCGTCGAGACCACACTCAACCTAAGTGGCCACATCGCCCAGTACGGACGCGCAGCCGGAGTCATCGAACAACTCGCCGACCAAATCGTCAGCGAGTTCGCCTCTTGTCTCAGAATGAAACTCGATGAAGGGCGAAGTAGCGCAAGTGATCAGAAGTCTGACGAATCCTCGCACTTGCAACGGGGAAAGCCTATCTCAGCTATCGGGCTTATACTAAAGCTCATCCATAACAGGCTCACCCGGTGGGTGCACGCGGCTTTTCGGCGGCCTTAATCAACTCCATTACGAGCATCGGCGTCACCGGATACTCGTTGATTCGAACATTCCAAGGCGAGAGCGCATCTTCGATTGCGGATACGATCGCCGCGGCGGCGGGCACCACACCTGACTCACCAACCCCTTTCACCCCTAACGGATTCAACGGTGAGGGCGACTCCACGTGCGCGATCTCGATGGTGGGAACTTCCGTGACGGTCGGTAGCAAGTAATCACCGAAGTTCGTTGTCAGCGGCTGCCCATCATCGTCGAACACCATTCGCTCGAACAACGCGTTGCCAATACCATGGACCACACCGCCATGAATTTGGCCCTCGACGAGAGTCGGATTAATCATCCGTCCACAATCGTTGACGACGATGTAGCGTTGAATGCTCGTGGCACCGGTGTCCACGCTTACCTCAACCTCAACGGCGTGTGTGGAGTTACCGTAGGTGAGACCAGGCGGCGAGAAATGCGTTAGCGCCTCCAATCCTGGTTCTACGTCAGCCGGTAGCGCGTAACCCGGCACACCGGCGAGAATCCCGGAGAGTTCTCCCAGTGTCATTCCACTTGCCGGTACGCCACTGATATGAACTCTACCGTCTGTTATCGACAGATCGCTTTCTGACGCTTCGAGCAAGTGCGCGGCAACCCGTATCGCTTTTTCTCTAATGCCTACGGAGGCTAGATGGACAGCTGACCCCGCGGTCACCGTTTGTCGGCTCGCAAATCCTCCCTGTCCAAGAGAAATCGTACTCGTATCGCCCGCGACCACGCTCACATGCTCCACCGGCACCCCCAGAGCATCCACCACGATCTGGGTGAAGACGGTCTTGAGGCCCTGCCCCATCGCCAGCGCACCCGTGTACACCGTGACACGACCTGACCGACCGACACGGACGAGCGCGGACTCGAATGGCCCTCTTCCAGTCCCTTTTACGCCGTTCGCGAGACCGATGCCGAGATACCTTCCCTGCTCTTTCGCAGCCTCCTTGCGCGCCGGAAACTCAGCGTATCCAATCATCTCGAGTGCCTTAGCCTGGCAAGCGAGATAATCACCACTATCGTATTTGACGGGACTTCCGGAACGAGTCTTAAGCGGGACTTCATAGGGGATCTCGTCGACTGGTATGAGATTCAGTCTTCGAATCTCGGCTCGGTCGAGTCCCACCTCGCGCGCTACGGCATCGAGTAACCGCTCCATAGTGAAAGTTGCTTCGGGGTAGCCAGCCCCGCGGACTGGAATAGTCGGTGGCCGATTCGTTTCCACCACATCTACAGCTAGATCGTAAGCCGGCACGACGTAGGGTCCAGGCACCGCGACGGACGCGTTGAAAGGGAGATTGAAACCTTGTGGGGTATAGGCGCCTTGATCGTGTGTCATACGGCCACGAACCGCGAGTATCCTACCTGCCTCATCAATGGCAATTTCCATATCCCAAAGCTGCATACGTGCTTGGATAGATGAGAGAAAATGCTCACGCCGATCCTCCACCCACTTCAACGGCCGTTTTAGCATGCGCGCGGCACACGCGAGCACGGCCTCCTCCGGATAAGTGAGGAACTTCGCACCGAAACCACCTCCGACATCGGGAACCACCACACGCACACGTTCCTCATCGAGGTCTAGCATCTTCGCCAACGAAGCCCGTACCTCATGAGACATCTGCGTGGAACTCCAGACAGTCAATCGGTCTTCTAGGGAGTCGTATTGCGCCACGACACCCCGCCCCTCAATGGGATGTGCGGCACCTCGCTCTTGTCTCAAAGAGCACGCGCTTATGTGGGAAGCACGATTGAATGCTGCTTCGACATCGCCATAACTCTGTTCAATCCGCTTAACTCTGTTGTTGATTTTCTCCGTGTGCACGAGTGGCGCATCAGTCGATAAAGCCTTACTTGGATCGGAAACGACTGGAAGAACATCGCAGTCGATTTCCACGAGTGCAGCGGCGTCTTCTGCAAGATATCGATTTTCAGCGACCACCACAGCAATCGCCTCTCCGACGAAACACACCTCGTCCTTTGCGAGAACGAACGGCGTGACATCGCCTTCGACCGTCTCTAAAGAGAACCCCAACGGGAGCCGTGGGCTCGTCAAGTGTGGGAGAAGATCACCAATATCGAGCACCGCGATTACTCCGGGTAAACGTCGCGCTGCCTCCATATCCACGCCTTTAATCCGAGCATGAGCGAAGGTGCTCCGCACGAAGGCGCATTCCAACATTCCGGAAAGATGAATATCATCGACAAATCGTCCCTCTCCGGTCAGGAGTGCCCTGTCCTCAACTCGGGCGATTCGACTACCGAGGCGGGTCATCGCTGGGAGACTCTTCGCCACGGAGGCGTGCAGCCCCATCCATAGCGGCGGCAACAATGTTCTGGTAACCGGTGCAACGACAGAGATTGCCGGAGAGAGCTTTCTTTAGCTCCGCTTCTTCCGGCGCTGGATTTTCATCCAGGAAGTCCACAAGCGTCATCAAGATTCCAGCCGTGCAATAGCCGCACTGGAGGCCATGTTGGTCATGAAATGCCGCCTGCAAGGGGTGCAGCCTGCCACCCTCTGCCAGACTCTCCACTGTCCGGATTTCCCTCCCAACCGTCTGTACGGCGAGCGTCAGACAACTTCGCACCGCGCGACCGTCGAGGAGCACGGTGCATGCTCCGCAGACGCCGTGCTCACAACCAACGTGAGTCCCAGTTAAACCGAGCTCGTGACGTAGAAAGTCTGCGACGGTCAGCCGAACATCGACTTCACGGCATATGCTCTGGCCATTGACCGTGAGTTCGATCTCGCGTCGCTGCGAGCCACCCGCCTCTGCGCTCATAACTCACCAATGGCCTGCAGGGCCGCTCGGGTTATTGCTCGTCGAGTCAGCGAAATGAGGAGGTGGCGACGATACTCTGCGCTCGCATGAATGTCCCCTATACACTCGACATCGTCTAGAGAATTCATCGCCTCCGCGAGGGCAGCCTCGTCCGGACGCTGCCCTATGAGCCCCTTCTCCAGACTCTCGGCCCGCTGGGGAACAGCACCAGCCCCCCCGATTGCGATCCGCGCGTAAACAATTAGACCGGAATCAACCTTGAGGCTTACGGCAACACTGATCATCGCGAAATCCCCGTGTCGCCGGGCAAATTCCTCGAAGGCATAACCGGCACCAGCAACCCGCACAGGAAACGTGATCTCAGTCAAAATCTCGTTGGGCTCAAGGTCGGGAGTCATATAAAAAGTAGGGAAATCCCTTATGTCGATATCTCGCGTTGCGTCACTGCTTCGGACGCGAAGCGTAGCATCGAGGGCTAAAGCCACAACAGGCAACTCGGCGGCTGGATCCAGGTGACAAAGACTGCCCCCGAGGGTACCGCGAGTCCTCGTCTGTAGATGTCCTACATGGGAAAGAGCCTCAACCAGGAGCGGCACCTTCTCGCGAGCCAAATTGGACGCCTCAAGATCACGTTGCCTCGTCATGCACCCAATGACAAGAGACTCGTCTTCTGTACGGCAAAACTGAAGCTCTTGAATCCGATTCAGATCGACGATCGACTGCGGTACCACGTAACGCATGTTCAGCATCGGCATAAGCGACTGGCCACCCGCTAATACCTTAGCATCGTCCAAGTCGCTCATAAGCGTTAACGCCTCATCAAGTGAAGCAGGTTCGTAGTAGTCGAAGGGAGGAGGCTTCACAGCGAGATTAGGCTTGCGCCGCCGAGGAGGCGATCTGCCTAGAAACGGACTCGTCTTCAGAAGATTTAGAGGTGAGCTTCTCTACGTTCATATAGCTCGTTATCTGCATAGCCCATTGCTTCGGGCTTACCACGACCGAGCATGACCTGGAAATAGACGGGTTCGAGGCTTTCGTTGATATAACCATGTATCACTCCGGGAGGGCATGAAATACATTCCCAAGGGCCAAGTCTCCTGTCGATGCGATGCCCAGTTCCCTCCTCCTCGACAAACACCGTTAACATTCCCTTTAGGACGAAGAAAACTTCTTCGACTTCGTGCGTGTGGGCCGCATTTCCCTGCCCAGGCTCAACGTGCATGATGCTAAGCGTGAAAGAGCCTGCCGGTATCACATCCGGATCCTCATGCTTTCCAGATCCTCCGGCCCCTATAAAACGATGCTGTGCGCGCTTGAATCCCTCTATCTTGGAATCCTCAAAAGCTTCCCAATCCGCGGAGATATCGCGAAATTGTCGAATGTATCGTTGGGCGATGTCCTCTATCGATAACCCCTGAAGGTCTGGTGGCCGGGGATGGCGTGCCACAGTCATCAGCAGCTCCTGTTGTGTTAATCGTTGTTTTAACGATTCCAACACCCAGTAGCGGTAGAGTCAAGAAGAGCGCGAACGCTGCTGACGATAACCGGTTATCCAAATTAAGTAGGAACCTACTTGCTATAATTCGTGACTTAATACGCTGCGTATCGAGTGGTAACCCGACCTTTCTCGGCGTAGAGCAGCTCCGATAAGAATGAATAAAAGCAAACGCCGACGACAGTTAAAACAAGATCAGCATACCCTGCTGAAGGGCGTGAATCTTGGGTCAACACAAGCTGAACCAACCGAAGCAATGGCTCGCCAGCTCTTCAGCATGCTCGAGCAGGCGAAAAGGGACGGGAAAATCGATGCGCCGGTCAAGTTTCTGCAATCGAAGATAAATGCGAGCTTAACGAGTCTTGGGGATCTCACGCTTGCTTGCAAGAAGGGCTGCTCGCATTGCTGTTACGTTTGGGTGAGCGCAACTGCTCCGGAGGTACTTTTTATATCCAAGCTTGTGAAGCGTATGGGCAAAGCAACTATTGAACGCGTGCGGGACGCCCACGAGCGAACGAAAGAGTTCGACTTTGACACTCGCTATCTACACCCTCAAGCGTGCCCACTGCTGGAAGATGATCTTTGTCAGATCTACGACTCTAGGCCAAACGCCTGTCGTTTTGCAGCGTCCGGTAGCGCTGAGATCTGTGCCCGGGCTTACCACAACCTCAGCGATGAAGCGATCCCGATCCCGACGACACATCTAAAAGGCAGCAGTATTTACTCATTGGCTATGGCCGCCGCACTAAAGAAAGCGGATCTTGCTTATCACGCTTATGAGTTCAGCGCGGCGCTAATTCGCGCCATCGACACAGAAAACGCAGAGCGCGCATGGCTATCAGGAGAAAATGTTTTTTCAGAAGTAATGCGCGAACCGGCTGACATTTTCGCCGAACCAACGGCACAACAGATTTACGAGCACGCCTTCCGATAAACGAAGATCGCTGTCGACCGATGGATACCACTGGTCTCGACAGCAGAGTTGGCGGCGTGGACCCTCAGCATCACACCCGAGGTGATCAGGCCATCAAGGGTTACTCGAATATTCGCGATTTGTCTGAAAGCGAATATCCAATCAAGGATTAATCGGTTCCACATGGGTCCGGCGCAACAACGGTGCCGCCTCTGGCGAGACCATGAATCTGATCATCTCACGCGCGGCGTCCGGTTCCTGCGAAACTGTTAGCAAACCGACATTAGATTGGCACGGCTTGTTCAAAAAGCCGGGCAACGGCCCAACATAATCGCTTCCAGGCACACCAACCATGATGTTGGTCTGTTGAATGCCGATTTCAAACTCGTCGCGTGCCAGATAGTCGGTGACGGGGCCACCCTCGGTGCGAATCGTCTTGCTTACCAGTTCCGTGGTGAGACCGAGTTCCTCGATGCCTTCGGCGACATGCGTACCACTGCAACCGCGCGAGTAACCGATCGACTCAGCTGCGAGCAAAGCAGCAGTGTAAAACTCCACAGTGCTGATATCCGGCTTTGGCGCGCCAGCTCTTACCGAAAGGCCGAGACCAGCGAGCACGAATGGCGTCACGGTGCTGGCCATGACGTGACCGCCCCTAACATGCTCCTCGATGACGCCAGGATTTCCGGTAATAAGGTCCGCCGTCCCATCATTGATGCGCTGCACCAACTGCGCACGATCGGGCTGGATAACCGTTACCCGGTGCTCGCTAACACGTTCGAACCCAGCAGCGAGCTCCCTAACCCCCGGTGCCGCACCCTGGTTTACCAGGATAACAAGGTCAGCCGCATCGGCGACTCCCTGAGAGAGAGATACGGATACACCCAGAATACACGCCGCAGAAAATCTCGCGAAAGCTCCCATGACTTCCCTCCCCTACCATTCCGCCGGTGGAAAATTTAACGCTCCGCCTCCGAAAACAATCTAAAACTCAAACCCGTTTGAATACTCACTCAAGAACTTTGGAACCTGCTCGCTAAAGCATTTCACCCCGCCAACACTCCACCATCGCGGTGCCGCATACGCTCCGCTACCTCGCGCGCCCGCCGCTGGATCACCTCTTGGTAAGGCATTGGATCCGGTGCTGCCAGCGGCGAAGTAATGAAGCGCTGATGCGCCGCCGTGTCGACGCTCTCGAGGTACAGATCCCGAGCAATTGCCGAAACCAGCCTTGGGTGATCTACGGCACTCGGAATATCACCGATCGGTTTGCCGAAACTCAGAATTCCCGAGAGATTGAAGCAATGGATATTGCGCAAGTAACTCGCGCCAGTCGCTTCCCGAGGCAGAAACTGAAAACCTGCGCCGAGATACGGATGAATACTACCCGCCGCATTGTCCTCACCTGTCTCCGGCCGATAGCGGTCTCGCCAAAGGGCGATAGAATCGTAGACGTTGGCAAGCTCGGATTGAACCGCCAGATCGATTCGATATCCCGTTGCGGCGATCACGTGGTCGAAACGCCACGCTTCGCCTGCGACTCTCCCGACAACTTTCCCATCAGCGAACGCTACATCCGACAGCGAACTCTCAAGATGCAGTCGGAAGCCCTCGAAGGGCGTAACACGCTCAATCGAATCGAGCGGCACCGACGCAACGCGACGATCTCTGAGTAAAAAGTTTCTCCAGCGAACAGCGTCCGGTAGCTCGTAGGTCATTTCGCGCACGTTCGGATGTCCCCGCTCGGTCGGCGCGGACGGCCTCGGGTAATCCACGTACGCCCTGCGATTGAACATGTGCACTTCGGCGGCGCCGCTCTCGAGCGCGACCGCTGCGGCGTCGAACGCCGAAGAACCAGCACCAACGACTCCGACGACTTTTCCAGTCAGCGTATCGAAAGGAATTCGGCTTACGGTATGCGTCCAAACGTCGGATGGCAGTGTTCGAAAAAAATCAGGCACGTTCGGTCCACCAGCACCCGCGTAGCCATTCGCAAGGACGAGCTTGCGCGTCGTCTCAACCCGTCGCACACCCTCAGACTCAAGATGCAGGCGCAGAAGATCTCCCTGCGGTTCAATCTCGAGCAGACGAGTGCGATAACGCACAGATATGCCGGTGACTCGCTGGAACCAGTCCATGTAGTCGGCCCATGCTAGACGTGGAATTCGATCCAACGAGTCGAAGGCCTCCGGACCATTCAACGTTTCGTACCACGCCCGAAAACTCAGCATGGGGTTATCTTGCTCGAGACCAGGAACGAGTTTCGGCGTGCGTAGCTGGTGCATTCGCGCGATCGACCGCCAGATTCCTGCCTGATCCGGCTCGGCCTGATCGATTACCTCAACGTGCCCGACACCCTTTCGTTTGAGCCCGTAGGCGATCGCGGTACCACTCTGTCCGCCGCCGACAATGACGACGTTATGATCCACTCCGGCACGCGCGCGCACCCAATTAGCAGGGTCAGGATTCGCCCAACGCTGAGCCCGTTGCGTCTGGGCTTCGAGCTGCTCGAAGGCATCCGTCGATTCGGCATTGGTTACCGAACCGCGAGACTCGTTCCTCTGAGCCAATCCGGCCGAAGCACCTAGTCCGCCGATTGTCAGAGTAGCCGCACCCCGAAAAAACCCGCGTCGGCTGATCTGATCGGGCACCGGACAAGGTTTCCGCATCAGTGCTTGTTTACCTGATTTTCGCGTCCGTTTGCGTTTATCGGTCATCCGCTATCTTCCCAGTTCATGTTGAGTTATGTCCCGCGTGCGCCAATGAGGGGCACGAACCGCACCCCCAATAAACTAAAGCTGAACACGAGAGTAAAAAATGATACTAGGCGCGTGTTGAACACCTTGCAACCAACTCTGAGGGTCCCCTTATTGCCCAGATCAGAACGTTCAGACCAACGCACATTCGACCCCTAACAACGCCGAATAAGTCGAACGAAGCCCCGTTCTCCCGAGCCGTAACGACCCCCTGAACCATCAGTTATGACCAAAATGGGTCCTCACAAGCGGGTGAATCCGGGTGCGTCGACCCTGAACTTTTTTCAGGTATAGTGATCAAATAGCCCCATCTCAAGTTAAAAGTAAGCAGCTGAGAAGAGGCACTCGGAATTAGGAGATAGTAATGAGGAACGGAATAACTCCTGCGACCCTCTCAGTCACAATCGGGCTCGTACTGTTGTGGCATGCGGGAGAAAGCAGCGCACAGGCCAGGAACACAGAAGTCAGGCTGGCAACCGATTCGCCTGGGGTTTTCCTCTCAGAAGGCCTGCACCGCGTACACCCGTCGCTCATGGAGGCTGCCTGGGTAAGGGCGGATCTGGATATCGCGTCCTACAGAAGTATTTTTCTCGTGCCCACCGGCGTTCAGTATCGTGCGCTTCCCGAGCGAACCTACACCATGCGCACTAGAGATAACGTCGAGTTTTTCCCTATCCCGGAAGTACGGAGAGAATTTATTCGTGGGACTTGGCAAAGTATGGTTTCCCAACAAATGGCAATACAGCAGTCTTATGAACTCCAAAGTGGAATAGGAACTGACGTACTCATCGTTCAGGGGCTCCTCGTAGATAT
>CAYLKA010000073.1:0-11602 GCA_964384125.1 uncultured Gammaproteobacteria bacterium | reverse complement strand
AAAAACCCAATAATACAGATAGTTACATGCCTATCTGAATCTCCATAGACTTACTAGGATATGAGAATGGTGGGGGCACCAGGACTCGAACCTGGGACCAGCGGCTTAAAAGGCCGATGCTCTACCAACTGAGCTATACCCCCAAGCAACTTGGAACTGTCCTCAGCGGCTGGGTTACCGCAAAGGCGATCGGATCATACCCGATGTCCGCAGGAGCACAACCGGGAGCCTAAACTCCCACCTGGTAGCGCGTCGGATCCGCAATCGCGGCCTGCTCAAACCCCTTTTGTCGGAACCGGCAGGCGTCACAACACCCGCACGCCCTACCCTCTTCATCCGCCCGATAACACGACACTGTCGAGGCATAATCAACATCCAACTCTTCACCACGGGTAATGATCTGCGCTTTGGTCAAGTGGACCAACGGAGCCTGAATCGTCACCGGACTCCCCTCGACACCCTGCTTGGTCGCTAGGCCGGCCAGCGCCTGGAAGGCGGCCACAAATTCCGGCCGACAGTCAGGATACCCAGAGTAGTCCACAGCGTTCACACCGATGAAGATGGCCTCCGCGCCCAAAACCTCTGCCCACGCGAGCGCTAATGATAGGAACACCGTGTTTCTAGCGGGGACATAGGTCACCGGGATCCCTTCCCCGCCGTCATCGGGCACTGGAAGGGCGACGTCGGTAAGAGCCGAACCACCAAGCGCTCCGATGGGAATTTCCATCACTCGATGCTCGCTGGCACCCAATGCCTCCGCGACACAGGCCGCGGCTCGGAGTTCTACTTTGTGGACCTGTCCATAATCGAAGCTCAAGGCATAACAGTCGTAACCCTGCGCCCGAACGATAGCCAGCAAGGTTGCGGAATCAAGACCGCCTGATAGGAGCACGACCGCTCTAGGCTTCATCAGCCGCCTCGTTCGAAGGGGAAGGTCTCGGTTGGCTTAAGTTTCTGTGTATCGTCAACGTCGCCAATGGACGCTGTCGCGGGAGGCCTCCCAAACTCAGCCCTGCTCCTGGATCAATCGCTCTATTCGCTGGGTCGCCATGCGAGCGGCTGTCGTCGCTGGGAAGTCCCGCGCGACGCGTTGCAGCACATCCCGCGCCGCACCCCACTGCTGCAACTCGTAGTTGCAGAAGCCGATCTTCAACAGGGCGTCCGGCAGCTTGGCCGACTGGGGGTATTGATCCACGACCTCCTGAAAGGCCGCCAATGCCGTCGTAAACTGGCGTTGGACGTAATACGTCTCCGCCAACCAATACTGAGCGTTGTCCGCCAGTGGGCTCGAGGAATAGACGGTCAGAAACCGGTCAAACGCTGTCGTGGACTCCGCGTAGCGACCATCCCGCAGAAGATCAAAGGCCATCTGGTAATTATCCTGATCGCTGCCAGCCACTCCCGAGCTAACGGACGGCGTCTGTCCGTCTGGGAACCCACTAAGAGCTCCGGGCGGAAGCTGAACCGCAGACGACTGGCGCTGCCCCTCTTCGAGCGCCTGGAGTCGTGTGTCAACATCGACGTACAGCTCACGCTGACGGCTATCGGCACCTTCCGTCTGAAATACTAGGGTCTCGATCTCCCCGCGCAGCGCTTGGGTCTCTGCCTGCAGCTGATCAACGCGGGTCGCCAACTCGATCAGGCTCTGATTGTCGATGACTCTTTCCATGCGGATGAGTCGAGCTTCAAGATCGGTAAGCTTAAGAAATACCGGATCCTGCGCGGTTGGCGTCGTGGTGCAACCTGCGAGGACGAGCGTCGTAACCGCTACTTGCAACGTTCTCACAGCCACTGCCATGGCATTTACCCCTTCAAGGCCTGTAAGGTCCCAGCCCTAAGCCTACTACCGATACACTAGCTCGACGCGCCGGTTTTGCAGATAGGCCTCGTCTCCAGCGCCGGTCACAGCCGGGCGCTCCTCCCCATAACTCACAGTGCCGAGTTGGTCAGCCGAAGCCCCCTGCAGCAATAGCACCCGACGCACCGCTTGGGCCCTCTGCTCACCGAGGCCGATATTGTACTCCCGGGTGCCACGCTCATCTGCATGACCTTCAAGTCTGACTAGGGCGTCGCCGTTCGAGGCGAGGTACTCACCGTGTGCCGCTAACATGCTGTTGAAATCCGCACGAATTTCACTGCGGTCGAAGTCAAAATAGATAACCAACGAGGACAGTGGCCCGTCCCCCTCTCCGGGTACCTCCCTGAAAACCTCCAGACCACCAGCTGCTCCCGTACCGGTCGTCGTCGCGCCCGGTCCACCTCCATCTGCCATGGAGCCACCAGGTCCCGAGGTGGAGGCCACGTCCGGTAGCGTCGCATCGTCGCCGCCGCATCCGGCCAGTGCGATACCCAACAGGAAAACCATTAACAGTGATCGAGTCATCTCTGGATCCTCAGTATTAGTCCAAAACAGCGAGATACAAGCCTAACCTCTAACCTTGAACTGATATTAAATTAGATTCTCGGGAATGGCGACCACACAGGTTCTCGAACCTGACCGGCCACTGAAGCAATCTGCTGATGAATGCGTCCATCGGTGCTCACCGACGCTAAAACCCCCCTCCCATTCTCCTGTGCTGCATAGATGATCAACGCCCCATTCGGAGCGAAGCTGGGAGACTCATCCAACTGGCCGGTGCTCAATACTTGCGTCAGCCCAGTGTCCGGGTCGACCAAAGCTATACGGTAGTTGCCTTGAACCCTGTGCACCACAGCAAGTTGGTTGCCATCGGGGGAGATGCGCGGCCGTCCATTGTAGTCGCCCTCGAAGGTGACACGCTGCGCTCGCGCCCCTGCCCTGGCCGGCACGCGGTAAACCTGAGGGCCACCCGCACGGTCAGAGGTAAACAAGATGCTCTCGCCATCGGCCGACCATGTAGCCTCGGTATCGATCGCACTATGCTGGGTCAATCGGGTAAGCACCAGCGTGGCAAGGTCCAGCATATAGATATCTATATTGCCCTGATCTTGGGACAGCGTTAACGCAAGCCGCCTACCGTCGGGTGAGAACACGGGTGCGCCGTTAATCCCAGCCCTTGCTGAAACGCGATCGCGTGTTCCGGTCCGCAAAGTTTGAATATAGATCGACGACTGCGATCCCTCGAATGACACATACGCGAGCCGTCGACCATCAGGTGACCAAGCCGGTGACATCAATGGCTCTGGGGAATTGGCGACGACTTGCGCGTTCTCACCGTCGGAGTCGGCAACGATCAGCCGGAAGCGCCTCTCATCTCCCTCCTGCTGCTCACTGACGTATGCAATCTGGGTCCCGAATACGCCTCGAATACCAGTGAGTTCCTCAAAGATCATGTCGGCAACCCGATGACTCGCCGCTCGCAGTTCGGCTGTAGTCGCCGTCAACCGATATCCCACGATCTGCTCGCTGCCCAATACGTCGAATAGTTGAAATACGACCGTGTAGCGATCGGCTGCGTCTTGGATAATTCGCCCGATCACCAAGTAGTCCACGTCCACGATTTGCCAGTCCGGGAATCGGACCTCGGTCGGTAACGAGGGGCGCGAAACCATATCTCTCTCGTCCATCGGCGCAAACCGACCACTCTGACGGAGATCGGTGGACACGAGGCCCGACACATCGAAGGGCGCCTCTGCACCAGAACCTTCCCAAGCAAAGGGCACAATGGCCATGGGCACGGGCCGTTCCACCCCGCGGCGGATCTCGATTCTAAGCTGCCCGCTCGCCGAGGAAACAAGTGACGTTCCGACAACACAGGCAAGAAGGCTTGCACTAAGCCATGACCGACAGGTTCTCATCCACACAATCAGCGTTCCTTCACTAAAATTCTGGATTAAAGACCACTTCGAGGTTGCGTTCGAAGAGCGAGGCGATAGTTGGCCTAGGCAGGGGTGAGGCGCGTAACACGGCCGCCTCGATGGACCGAATCACCGCATCGTCACCGTTACAACGTCCCACGCGAACGTCCACAACATCTCCGCTCGGGATCTGCGTGACGTTTACGACACATTCCAGCCCGGCCATCGCGCTGGCTGGTGGTATCCAGCTCTGCTGAATACGGTTCTCGATCAAGCGAATGTACTCATCTAGATACCCGGCTTCCTCAGCTCGCCGGCGATCCTCCTCAAGCGCTAATGCCTGCTGCAGCTCGGACTCCATCTCGGCCCGCTGACGCGCGACGGCTGCCTCCTGGCGTTGCCGCTCCGCCTCAGCCTGGCGCTGCCGCTCCGCCTCGGCTTCGCGCTCCCGCGCAAGACGCTCTTCCTCCTCGCGTTCCTGGCGTTGCCGATCCGCCTCAGCCTGGCGCTGCCGCTCCGCCTCGGCTTCCCGGTCCAGCGCAAGGCGCTCTTCCGCCTCGCGGTCCTGGCGCGCCGCCACTAAGCGCTGTTCCTCTTCCTCAAGTTCCCGTCGGGCGGCCTCCGCCTGCTCACGAGCCTGACGTTCCGCCTCCTGCTGTTGCCGAAGCTCCTCTTGCTCTAGCTGCTCAAGGCGCTCGAGCTCCTGCTGAATCAGCGACTCGTCAACCACTGTGGCCTGAATAGCCACCTGCTCAACCGGCATCGCCGCTCGCCGGCGCCCGGAGGGATCGAGACCGACGGTCAGGGCCAATGCCAACGCCACGTGAAGCAGCGTGGATAGCAGTACCGCGATCGGGTGCTGTCGCAAAAAGGGACTCATAAATCCTATCGCTTCATCTCCTCAGGGTGTCTGCGTGACCGGTTCCAGGGGGTCTGTAATAAAACCAACCTTTTCGGCCCCGGCCTGCTGCAGAATCACCATGCCGGTAACGACCCTCCCGTAGGATACCGCCTGATCCGCTTTGACCAACACAGGGGTTTGTGAGTTCCGCCGCAACACAGCCGCAGTCCGATTTAGGACAGTCTGCTCGTCGATGGGCGTTTCCTCATCTCCACCAATATTTAGGAACAGCTCCCCGCTCTGGTTGATACTGAGGACCAGCGGCTCATTATCCTGCATCAGCTCAGGGGGCAGCGGCTCCGATGCCGCCTGAGGCAAGTCCACGCTAATGCCCTGCGTCAGCAACGGCGCGGTGATCATAAAAATGATAAGCAACACCAGCATGACGTCGATATAAGGCACAACGTTGATCTCCCCCATCAGCCGGCGCTGGCGCCTGCGGCTCATGCCCGCGCTCCTGCGGCGGCCGCATCACGAATGGCAGCCTGGCGCTGGAGAATGGCGGAGAACTCCTCCATGAACGTATCGTAGCGGACCTCGAGTCGTCCTACCGTGTCCGCATAGCGATTGAAGGCGATAACCGCAGGGATGGCCGCGAAAAGGCCCATCGCTGTGGCGATCAAAGCCTCCGCAATGCCCGGCGCTACTAGCGCAAGCGTCGCACTCTGCACGTTACCGAGAGACTGGAAGGAGTTCATGATCCCCCACACCGTCCCGAACAGCCCAACATAGGGACTCGTCGAACCGACGGTCGCAAGAAACGCCAGATGGTGTTCCAAGCGATCAACCTCACGGAGCTGGGATACGCGCATGGAGCGACGAGAGCCCTCCACGATCTGGTCTGCGTTGATGGCCGCCTGCTCGTTGAGTCGTCCGAACTCACTAAAACCCGACTCGAAAATCCCGGCCATACCGAGCTGCTCAATATCACCACGCACAATATCTGAATGCATGGTGGCAAGATCACCCCCCGACCAGAAAGTCGCTTCAAACTCATCTGCCGCACCCGCCGCCTGCTTCAATAACCGGCTCTTCTCGATGATGACCGCCCAGGAAGCAATCGACGCCAGCAACAGGAGAAGCATCACGGCCTTCACCACAATACTCGCATCTAGAATCAGGGTCAGTAGCGATAAATCTGTGTTCATACTTCCGGCTCGTTAATTTTCAAGTCAGCAACAAGGTTCCTGGGCAAGCGTCGAGGCTTGCCGGTTTCAACATCCACGCTCGCCACCTGAGCGACCGCCCCGCACAAGAGCTCCCCGTCCGGGGATTCCCGACGAGCGCTCTGGTTAAAGATGAAGCGCACGCCGCTCACCCTAGCTAACTCCGCACTCACGTGAAGCTGGTCATCCAAACGCGCCGGCACCCGAAAGCTCGCCTCTATTCCGGTCAGAACCAGGGAGACCCCCGCCGATTCACGCAAGTTCACGTGGTCAATCCCCTGGACCCGCAGCCACTCCGTTCTAGCCCTTTCGAAAAACCGGAAGTAACTAGCGTTGTAGACGAGACCCTGGGCATCCGTATCCTCTAGATAGACTCTGACCGGCAAAATAAAACTCATCATGGATCTGCCTGCAACTCAGTCAAATAACCCAGGGGAGTCGGGGGGCTCCGCGCGAGGCGGCGCCGTGAGCCCAAAATGCTGGTATGCATTGCGCGTGGCGACGCGGCCCCTCGAGGTCCGTTGTAAGAAACCCTCCTGTATTAGGTATGGCTCAACGACATCCTCGAGCGTGCCTCGCTCCTCGCCGATGGCAGCAGCCAAGCTTTCGATACCCACGGGCCCACCCTCGAACTTGTCGATCACCGTCATCAGAAACTTGCGGTCCATCGTATCGAAGCCATTGGGGTCCACTTCCAACAAATCCATCGCGGCATGAGCGACCGGCCCACTCACCCGACCGTCCGCCTCCACCTCGGCGTAATCACGCACGCGACGCAGCAACCGGTTGGCAATTCTCGCCGTACCTCTCGAACGGCTAGCAATCTCACTCGCGCCCGCCTCATCAATGGGCAGATCAAAGATGGACGCAGTACGACGCACGATTCGCGCGAGCTCATCACAGTCATAAAACTCCAGCCGCTGAACAATTCCGAACCGATCTCTCAAAGGTGAGGTCAGGAGACCCGCTCGTGTAGTGGCTCCCACCAGCGTGAATGGCGGCAAATCAAGCTTGATGGAACGAGCGCCCGGACCTTCTCCGATCATGATGTCAAGCTGAAAGTCCTCCATCGCCGGGTACAGCACCTCTTCCACCACAGGACTGAGCCGGTGGATCTCGTCAACGAACAAAACGTCCCGTGGTTCCAGATTTGTGAGTATCGCTGCCAGGTCCCCCGGGCGCTCCAAAACAGGGCCCGATGTCTGTCTTAGATTTACCCCGATCTCATTGGCGATGATGTGTGCCAGTGTGGTCTTACCCAGACCCGGCGGTCCGAAGATCAGCGTATGGTCTAGCGCCTCGCTACGATTGCGAGCAGCGGTGATGAAGATACGCATCTGGCGCTTCACACTAGACTGGCCGATGAATTCCTCGTCATCGAGGGTGCGCGGGCGCACGGCTCGATCGAAGACAGCATCGTCCTGGCTGCTGGCTCCGGTCAGCAGTCCTGCTTCCGACATGGGTTCATCCTGTGTGGGCACGTTTGAGCGCCTCGCGTATCAATTCCTCGGCACCCAGTTGGGCCGTGTCGAGCTCCGCCAACAACTGGGTGGCCTCTGCAGGCTTGTAGCCGAGCGCAAGCAACGCGCCATGCGCCTCGCCTTCGGCCCCGTTTGCCGCCATTGCCCCTCCAGGCTCGTCGCCATCGAGTTGTTCAATACTATCCGCCATCTCCACTACCAACCGCTCCGCGGTCTTTCGACCAATCCCCGGAATGCGTGTCAGGGTGATAAGGTCGCGCTCCAATACGCAACGGCGAAACCCTTCCGCACTGATCCCGGAGAGAATGCCGAGCGCGATCCGCGCACCGACGCCGGATACCTTCAGCAGTTTTCTAAAAAGAGCCCGCTCCGCCTCCGTGGAGAAACCGTAAAGCAGATGGGCATCCTCTCGAACCAGAAGATGTGTGAGCAACGTCAGAGACTCGCCGGCTTCGGGCAGGCGGTAGAAAGTCGACATCGGCGTCTCGAGGTCGTAACCCACACCGCCCACATCCACCGTCAGCTGCGGCGGTCGTTTTGACACCAGCGTTCCTCTCAGAAAACCGATCATGAGCCGACTACCGCCTCCTCCAGCAACGAGCGCGCGCTTCGGGCATGAGCGTGACAGAGCGCGGCAGCCAGAGCATCGGCGGCGTCCGACTGGGGCTCGGACTGCATCCCAAGCATCAATTTAACCATGTGCTGCACCTGGGTCTTGTCGGCACCACCATGACCGACCACTGCCTTCTTGATGTGTCGCGCGGCATATTCGAAAACCGGCAGATCTGCCTGGAACGTCGCGCATAACGCGGCCGCTCTAGCCTGTCCCAGCTTCAAGGCGCTGTCTGCGTTACGGTGGACGAACACCCGCTCGACCGCCACCTCCTCTGGACGAAATTCCGTAACCACTCGCCCGAGGTCCTCAAAAATCTGTCGTAAACGGCTGTTGTGCTCACCCTTAGTTCGAATGACCCCGAAGTGGATGAGGCGGCTCTCGCTTCCGCGCTGGCGGGCGTCGACGATGCCGAACCCCGTCACCTGAGAACCTGGATCGATACCCAAAATGCGGGTCACGTTACTCATGCAGACACCTCGAGCAGGTCGTCCGGTATGTCCGCATTGGAGTAAACCTGCTGAACATCATCCAAATCATCCAGCACATCGAGAAGCTTCAGCATGCTCTCTGCCTGTTTTGCCTGGAGGGACGCCTGGGTGGATGGCCGCATGGTGATTTCCGCACGCTCCGGCTCAAGGCCAACCGTTATCATGTTCCCGCGCACCGTGTTGAAATCATCTGGCGCACTGAGTACCTCAATCGAACCGTCCTCATGGGACACTACGTCCTCGGCACCAGCTTCGATCGCGGCTTCCATAACCTTATCCTCGTCCACACCAGAGGGGTAACTGAGAAATCCGGTCTTTTCGAAAAGATAAGCCACGGAGCCGTCCGCCCCAAGATTGCCGCCAAACTTCGTGAATGCGTGGCGGACGTCGGCAACCGTGCGATTGCGATTATCAGTCAGACAATCCACCATCACGGCCGCGCCACCGGGGCCATAACCCTCGTAACGGACTTCCTCGTAAACGGCCCCATCCGCGTCTCCCGTGCCCCGCTTGACCGCTCGATCGATGTTGTCCTTAGGCATGCTCTGCGATCTGGCCTTTTCGATCGCCGTGCGTAGGCGTGGATTAGAACCGGGATCACCACCGGCCTGGCGGGCCGCCACGGTGATCTCTCGGATCAGCTTGGTGAAAAGCTTTCCCCGCTTAGCATCCTGGGCACCCTTCCGAAACCGGATATTGGCCCATTTACTATGGCCAGCCATTCACAATGCTCCTCGCTTGCATCTGAACTGGCAGTTCTCGGGCAGGAGACAACACCCGCCGCAAGGGGCTGTCCGTCAGAAACCTCACTCCGTAACTCCAATGGCAGCAAGCGCTTAGCTCCTGCCAACGGGCCTATGATAACGGGATTTCGCGGTATGTGGGAGCACATCCAGAGGGCGCTTACAGATGGCCTTGCGAACGCCATGGGCAAGTAGAGGACTAGGGACCGATCATCCCGATTCGAACCGAGCCAGGAATGGCGGAGAAGATTAGGCGAGCAAGCCTATCTGCGAATGCTCTCGATCGGCGGACTTTTAACGGTTGATGGCATGGATGGCACGCCCATCGGCCGCCAGCGCCGCCTCATGGATGGCTTCGGTCAGCGTGGGATGTGCGTGACAAGTCCGTTGCAAGTCCTCACCAGAGGCCGAGAACTCCATCGCTAGCACTGCCTCGGCGATCAGCTCCCCTGCTACAGGCCCAACGATATGAACGCCGAGCAGTTCATCATCGGACTCGGCGGTTATCAGCTTCACAAACCCATCGGTTTGATGCATACCTTTTGCGCGCCCATTCGCGGCAAAATTGAACGTTCCTACCTTGTACTCTTTACCTGATGCCTTCACCTCAGCCTCAGTCTTCCCCACCCACGCAATCTCCGGTGCGGTGTAGATCACCGAAGGAATAGCGTTGTAGTTCACTTCGCTGGCGTCGCCGGCAATGAGGTCAGCAACCATGATTCCTTCCTCAGTACCCTTATGGGCCAACATGGGACCACGCACGACGTCACCGACCGCCCACACCTTGGGCACGTTCGTCTTACAGTGCTCATCAACCTGAACGAAACCTCGTTCGTCTAGCACCACGCCCACATCATCGGCCACTAAACCGTCGGTGAAGGGCCTGCGTCCGACGCAGACAATTAGCTTATCGACCTCCAGACTCTGTGCCCCGGCACCGTCCTCATAATCCACCGTGACAAACTGATCCTCGGTCTTTACACCGGTGACCTTGGCACCGAGCCGAATGTCGAGCCCCTGCCGTTTGAAGTGACGATGGGCCTCCTTGGCGATCTGTGCATCCGCCATGTAAAGGAAATCCTCCAGCGCCTCTAGTATCACCACCTCCGAACCCAGACGCTGCCAAACACTACCGAGCTCGAGACCGACAACCCCAGCGCCGATAACTCCAAGCTTCTGTGGCGCAGATTCCAGCTCGAGAGCTCCCCAAGAGTCCACGATGCGATCATTGTCGAACGGCGCGATAGGGAGCTCTACCGGCGCGGACCCGCTCGCAAGAACAACGTGTTTGGCGGCGATTACAGACGCACTACCATCATCCTCGGTGATCTCGACCTCGTTTCCTGACAGCAAACGGCCGTGCCCCTTGAAAGATGTAACGCCGTTGGACTTGAAGAGGGCTTCGATACCACCGGTCAGCTGCTTGACGATCTTATCCTTTCGCGACTGCATGGCAGCCACGTCGATGGCCAGCTCACCCACGGCGATTCCGTGCGCCTTGAACTCCGACGCCGCCCGATGGTATAGCTCTGAGGACTCTAGTAGCGCTTTCGATGGAATACAGCCCGCGTTAAGGCATGTGCCTCCGAATGCGCGGCTGCCGTCCCTATTCTGCCACTCGTCGATGCAAGCAGCCGACAACCCATTCTGAGCAGCGCGGATCGCTGCCGGATAGCCGGCCGGCCCGCCGCCGATAACCACGACGTCGAAAGCTTGTTCACCCATATTCATTACACCTGCAGCAGAAGCCGCGCAGGATCCTCTAATAGTTCCTTGAGCGCAACCAGAGACCGGACCGCTTCGCGACTGTCGATGATTCTGTAATCGTAGGTCCCTGCCAGAAACCTCATGGTCGACGTTTCGGCGCAGAAGACATATCAGACTTTATCCGAGAATAGACCCTAGGTTTAGTCTATATACTACTGTTTTATAATATTTTATTACGATATTTAGGCGCTACGGCGGACCCCCAGTCGCCGTCACCTGGAACAGATAGTCTATGAGCGCCTGACGATCAGTTGTCGAACTGAAACCGGCAAACGTCATGTTGTTACCCGGCAAGAAGTCGTCCGGCTGAGCGAGCCAAGCATCAAGACGTTCAGGTGTCCAAACAAGATCCGCTTCCTGCAAAGCCGCTGAATATTCGAAGCCAGGAGCGCTCGCCGCCGAACGCCCGAAAACCCCATGAAGATTCGGCCCTAGGAGATGCTCTTCATCAGCCCCGAACGTGTGGCAAACGCGGCAGGATAGGGCCAGCAGCTCCCCGCGCTCCGAATCAGCTGAGCTGACGAGGAACGTACCTTCATCGCCAGATTGTCCACAGCCCGTTACAAACAAAACCAAGAGTGCCATCACCAACGCACCAGCCGATGAGGGCGGGGGGGCGGGGTTCAACGATCCGGCCACGTTCAGAATCCTCGGAGAAACCCT
>CAYLKA010000072.1:0-11612 GCA_964384125.1 uncultured Gammaproteobacteria bacterium | reverse complement strand
GCGCATTGTGCGAGGAGCGCGCTCAGGCACGAGGAATGTGTTTCCCATAGGGACAGTATAGGGACAGTCCGGTCAGCCGCGAGGTGACGGTTGGTTCTGTGTCTGGTGCCCCGGCGGAGACGGTCAGTACGCCGCCCACCTTCACTCCGGCGTACTCACGCACTGACGTACACAGCGGTGAGATTCGTACGGTGCCTCGTAGCGAGACACCCCGGGGGGAGGGATGAGCAGGTATCGAACCTGCGCCCAGTGATGGCGGCTACTCAGATCCCATGTGAGATTGGAACAGGTCGGACGGTATCTGAATACTGCTCGGAGGTGATCCCGCATGCCGCCCAACGGCTCGAGGCGCTGCCTGGCTGGGTGTGGGTCGCGAGGGGCTCACAATGAGGCTGCCCAGCGCTCGGCAAGGTTGCCGCGATCGGTGCACCACGTGCGCACCGAGGTTATTCCTTTACAAGAGACACAAAGTCTTCTTCTCCAAGGATACGAATGCTCTGCCCATCCTGAATCATTCGCTCGACCTTTTGGTGCTTGCTACTCTTGCCCGCGCTGTCGATCCGACGTAGATCTTGTTGACCGACAACAAGAAGCGTCGTTTTCTTGGTAACACCATCTCTTACCGTGCACCCCGCCTCGGCTGCAAGTGCCGCAGCCTCGTCGTAAGCGCACCAGTAAAAACAACGACTTCCCCAAACAGCACCCCTTCCTCGTTGCCCTCGCGGGCGATAGCTATAGGGCTACGTTCGCTTATTGGCTTCAGCGACCGAGCCAACAGTGCCTCGACCGGTTCACCCGTGTCGGCCATAGCTCGCACCAGAATCCGCCCTGCTGTCCGCGCATCCTCTGCTGCATCATGATGTCGAAACTTGATCCCAAGTTCGCGGGCTACGTTTTCAAGCCCATAGCCCTTTCTTGAAAACTGGGTCCACGTCCGGCGACAAACCTTTGCCGTATCAAGCCAACGGCAGTCAGGCATCGGCGCATCGCACATTCGGCACGCTTGCTGAATGGCGCTGCGATCGAATGTCGTGTGGATGGCGACAATCTGCCCGGCAACCCGACGCGTCAATTCGCCGAGGACTTGTTCAAAGCGCGGTGCGCCTCGAACGCTTGACGCATCGATACCATGGATTTCCACGTTGACTGGGTCAAAGTAGTCATCAGGATCAACAAGACTGGCCCACGTATCGGACACCTCACCTGCGTTAAACGCTACGGCAGCGATTTGGCAAATGCTCGCCAGGTCGTGGTTTGCCGTTTCGACATCGACGGCGACGAAATCCGCCATTTGAGGGCGCCCCCTTTCGTCAGACTTTCTCGGCTTACGATGTTCTCCCGCGCAAGTTTCCGCGCGAAGTATCCTCGGAACAAAGATGTGACTGAGACGCCGATTCTACCGCTGGCTAAGAAAGCGTTCAACGCGAGGAGCAGAGTGTCTCGGCCCCGCGCGCTTGGCTCGACAGTGAAAAGAAGATCGGTTGTTTCATGGCCGGCGTCGCGTCTTTGGATCTCCGTCAAAGGCCATCCGTAACCCCATTACGCTTAAGAGCAAAACAGCTAGCAGGGCTATCCCGCCAAAAGTTGCATCGAACCAGGTGATACCCGTCCATTGTAAATAATGGATCCGATAGAGAGCATTGATCCATTCCGTATCCGCACCTCGCTGGGTAAGACGAAGATGCGTCCAATCTAAAGTCACTTGGACCCCTGTCGTCGTTGTAGCCGTCAGCCCTCTTGTGCTTGCGACTACGCCATATCGCCCCGGATCTGTTGTTATGGCATCATCGATCAGTCGCCGTAGATCGTGTGCTGCAGGCTCAGGCCAGTTCTGCCCTGTCTGCGCGGAGAGGTGCTGCCGCTGGTCTTCCCTATCCACGAGCAGGTGGGTCCCTAGAGTTGTGCGCAATATACGGATCTCATCAAATTCTGCCGGCAGTGCCAAAGTAGAGCTATCTGTAATCGGATAGCTCTTAAGCGAAAGCATCCCATACGCCGCACTGTAGCCTGGCTTCACATAGAAAATAGTAGCTGTGGAAATCCACCCCAAGAAAGGTAGAAGCAAGAACAAACCTAAGAGACGATGCCATTTTCCAAGCTTTGACATATAAGAGATCCAGTAAAAAGACGTGCAGCAGACACAAAATGAACCCTAAGAGCAATGATGGTAGCAACTATCCACACCACCGTGAGGGACGATAGGAGATTATTGTCCGTCTCAAATGTTTGGGCGGCTGGTTCGAGCTATAGCCATCTTGGCGAAAACACGTATCCTGTCGGAAATGATAATTCCCTCATGATGTTCGCCTCACTCAGGCCGAATAGATCCACGTACCTGGACTCATTACACTTGGTGTCTTAGTTGACCTCGGATGGACCCCGAATCGTAGCTACCGCGCCGATCCAACGAGTGTCCGCGACATTGCGCAACCGGCGCAACGGGCAGTGTCTCGGTCGCGGCGAGTCATGCGCGCTCCTCCTCGACCAGTCCGAGTAACGACCCGTAGCTGATGTACGACATCCTCACCAGCCAAAGCAGTTTCGCGCGGAATGAAGTGCCGATCTGAACCAAGCAGGCTTCGATCCCATTACTGGCAGGAGGGAGTGTCAATGACTACGTCGGGCCGGAACCTCCGGTCGGGGAAACCCATCAGTGTGAACGGAACGTACAGCGCCTCTGTGAAAATGTTCTGACACGGATGTCACCAATTGGTCGTGGGTACCAACATCGCCCTGCGGAATCACGCCCGTGGCAACCTACAGTTTGATACCCCCCTAGCCCCACGCCAGTCGACGCGCGATTCCAGGGGGCGGCGGCTTCCACATAGATGATGTCCTGTAAAGACTTGCGTCCATAAAGTGATTTCTTTTGCATATGAAGTTCCTTGTTCTAGAAGGTCGACTTCTTTTATGAAGACTTGGCGTAATTCCCATATATTGAGACAGGCGAGTCCAGAAAAGACCGGGTGACTACAGGTGCCAGGCCACGGGGAAAGGTACACGCGCAAGAAAGGTCAGGCTGTTCTGGCTCTGCTCGAAGCGCCAACGATTGACGATGTGGCGGTGTAACCCCCAGCGCCAATTCGGCGTGGCGACCTTAACCTCGGCGGCGCCGGATACTCCAGGTGAGCAGAAAAACGACTACGGGGAGCCCGACCCAGATCGCGTCTGATGCGCGTGTAGCGTCGGTCGTTAGCGGCACGGTCTGGCTCGGCGCCTCGCTGCGGTACTCGTTCATACGGAGGCCTTCCAGTCGCTCGGTCACCCGTGTCCCGGACTCATTGCGCGCCACAAAGGCCTCCATCGCACGCGCCGCGCTCTCGATATCGGTACCGATGGTCTCTTCCATCGCCGACTGGAACTGCTCGAGGGCTGGCACCGGCACGCCGACGCGGGTCCCCTCATTGATCACGTACTCGAGCAGGCGGGGATTTCCGCAGGTATGCTCGGCGCAGCCCACACCATGTGTATTAACGCTGTCGACGTACTCGCTCAGTAGCCGCGCGCGGGTGGCCTCGTCAGCCTCCCAGTAGCCTTTCCGAATCGTCTCCACCATCCGGCCGGTCATATCCTGAAACGCGTACGGCGAGTGCTCGTCGAAGAACGCGTCCATCTCGAGGTCATGCTTGTCTTCGACGTACACGCCGAACGTTTCGTCCCACATAGCGTCGTCAACGACGTCAGTGACGGTCGCGTCCCACCCCCAGAGGTACTCGACGAAGGCCCGCATCTCGTTCGCGCCGGCGTAGCCTTCACCCTGCATCCCTTCAATCCACGTGGGGTTGACATAGCGAGACCGGAACTCTGCACCGAGAAACCGGTCGATGGGGGTCATCTCTGGGCTACCGGGATCCCGGGTATTGGTCACGACCATATCCGGTGTCTTGCCGTCGATGCTCCGTACCGCAGCAGCGAGGCCCCCCATATACATGAAGAAATCGTCGTTATCGAGCGCGCCGTAGAGCGTCGTCGAACTTGAGTGGACGACTTGCTCAGTGCCGGACAGCGCCATCCGGAAGACATCCTCCATCGGCTCACCCCAGAACCCGTTGCCGTAGCCGTGCCCCATCTTCTTGACGTACTCGTCGGCCATGCCGACGTCGCTGTCCCATGTGCCACTCGCGGCCGCGATCCCTGACGTGTTCAGGTTGAACCTGCCCGGGGGTTCGTCGAAGATGCGAACCCCAGCACGTCGATCTGCCTCCTCCTCGTCGTAGCCCTGCTCGATCAGCGTCGCCTTCGTACTGAGATAGTGACGACGCACGTAGTTGTCTGCCTCCTCGATCATCTTGACCAACTGCACGGCACGATCCATCAACATGGTGACGTTGTTGAACATCCCCTCCGCAGCCGATGCGATCACGATGTCCACGCGAGGCCGTCCAAGCTGACTCTGCGGCACCACCTCGACGTCGATGACCTTTCCGCGAGCGTCCCAGACCGGTCGGGTGCCAAGAAGATGAAAAATCTGTGATTCCAGGATGCCTTCGTGCCGCATGGTCTCGTCGCCCCAGATGACGAACGACACTTTTTGCGGGTAGCGACCATGCTCCTCCAGGTGGTCCTGCAATAAACGATCGGCCAGGTAGACGCCGATGTCCCACGCTGCGGGCTTGGGCACCTTGTCTGGATCGATGCCGTAGAAGTTCTTGCCCGTCGGGTAGGCGTCTGGGTTGCGAATCGGTTCGCCCCCGGTCCCGCCCATCACATACCCGCCGTCGAGCGCGCGCACCAAGGAGTCGAGCTCACGAGGGCCTGATTCGACGATACGACGTTCCATGTCTTCAGCGAGGACAGAGGCATCATTCGGCAGGAGATCGCGGTCAACCGATACGATCGCCTCGACCGTGCTAGCGCGCATCTCCGCGGTTGGCGTACGACCGAACGCGTGGAGCCCGTAGGGGATGTGCTGCCCCCGTAGCTCGAGCAGATACCCCTCGAGGTCGTGCATGGCGTCGTGATCGATCTCACCATCAGTCCCGAGATCGAGCTCGAGGTCTTTCACCAGACCTAGAGCCGTCGCCTGTACACGAATCTGATCCGCGAACGCCTCCGCCAGCTCCTCGTTCTTGTGTAGATTGTTGTGATAATCGTTGACGCTCTCACTTAACGCCGCCAGCTCTGGGAGCAGGCCTCCGGCCGTGAACGGTGGCACCATGTGATCGACCAACGTGGCCATTCCCCGTCGCCGCGCGACCAGCCCTTCCCCGACAACATCGACGTTGTACACGTAGAGGTCGGGCAGGTCCCCGATCAGGGCATCCGACGCATCTTCTTCAGCCTGACCTATATCTTTGCCATCAAGCCACTCCAACGTGCCGTGGGTTCCGAGATGCACCACGGCGTCCGCGTCGAACCCGTGGCGGAGCCAGGCATACGTGGCGACATACTGGTGATGGGGCGCGAGGTCATCGGCGTGATAGAGCTTCTCGTTGTCCTCGCTCCATCCGCGCGACGGTTGAGGCAGCACGACCACGTTGCCGAATCGTACGAGCGGAATCACCAGCGAGGGAGCGCCGCCCTCCCGTGTGGCCATGAGCGTGGTGTCCTGAGGTGGTCCCCAATCAACCAGTACCTTCTCTCGAAGCGATGGGGCATACTGGTCGAACCACCTCTCATAGTCCGCCATGCTCACGAGCTCGGCATCTCCCGCGGCCAGCATCTCGTCGAGCTCCCCGGGAGCGTAGCCCGCCACGTTGCGCGCACCCCGCGTGACCGCCTGGAGCACGGCCTCGGTCGTGAGCGCGGTCTCGACGTCGGCACGGCCGAGGTCATATCCCGCGGCGTCGAGCCGCCGCAGGATCGTCGCCAAAGACTCGGCTACGTTTAGATAGCTCGCGCCAATGCCCGCCTTCCCCGGAGGATAGTTGTAGTAGAGCACCGCGACACGTTTATCCTTGTTGGGTGTGGTGCCCAGCCGCCCGTACCGAATAGCGCGTAGCACTGCAGTCCTGACCCGCTGGGTAATCGGCCGGCGCTCCACAATCGTGAGGCCCGTTTCCACATCAACCACACGCTCTTGACTGCCGACCACCGTCGGGGCCACCAGCCCGGCGACCTCCGGAACCGCAACCTGGAACGTACCCTCGAACATCGACAGACCGAGGGGAGACTCGCGCCACTCTGCCTCGCTTCTGCCATACAGACTGACCAAACTGACGATGGGGACATTGAGTCGGGCCAGCGTCTTGGTTGCCTCGAAGTCGGCAAAGCGGAAGACGAAGGCCATTGCCACATCCACCCGAGATCGGCCTGCGCCATCTACCAGCAACGCCTCGAAGGCCTGAGCACTGGGATACCCGAAGACCGGTATCGCCTCGGCGCCCTGCCCTTCGATTTCGGCAATGACTGCGTCGAGCAGCGCGGTGTCGCCCGCGTAGTACGTGGACTTGTAGAATCCGACCGCCACTCGCACGGCGCCAGGTCGGTTGCCACCCTTGGACTGCCGAAACCGCACGAACTCGTCCCATGTGGCGAACACGCGACCCGTTTCGCCGTCCGGATAGTAGTAACCACCGGCCAGGCTGGGCTGCGGGTCCGGTACGGTGACGTCACGCACCCCGGCATAGCTCAGCGTTTGCTTGATCAAGCCAAGCTGATTCCCGAAGCCCCAGTTGGACCAGAACGCGCGGGCTCGCTCGTCCCACATGGCCCCCTGCTCCGTGTAGAATTCACGAGGCATGAGCCCCTCGCCAACGGCCAGTACCATGCCCCTCCGGCTTACCTCGTCGATCACGTCAACACCATGGGTCGTGTTGAAGCGATCGAGCATCTGCTGGTTCATGATGTCGAAGACAAGCACGTCCGCGCCGGTGATCTCACCGGGCGTCACGTCGTCAAACATCGACTCCGTCAGGAAGTGCATCGTGACCTGCTCCTGCAGTTCAGGGCGTTCATCGAGCAACGCTTTGTAGGCGCGGAGCACGCCGGGCAGATTGCCGTCAGAAAAAAGATACGCCAGATGCACCGGCTGCGCGGTGGCAGTCGACGCCAGGACGAGGAAGAGGATGCCGTGGGCTACGCGTTTCCACAGTGTCATGGCTAGTCCGGAACGTAGATAATCTGGCCATTGGCCAACCGGTATGCTGTACCGAGTCGTTCGCCGTCACCTTCCATGGTCTCACCGGTCAGCTCGTAGGCCGTGATCTCGTTGCCTCGCTTCACGATGATTTCACGCAAGCCGTCCGCATTGGTCTTGACCAACGTGACCTCGCTGTTGGGATCCACCAGATCGCCGATGCGATAGACCGAGAAGAGCGTGATCATCAGCCCGACGATGAAGACGACCGAGACGTCGAAAATGTTGGCGACGCCGGCGAGCGGATCTTCGTCGAGACCTTCGTCCGGTGTTGGCAAATTAAGAAAGCGCGCCACAGTGATCTCCTTACGCGTCCGCTGTCCGACGGACCAGCTCTCCGGCGATGCGCTCAGCGAGAAACCGCTGTTCGCGAATCGTCTCGTTCACCCATCCGTGTCGTACCATCTGCACCACAAACGCCACGGTTCCAGCCGACAACCCGACGATGGTCGTCGTGAATGCCACGACCATTTGTCCGGCCATCGCCTCGAGGTTGCCGGCGGTGAGCGATGCCAGAGCCGTGCCCATTGGGATTAACGTGCCGAGCAGCCCAAGACTGGGTCCAACGCGCACTAGCAGGCGTGACCCCGTCAGCGTGCGATGGACCTGATGCTCCCGGTCGAGCACCGCGTGCTCCAGGCCACCGTCTGAGAACGATGCTCGGCCGGACTCTGCCCTCACGTCGCGCAAGAGGCTGCGCAGGGCCGCTGGTAGCTCGTCGACGCGTTGGCTGTCAGCGTCGAGGGCTGCGCCGGCGTCCATCCAGGCTTTGAGGTCAAAGCCACGACGCTCACGCCGGCGAGCGACGAACTCGAGCACGACTCCGCCGGCCATAAAAAGCGCGCTCCCCACGCAGACCCACAGCAGCCCAATGACCGGCAACCGTAGTACCTGGCTCAACGCAAACAGCCCATTTTCAAGCACGCCCAATAGGTTCATCTCCGCCTCCACCACGAATGAAGTGCGCCCAGAGACGCTACAGCGCCGAGTCCAAGCGTCAACCCAGGCCCTATCTCAGACCGCGCGGTATACCCCGATTCGAGATTCAGCGCACTTGCCGTCCGCCACCCCAGGGACACTGCTGGCCCGGCGGCCAAGACCACTGCCAGCACACCCACCCAGAGCATCACATCCTCACGCAATCCAGCGGGGGCGAACGCCGGACTTCGACGCGCCATGAAGACCGACCCGATGGGCAGTGCGGCCGCGATCGGCAACGCGACCCAGGCGGCCACGCCATAGCGCTGTAGTACGTGGCCCCACAACCCCGCGAGAACGCCGGCGGCGATGGCAATGCCCCAGCCCCGTACGGACCATCGGACGTGGACCAGGGCGAGGCTCACGACACCCGCACCGATCCACTCGGGGTCTGGCCGCAGCCACGTCGCGGAGATCACAAAACTGACCGCCAACACCGCCACGTCACGGCTGCGGTTCAGAGTCGTCGCAAATGTGGCGGCCGCAAGTGCACAGACCATACCCATGACGTGAACAATCACCGTTCATAGGATAACAAGTGACACGGTCACCGTTTTGGCATTGAAGGTCAATAGCTAAAATTAAGTAAATATTCAGAAAGGCGCCCATATCGCCCGGATAGACTCGAATAGAAGCCTGTGAGCGGTAAATCATGACCGCTGCATTCCACGGACCTTTTACCAAAAGGATGTTTTGAACATGAATCGGACTCTCGGATGGCTCGCGCTGGTGAGCCTCCTCCTCTCACTACCGGCCGCGGCCCAGCAGGTCACCGTCGTGACGGGCACCGTGTCTGATGCCTCTGGCGCCGTGTTGCCTGGTACCACCGTCGAGGCACGCGGCGGTGGGGTGACCATCGTTACCATGACCGCCGCCGATGGACGGTACGAACTCGAGCTGCCAGATGCTGGCACCTATCGGCTCCGCGCGCAGCTCGAGGGCTTTGCGGCCGCCATAGCCACACTCAACACCATGAGCCGCACGAACCAGGATTTCGCGCTCGGCATCGCGCCGCTGAACGATTCGGTGGTCGTGACGGGCTCCCGCACGGAGAAGAGCCGGGCGACGGTTACTGAATCGGTGTCAGTGTTCACCGCCGACGACATACAAGCGTTGGGCAGCCCCTCGCTTGCGGAGGTGGTTCAGCAGATTCCCGGGCTCAACATCGCGTCCACCGGTCGGGAAGGCAGTATCGCGTCGCTGTTCGCACGGGGCGGTGAGTCGGACTACAACCACGTGCTCATCGATGGTGTCCGGGCCAACGTCAGCGGTGGCGAGTTTGATTTCAGTCGGGTGTCCGCTACCGAGATCGAACGCGTGGAGGTGGTCCGCGGGGCACAGTCAGCGTTGTACGGCTCCGACGCGATCGGATCAGTCATCCAAATCTTTACCAAGCGCGCATCACCGACCGCCGCGCCACGCGTGTACGGATCGGTCGAAGGGGGCACGTTCAACACCATGCGCAGCGACCTCCGTTTACTTGGGGGCGCCCAACAGCGGTTTGACTATCAGATCGGCGCCGCATATCGAGGCAGCGATGGCGCCTTCGAAGATCGGCTTCCGGATCCGGACCGCTTCGACCAAACATCCGTCGACGGCAGCTTTGGGGTTCTCCTCGGCAACCAGGTGCGTCTGCGTGGCGCCGGACGGTACAGCAACGCGAGGGGCCGCGCGGTCGGTCCGATCAACTATGGTCTCGGCGACAACGGCACGCGGGCCGACACCGAAAACTATACAGGTCACGTCACGTTCAACCAGAGTGTCAACACGTGGTTTGATCATTCTGCCGTCGTCACCTATTTCCGCAACGACCGGATCTCGAACGACGAGATCGCGGATTCGTCGTATAACGTCTTCACGATCCTGGAGGGCGAGCCTGGTGCGTTATTCCCTGGCAGCCCACGGCTCGTCGAGCTAATAGATGAGGCAAGATTCAACACCCTGGTGGCCAATCCATCGAACCTAGCCGCTGGCCAGTTCCTCGCCAGCACGCCCTGGGGGGTGTCCGACTGGCCCTTTACCTTTGCCTCCGAGTTCCGGCGTAACACCTTCGAGTATCAGGCAAACGTCACCTGGTCGGATAACCAGGTGCTGAGCGCCGGGTACGAGTATGAACGGGAGAAAGACCCCCTGCTCGAGCGCAACCCAAGCGCGGCAGGCTTTCTCATTGAAGACCACGCGTATTTCGCTCAGCAACAGTTCACCTTTGCCGATCACTGGTACGCGACGGCTGGTGTCAGAGTCGACGACAACTCCCGTTTCGGTACCCAAGCCAGCCCGAAGCTCTCGGTGGGCGGCTACCCGATACCCATTAATGATGGCCAGGTCTCGTCTGTTAAGGTGTTCGCCAACGTCGGTCGGGGCATCAAAAACCCGAACTTCTCTGAGTTGTTCGGATCTGGATTCGTTGACGGCAACCCTGGCCTCAATCCGGAGCGGGCCAGAACGATCGATGCGGGTGCAGAATTTACATTCGACGCACAGCGCTGGCTGGGTCGAGTCACCTGGTTCGATAACAACTACAAGGACCAAGTGGCGTTCCAGTATTCGGCAGGGTGGGGCGGTGATGGCATTCCAGACTATCTCAACATCGCCGGCTCGAAAGCTCGAGGATTCGAGCTCGATGGCGGCTTGCAACGCCCAATCGGTGGCGTTACGGCCAATGCGTCCTACGCGTACGTTGACACCGAAGTCGTGACCACGGTGAGCACGAGTGAGCAATTCCAGCCTGGTCAACCACTGCTCCGTCGCCCGAAGCATTCGGGCAACGTGCAGGTGACCTACACAAACGGCCCGGCCAGTGTCCATCTGAATGCTATGGTCACCGGCGACCGTCACGACGCAGCGTTTCTGGGTCTCGCGCGTCAGTCGGATGGCACACCGGTCGACATCACCGTGAATCCCGCCTACACCCTGGTGAGTCTGGGCGGCCAGTACCGGGTGCACGACGCTCTGACCCTGTTTCTGCGCGCCGACAACCTGACAGACGAGGACTACGAGAGCGTGCTTGGTTACCCAGGGCTGCCGCGAGCGTTCGTCATTGGTGGAAGGTTCAACTTCGGACAGTGACCACGGTGCGTCGCATGAACGGCGTAGGGGACTAATGCCCCTTCGGCAAGTTCCTTCCTGCGTCTCATTCCCGCTCGCACTCAAGGCGATGGCCCAGCACGTGGGGTGAGTGCGGGACTGACTGGCTAGATACGCGGACCAACTGTAGTTGGTCGGCGCGACGCCTAGGACCTCGCGCCAACCACTAGCGGAACCACTGCCGGTCGGAAACGAAGTTCCAGCGCAGTCTGGCTAAGTGATTGAAAAGAAATGGTACCGAGGGCGGGGATCGAACCCGCACGACCCTAAGGGTCACAGGATTTTAAGTCCTGTGCTGCCAGAGCCGTACATCGAGAATTCCCCTGTATTTCTTGCCCTTACAAGGGATCGCTGACCGGCGCATTGTGCGAGGAGCGCGCTCAGGCACGAGGAATGTGTTTCCCATAGGGACACTATAGGGACAGTCTGGTCAGCCACGAGGCGACCGTTGGTTCTGTGTCGGTTGCCC
>CAYLKA010000071.1:0-11630 GCA_964384125.1 uncultured Gammaproteobacteria bacterium | reverse complement strand
GAGGAGATCCGGATCATCGAGGAAGACAACGAGATGTACGTTGCCGACAATTACCTTGGTGGACGCGTGCTCGTCTTCGATCTCGACACGTTCGAGTTTAAGCGCGGCTGGGGTGCTTACGGGAAACCGCTTGCGGAGATTAGTACCGACGACGCTGACCACGATTACACGCCCAACGGACCTATGGCACCGGATTTCGTGGGGCACCTGACTTTGAACGTGTCCAATGACGGTCTCGTGTATGCGGCGGACCGCAACGGCAACCGCATTCACGTGACGACCAAGGACGGGGAGTTTCTCAAGGAATTCACCCTCGCGACGGGTACCGGGGCAGGTGGCTCTACCGGCGGTGTGGCCTTCTCACCGGACGCCGAGCAGCAATACCTCTATATCTCAGATCTCACGAACAACAAGATCTGGTTCTTGGACCGGGAGACGGGTGAGGTTGTGGGTGATATGGGTCAAATGGGTGAGAACAGCGGCCAATTCTTCGGGCTCCACATGATTGCTGTCGATTCCGAGGGCACGATCTATACGGGAGAGGTTTTCTCTGGTGAGCGTGTGCAGCGATTTGTGCAAACGGATACCCCTAGGGGAAGGCTGCTGCAGCAACTCGCTGACATGCCGTAGTGCACATGCCGTTCGGTAGTCGGGGTTGATACTCCTAACTCGGGTTAGGCGGCGCTCTTCTCTCGGGGGGCGGGATACTCCTCCTGGGTCGGTACTTCCCAATCTACCCGAGTGATGGCGGCTCTATGCATCCCTTAGGTTCCGGGCTCAGAATGGGTCTTGCGGAGGGCATTGAGCCGGTCCTTCCGGTATTATCCGCAAAGACTTTCCGGTCTACGAAACGCTGGTAGCGGATGGAGCGAATGCGGATTCTTGAACGGGAAAAATACCTCAGAAGGGCACGATCGGGGATCGTGAGTACAGCGATTGCCTCATTCCTCGTCGTCGGTATGGGTACCGCGGTAATGTTTGGTGTCCCTGCTGCCTCACAGGAGACCTCACCAGCAAGTGCGTCTCACCTGACGCCGGGCGAGATGCTGGAAACTTACTGCGTCGTTTGCCACAACGAGATCGCTGCGATTGCAGGACTGAAACTCGATGGTCTAGATGCAACGAACCCAGCCACCGATGCCGAGGTGTGGGAACGGGTCATCGTGAAGTTGCGGTCGGGAATGATGCCGCCGCCTGGTATGCCTAGACCGGATGCGACAACCTACCATTCTATTGCCAGCTCGTTGGAGGCCGATCTCGATCGCGCTTGGGCGGCTGCGCCGAATCCGGGTAGGGCCAGCTCAGTTCATCGTTTAAATCGTACGGAGTACAACAACGCCGTCCGTGATCTCCTTGCTCTTGACGTAGATGTGAAGCCGCTTCTACCGGGGGATGAGACAGCGGATGGGAGTTTCGATAATTTCGCAGATGTCCTCACATTTTCGAGAGCGCATCTGGAACGTTACCTTTCGGTTGCCCGTCAGGTGACTCGGCTCGCGACGGGGCTGCCACCGGTGACCGCGGGAATCGAGACCTTCGAGATCCCCTTGCACGTTCTGCAGGATGACCGGCAGAGTGAGGAACTGCCGTTCGGATCCCGCGGTGGTATTGCGATACCGTATATGTTTCCTGTCGACGGCGAGTATCTGATTAAGGTGCGGCTCCGGCGCCAGTATCAGGACTACGTCATGGGCATGGGTTGGCCACAGCAGCTCGACGTGCGGGTAGATGGCGAGCTGTTAGAACGGTTCACGGTGGGTGGCGCTGCCAAGGGTCGACCGGTAGCGGCTAGCTACGCTGGCGATGGGGAGCCGGGGTTTGCCGGTGATCCCGACTGGGAACGGTACATGCAGATTGATGCAGATGCGGCGCTGGAAGTTCGCGTGCCTATTGAAGCGGGGCCGAGCACGGTAGGTGTGTCGTTTGTGCGGGAGCTGTGGGAGCCGGAAGGTCTTCCGCAACCGCTGCAAAGAGGTAGAGTCCTGACGAACGATCAAATCTACATGGGCTACGCTGCGGTGGAGTCAGTCCAGATTGGCGGCCCATTACAGGCAGTTAACACTGCCGATCAGGTGACGGCTACGCCCAGTCGAGAGGCGATCTTCCTGTGTCGTCCCCAGGGCGATTCGGACGAAGAGGCGTGTGCCACTAAGATTCTGACAACCCTCGCCCGCCGAGCCTATCGCCGCCCCGTCACGGAAGGAGATTTGGAACCGCTCCTGGAGTTCTTCGAAGCTGGACGAAGGGATGGCGGGAGCTTCGACACGGGCATCCAGTACGCTCTCGAACGACTATTGGTGGATCCTGATTTTTTGCTTCGCGTATATCGGGATCCGACCGACCTCGTTCCAGGGGAAGCGGCTTTCCATCTCAGTGATTTGGAGGTGGCTTCAAGGTTGTCGTTTTTCCTATGGAGTAGTATCCCCGACGAGCGTTTGCTCAGCTTAGCGGAACGCGGAGAGTTAACGGATCCGGTAACCCTCGAAGGAGAGGTTCGGCGCATGCTGGCCGATCCGCGTGCGACAGAGACGCTCGTTGATGACTTCGCGGCACAGTGGCTGAATCTGCGCCGGGTCGGTGAAGTCGTGGTTGACCCGATCCGCTACCCTAATTACGACGAGAGTCTGCTCCAGGCGTTTAAAAGAGAAACGGAGCTGTTTGTCGGAAGTACGATCGAAGAGGATCGCAGCGTCGTAGAACTTCTGGATTCGGACTATACCTTTGTGAACGAACGGCTGGCTCGGCACTATGACATTCCGGGTGTTTACGGCAGCCGATTCCGCAGGGTTACCTTGCCGAATCTTGCGCAGCGCGGAGGATTGCTCGGACATGGAGCGCTGTTGGCGACTACCTCATATCCAGATCGAACATCACCCGTTTTAAGAGGCAAATGGCTTCTGGACAATATTTTCGGGACGCCAGCCCCGCCTCCTCCTCCGGGCGTCGACACGAGTCTCCAAGCCGAGGATGGTGGCGCCGTGCCAGCCACGATACGTGAGCGACTCGCGCAGCACAGGGAGAACGCTATCTGCGCTACCTGTCATACAGTCATGGACCCACTCGGCTTCTCGCTCGAGAATTTCGATGTCATTGGTGGGTGGCGGACGATAGACGAGGCGGGGCGACCGGTCGACGCTGGCGGTATTACGGCAAGTGGTGCGACGGTCGAAGGGCTGGCCGGATTGCGTTCCCTTTTGTTGGTTGATCCTGAGCAGTTTCCTCGCACCGTTACCGAGAAGCTTCTGGCTTACGCGCTCGGGCGTCGTCTGGAGTACCACGATCAACCGGTGGTGCGCCAGATCGTTCGAGACGCGGCTGCTGCTGATTACCGATGGTCTTCGCTTGTCCTCGGAATCGTGAAGAGCACCCCGTTTTTAATGAGCATGCCGCGCGTGGCGCCAGATTACACAGCGGCAAACTGAGGGAGATAGACGACATGAACTTCCCGCGGATGAAATCGTTGTCACGGCGGACTGTGTTGCGCGGTTTAGGTGCGACGCTGTCCCTGCCGTTCCTGGATGCGATGGTTCCCGCCTTCTCGCAGTCTACCCCAAAGCCTGTACATCGCTTTCAGACTTTCTATGTGCCAAACGGTATGGCGATGCCCTATTGGACACCGAAAGGGGTGGGGACCAATTTCGAGCTCTCACCTATTCTGGAGCCGCTTGCACCCTACCGGAGCCAGTTGCTTGTCCTATCCGGTATGAAAACAACGTGGAACTATATTCATGCGGGGGCGTCAGGATCGTTTCTGACAGGCACAACACGCGGTGGGACCAACGAAGTAGAAATTATCGCGGACGTGTCAATGGATCAGTTGCTCGCGAGACACTTTGCCAGCGAGACACAGGTGCCCTCGCTCGAGTTGTCGATGGACCGTCCAAGCAACGCGGGAGCGTGCACGGGCAGTCTGAGCTGCGTCTACACGCACACCCTTTCTTGGCGAAGCCCCACGCAACCGCTACCGATGGAATGGAACCCGCGAGCCGTATTCGAAACGCTGTTCGGAGATAGTGGTACCACGGGGCGAGAGGCGCGAGACGCGCGGTTGCTCGAGCGCAGGAGCTTATTAGATTCGGTGAGCGAAAAGCTTGCCGACCTGAGCCGGGAGCTAGGGCCGTCCGACCGTGTGAAGCTGGACGAGTACGCGGATGCAGTTCGTGATGTCGAACGACGCATTCAGAGGGCGGAGGAACAGACCGAGCTTGAGTTGCCCGAGATGGTGCAGCCTCAAGGTGCGCCTCCTGAGTTCGAAGAGCATCTGGCTCTGATGCTGGATCTGCAGCTACTCGCACTCCAGTCGGGTCTTACGCGCGTTATTTCGTTCATGATCGGAAAGGAACAGAGCGCGCGTCCTTACCCCCAGATTGGCGTTCCAGAGGCTCATCACCCGCTGTCGCACCACAATATGGTGCCCGAGCTGGTTGCGCATATGTCCAAGATCAACCGATACCACGTGGAGCTTTTCTCGCAGTATCTCGAGAAGCTTCGTGCGACGCCCGACGGCGACGGCTCACTGCTGGACAACATGACAATCCTTTACGGTTCCGGTATCTCCAACAGCACCGTGCATGATGGTGACAATCTGCCGATCCTGTTAGTCGGTGGCGGCGCCGGCCAACTCAAGGGCGGTCAACATCTCGTCTATCCCGACGAGCCCCCGATGGCTAACTTGCTGGTCACACTGATGGACAAGCTTGGCGTGCCGGTTGACCACATCGGAGGCAGCACGGGTTCGCTGCCGATTGATGCCGTTTCCGGGGTTTAATCGAGGTCGAGGCATGCTACGACGAATCGGATTGATCTCGTTTCTAGCCCTCGCTTTTCTTAGCGCAGAGGGGAGTGAACTCGGGACCCTCATCGCCTCGGTCAAGGATGCCAACCGGGAGGCGCTGCAGGAGCTAATAGATCAGGGGGCAAGCCTCAAGGGGGCTGAGGCGGATGGTACGACCGCACTGCATTGGGCTAGCTACCAGGACGATGTCGCGAGCGCCGAGATCCTTATACGGTCGGGTGCTGAGGTCGATGCAGCAAACGATCTAGGTGCTACACCGCTCTGGATCGCCAGCCTGAACGGCAGTACGGCCATGGTCGGAAGACTATTGGACGCGGGTGCAGATCCTAATGCCGCGCTCCAGTCTGGTGAAACACCTGTGATGGTGGCCGCACGATCGGGCAGCACTGGGGTGGTAGAGCATCTACTCACAATGGGCGGTGACTTAGCGGCACGCGGTCCGCGCGGTCAGACGGCGCTCATGTGGGCGGTGGCTCAACAGCATGCGGATGTCGTAGCACTGTTGCTCGAGCATGGCGCCGATATTCAGGCTCGTACTGACGTTTGGAGCCAGGTGATGGCGGTGCCGCCGCATGGTCAGCCCGAACACAATCGCGATATTCCCCACGGCGGCAACAGCGCACTTATGTTCGCGGCCCGGGTTGGTGATCTCGCCTCGACGAGGCTTCTGCTCGCGGCCGGTGCAGACGTCAACGATGCAGATGCTTGGGGTGTCTCGGCCATGGTGCTCGCTGCTCATTCCGGGTTCTCGGGGCTCGTGGAGCTTTTACTCGAGCATGGTGCTGACCCGAACTCCTCGGCCGCCGGATTTGCGGCGCTTCACACTGCCGTCATGCATCGCGACCAAAGGATGGTGGGCGCTTTACTCGCCCACGGGGCTGATCCCAACGCGCCGCTTCAAACCTGGACTCCCAGGCGTCGCGCTTCGCGAGACTTCTATTTTCCGCCTTCATTGGTGGGAGCTACGCCGTTCTGGATGGCCGCTCGGTTTGCCGATCCGGCTCTGATGCGCTTGCTGGCTGAGCATGGTGCAGATCCGCTCTTCATTCACCAGCCAGATTACAAGGCTACAAGTAACGTAAATGGATTTGAGAGGCGACGGGAGTCGACGACGGCCCTGATGGCTGCGGTTAGCATGGGTGCTGGGGGGGCGTCAGGGTGGGTCGAACCCGCGCGCAACGAACTCGAGGCGCTGAGGCTTGAAGCGATTAAAGTCGCGACTGAGCTTGGTGCTGACGTTAACGCGACAGATTCGGACGGCCGTACCGCCCTTGATGCCGCAAGGGCGCTAGGTCACTCGGCAGCGATAGAGTTTCTCGAGGACCTATCTGCTAGGTAGGACTAGAGAACGCCTGCTTCTTCCATCAGGGTCTCACACTTCTCGCGAATCTCCGAGGCAACTTCGAAGGGATCGCCGTTCACGAGTTCCGCACGGAACAGTTCGACCGAGAGAGCGCCGTCGTAGCCTTTCTCCGCCAGCTTGCGCAGGATGAGCACGATGGGCGTGATTCCGTCGCCAGGGATTATCCTCGAGTCGTTATCGATCAGTTCCCGGGGCGTGTCGAGCAGATCCTGGAAGTGGGTATGGGCCAACTCGCCGGGCTCGAGCAGATCCAGGTCCTCGAACTTGCTCATGCCGGACCAGAAATGAAAGAAGTCGAGCATTGGCCGGACGTTAGGGTGTGCTGCTGCTCGGATCACCTGAAGCGTTGAAGTGAGGGTGGATAGATGTGTTGAGGTGCGCGTGAACTCAATCATGGCGGTGAGGCCGAACTCCGCCGCAATGGCTCCGGCTTCTCGAATACAGTCGGGCGTTTCCGAGAAATCCTCCGCGGTGACGGGCCGGCGTGTGACCGAGGGCGAATAGATTTTCTCCAGACCGAGCCCGACGAACTGCTCGCAGCGCATCCGCCATGTCTCGAGTGAGGTCTCGCGCTCAGGCCCCGGGATCCAGAGATCGGGCAGAGCCACAGCTCCTGACACTGGCGTGAGGTCGAGATCGGTCAAGAGCTGCCGCGCGCCTGCGAGGGTGTCGTTCTCCAGAAAGGTATCCAGCAGGTTGGCGTTTAGCTCCACGTTGCGAATTCCGGCCGCTGCCCAACCTTCCAGCGATCCCTGAAACCCCGCAGCGCGAGATGTGTTTTGGTGGATCGCCAGCAGCATTCTACCGCTCCCCGTTTGGGCCTTCAGGACGCGAGCCACTGCGCTTGCAAACGGTACTGCCAACAGAGCGCGTCGAGTGAGCATGATCAACACTGTAGCGCGCATCGGCGATGAGGACCATGGATGGGGCTCTTCTGAGACTAACTGGAGCTATTAGAGCACAAATTTTCCTTGTGAGACGGTCACTTCCGCTGTTCGAGCCTACGGGGGCCAGGGATGATTCTCCCGACCCGAAGGGGTAAGATCGGGTGCGTATTCGAGTACCCAATTGCGCCCGAAAAGAGATGCTCAATCCATGATTTCCATTAGGACCGATAGCTTATGAAGACTTCACAGCGGCCGCGTTCCGACAAAAAGAAAAAAGGGGTAAGTGGCCATGTTTCCACAGAGGGCTCGGATCTGGATCAAGAACACGCTGGTCTCGATCTGACACGACGCGATTTTCTCGGCGGCACCGGTGCCGCGATCGTCGCGGCCAAGGCCGTGCCGCTGAAAGCTCAGGAGCCACGGCAGGAGGAGGTTGAGCCGGAGGTCGCAGACGTCCCGAAGACGGTGATTACCGTCACAGTCAACGGGATCCGCCACAGCGTGGAAGTGGAGGACCGATGGACGCTGAACGAGCTGCTTCGGGACCATATCGGGCTCATCGGCTCGAAGATTGGATGCAATCGTGGGGAATGCGGCGCGTGCACCGTGTTGCTGGACGGAGAGCCGGTGTACTCCTGCAGCACGCTGGCGGTTTGGGCTGATGGTCAAGAGATTCTGACCGTGGAGGGGCTTGAACGAAACGGTAACCTTACACCGCTGCAGCAAGCCTTCATGGAGCACAATGCGCCGCAGTGCGGATTCTGCACATCCGGACAGCTTATGTCGGCCACTGCGCTGCTTGAGCGTAACCCACATCCCACCGCCGGTGAGGTTCGTCAGGCGTTGGCCGGCAATCTATGCCGCTGTTCGAATTACAACGCGATCGTAGAGGCTGTGCTCGCTGCTGCCGAGACGGGAGGTGCGTAATGGCTGTCGAACCCTTGAACACCGTCGGTCATGATGTTCCCCGTGTCGATGCTTACGAACGAGTGACGGGAAAAGCTACCTACACCCGAGATATCAAGCTACCGGGGATGCTGTATGCGCGGGTCTTGCGCAGTACCGTTCCGCACGCGCGTATCGGACGCATCGATACCTCGAGAGCCGAGGCTTTACCTGGTGTGAGGGCGGTCATCACCCACGAAACACACCAGCTCGTCTACGGCTCGGGTTCCATTTCCGGCGGGCGTCAGTACAACGATGCCATTAAGGACATCACTAAGCGTCTCCGGCACATGTTCCCCAACCCGGTGCGCTTCGTCGGCCAGCCGGTTGCGGCTATCGCCGCGGTTAACCGCCATGTCGCGGAGGAGGCCCTGCAACTTATCGAGATCGAATACGAGGAGCTACCGTTCGTGCTCGATCCGGAGGAGGCGTTGCAGCCAGGCGCGCCGTCCATTTGGCCGGACGGCAACATGGCGCACGATGACCAGAATCGGCAGGAACCGATCGGCACCGAGTCCGGAGACGTCGAAGCCGGATTCCAGGAGGCTGACCAGGTCTTTGAGGATCGGTACACGACCGCTTTTGTCCAGGATGCCCAGATGGAGCCGCGTTCGTCGCTGGCACACTGGGAAGGGGATAAGCTTATTCTGCACACACCGACCCAGGGCGTTTCGAATTGTCGTCACGACAATGCTCGTGATCTAGGGATCGACGACCATCAAGTGCAGGTCATCTGCAAGTACATGGGTGGGGGTTTCGGAGACAAGAACGGCAGCTACTACTTCGATCTGATTGCAGCGTCGCTGTCAAAAGAGACCGGCGACCCCGTGATGGTCGAACTATCACGGAAGGAAGATTGGCTCGGGACCCACGGTCGCTGGCACACCGTGCAGGATTACAAAATCGGCGTGAAGGACGACGGTACTGTGACCGCGATTCAGATGAATGCGCTGAGTGGCATGGGCCCATACCTCAGGCGATCGGGAAACATCGGTGGCATCGACGTTTATGCTTGCGAGAACGTCGACCGTAAGATCTACCCGGTGCATACGAACCGGATGGTGTCGGGCAACTTCCGGGCACCGTCGGACCCGCAGGGCTACTTCGGCATCCAGTCCATGATGGACGACGTCGCAGACAGGCTCGGCGTCGACCCGGTGGAGTTCGCATTGAAGAACATGCGCCGGCCGACGGCAGAGGAGCCCTTCACGAACTATGTGCTCGATCAGTGTGTCGAGCAGGGCGCAGAGGAGTTCGGCTGGCAGGATCGCTGGCGGGCCGAGCCGGGATCGGATGCAGGTCCCGTCAAACGTGGCGCCGGCATGGCATTCAAGATGTTCCGCGCGACTGTCGGCCCGAGCAGCGCGGTTCTTCGCGTCGACTCCGATGAGCGCTACACGGTCTTCGTCGGCGTGACCGATATCGGCCCCGGGGCGAAGACCACGATGTCACTCATCGCGGCGGAGGCGCTGGGGGTGCCGTTGTCACAGATGGACGTGGTCTGGGGCGACACCGATCGCTGTCCCTACTCGATCGGCGAGTCCGGCAGCCGGACCACCACGCATACGGGCTATGCCGTGATGCAGGCTGCGCTGGACCTGAAGGCTCAGATCGCGGCGCAGGGGATACCCGAGGGTGACAACGTGCTGATCGCCTCCGCCACGCCGAATCCGAGCAACGACGGGAAGCGACGCATGAGTTTCGGTGCCCACTTCGTGGAGGTAGAAGCCGATGTCGAACTCGGCCACGTGCGGATCACCAAATACCTAGCGGTTCACGAGGCCGGCAGGATCCTCAACCCGTTACCGGCGAGGGATCAGATACGCGGCGCCGTCCATCAGGGCATCGGGCAAGTGCTGCATGAAGACCTGCTGTACGACACCAGGAACGGCCATCCGCTGAACCCCGGCTACTACGGCGCGCGCCATCTGACTCATGTGGACGCGCCAAATATTGAGGTGACGTTCATCGAGACCGATGACGGCCTCGGCCCGTTCGGCGCTAAGACGGTTGGGGAATCGGGCATCATGATCGCTCCTCCCGCAGTGGCCAATGCCATCTTCAACGCCACCGGGCTGCGCATGAAGGATATGCCCATCACCCGGGATAAGATTCTGGGAGCACTGGCATGAAAACATTCGCAAACCAGAATGCGCGAACTCTTGACGAAGCCGTCGCGCTTGCACAGGCCGCGCAACGGGACGGACAGTCCGTCTCGTTTGTCTCTGGAGGGACTGATCTCCTGCAGCTCGTGAAGGATAGGACTGTGAACCGGCCTGGTACAGGTGTTCCGGATGTCCTTGTAAATCTCAAATCCATTGATGGTCTGGACAGTGTGGACGCTGGGACTGAGGGCGACCTCACCATAGGGGGGCTAATCACACTGGATTCGTTGAGTAGCGACCCTCGCATCCGTGATCAGTACACGGTGCTCGCTGAAGCCGCAGACAACGTCGCGACGCAGCAGATTCGAAACGTCGGCACATTGGCGGGTAACGTTTGTCAGCGCCCGTGGTGCTGGTATTTCCGCAATGGTTTCCGCTGTTACAAGGCTGGAGGGAATGAGTGTTTCTCCATCGCGGGCGAGAACCAGCTCCACGCAATTTTTGGCGGTGGGCCGAGTTTCATCGTCCATCCCTCGGATGTTGCGCCTGCGTTGGTCGCACTGGATGCTAACTTCCGGATCGTCGGGCCCTCAGGAGAACGTACGTTGTCGGGCGCGGATTTTTTCGTGTTGCCGCGAGACGATGCCGAGCACGAGAACGTTCTGGCAGACGATGAGGTACTGGTATCCGTCGGAATCCCTGCGAGTGGCGGCGGTTTGCGGAGCACCTACCACAAGGTCATGGATCGAGACGCTTGGACGCACGCGCTGGTGAGTGCTGCGGTGGTCCTAGACATGGATGGAGAGATCTGTCGAGAGGCGCGGATCGTTTTGGGTGGAGTGGCACCCATCCCGTGGCGGGTCCCGGCAGCCGAGCAACTATTGGTTGGGCAGACAGTTACGGAGGAGTTGGCCCAGTCGGTGGGCGCGGCCGCTGTCGTTGGTGCAAGGCCGCTCTCGAAAAATGCTTACAAGGTTCCGCTGATCCGCGCTGTTGTAGCGCGTACCGTCCTTTCGCTCGCCAGTTCTGTCTGAGCACGGCTTTTCAGGTTCCCCTCAATGAATCGGCGTGATTTTCTGACACTTCGGACCAGGGGTGAGAATCGGGTTGTTGAGCTTTCCTGCGAAAGACTCTACATGCGTTATGCGGACGCCCGTTCTGGTGCGGGGGGGTGGGAGCCACCACCTCCCATCGGTGCAGTCCAGCAGGCGTGGGAAGGCGAGCCGCCCACGGAACTCAAGACTCAGACAACCAGCGAGCTCTTCGAGATACTCGAGCGCGAGTTGGCGCAAGCTGACGTGTTAAAAGTTCTGGACTATGACTGGGTCATAGGTGATGAGTTTGGTCCAGAGGTTGAGGCTCGGGTTGAAGCGTTCCGTGACAGGGGCGGCCGAGTGGAGTTCAGCTCATGAGTGCTTTCGCTCTTCGTATAGGGTTTGCAATTTACTTGGCAGCAGCCGTGAGCGCTTGCACTTATGGGTCAGCGGCAGCGCAGGGTTCCCCCGATGCGTTGTTGGCGGACCGTGTGGGAGCTG
>CAYLKA010000070.1:0-11885 GCA_964384125.1 uncultured Gammaproteobacteria bacterium | reverse complement strand
CACCTACAGGCTATATAGCGCCTAGTAATCCGGTCGATTCAGGTCTCCGACGAACCGAATGATCGCGGTCGCCGCAGTATCGAAATTCCCTGCACGTGTATGCCCCGATCGCTTGCGAGGAACGAGATCGTGATCCCCGTCCGGGAGCCATTCGAATCCAATCATAGGCGACAGGTGATAGCCTTGGACATCCTCCATGCTGCCCATGGGATCTCGCGTACCCTGGCAGATGAGTGCAGGTAAAGACAGTCGCTCAAGATGGGTCGTCCGCAGTTTCTCTGGCTGACCGCGTGGATGGAACGGATAACCCAGACAGATTAGACCGGCGACCTTTAAATCATCTGCTATCAGACTCGCCACCCGCCCGCCCATGGATTTGCCGCCAATGACCAAGTGCTCGCGCTCGATGGTCAGCGCTCTAACTGCTTCACGATATGCCTGCTGAAGCATGGGCATACGGTCTGGTGGGTGTCGCCGACCCGTGATGGCCCACTTCTCCATATACGGAAAATCAAACCGCGCCACGCGCAATCCGCCAATCTCCGATCCCTTTTTGAGTAGATAGCCGCAAAACTCATCGAAAAAACTCGACGCTGTGCTAGCACCCGCCCCGTGGGACAAGAGAAGCGTCCACCGAGCGTCGTCGGGGCCATCCAGCTTCGGGGGAAGAGTCAACGGGAACCTCCTCGTGAGAACAAAAGCCTAGCAATCAAGCGTAGCGTGCACTTACTCATTGCTCTTGCGCTGAGTGTTTGTTAGAAGTCTATGCGTCCAAACAACCTGGAAAGCGCTAGTGAACCTTAGAATCATCAGCATCGCCGCCATCGTCATCGGATTCACACTAGAAATCGTATTGGCTGGTCAACAATTTGGAAATGGGATCGCAGCAATTGGAATCATCGTTTTCGTGTACGACTATTTAAAAAAACGGCAGGGCCCGAAATTCTGAGCCCATCAGATCAAGCCCTCCGAACCTCAGGCGCAACGCGAGAGTGTGAATCCGAAGATTGCTGAAGAAAGCAATCGGCTGCGGGTACGCAGAGCGTAACAACAATCATGTTAGCGAGAAACTATCTCTCAGTGTCTAAGCCCCGACACACCGTGCTCGCGGTCGGCCTCGTCTTGGTAGCCTGCACACCGGAACCAACACCGACAGAAACAGTATCGTCATCTGGTCAGTCTGGCGACCAAGCCACCTACGTAGGCGGTCAACAATGCGCCGCTTGTCACCCGGCCGAGGCGGGGCTCTGGGAAAACTCTCACCACGACCTGGCAATGCAAACTGCGGACCCCGATTCGGTTTTAGGTGATTTCTCGAACGCACAATTCAACTACAACGACGTTACAAGCGAGTTCTTCACCCGTGATGAGTCCTATTGGGTTCGCACCGACGGCCCCAACGGCGAGCTAATGGAGTACGAGGTCACGCACACCTTCGGTGTGGAGCCCTTGCAGCAGTACCTCACTCGATTTCCCAACGGGCGGTACCAAGCATTGAGCATCGCGTGGGACTCACGACCTCTGGAGCAGGGAGGCCAGCGTTGGTTTCATCTCTACCCCGGCGACACCATCGACTACGCGGACCCGCTCCACTGGACCGGTATTTTTCAGAACTGGAACAGCAGTTGCGCCGAATGCCATTCCACGAATCTGCAGAAGAACTTTTCTCTGGAAGGAGACCTCTTCGAGACGAGTTTCTCTAGCATGGATGTGGATTGCGAAGCTTGTCACGGGGCCGGCTCACTGCACGTTCAAGCACCTGAATCGTTTGGATTGGAGCTCCCACCAAATCCGGACGCAAACTGGCTATTCCCGCAGCAGGCAAGGATCGCGGAACGCGTTCCGGCACTGGAAGACCAACGAGAGGTCGAAGTCTGCGCACAATGCCACTCACGCCGTAGCCAGTTTACCGATGACCATCATCCCGGTGATCCGTTGCTGAACGCTTTTAGACCATCACTGCTCGATGCCGGTCTTTATCACGCCGACGGGCAGATCCTGGACGAGGTCTACGTGTACGGATCTTTCTTGCAAAGCAAGATGCATGCCGCCGGCGTGACCTGCAGCGATTGCCATGACCCCCATAGCACGGAGCTGCGTTTCGAGGGCAACGCACTGTGCGGCCAGTGTCATCTCGCGAGCGAATACTTCGAGCCGACCCATCATCATCATGCCCAAGAAAGCCCGGGTTCGGCCTGTGTGAACTGCCATATGCCCGCTGAGATTTACATGGCGGTGGATCCGAGGCGCGATCATAGTTTCCGTGTACCACGCCCCGACCTTTCCGTGGCGCTGGGAACACCAAACGCCTGTAACGGCTGTCACCAAACCGAAACTCCGCAATGGGCAGCCGAGATCGTCGCGGAATGGTTTCCGGAGGGCCGCTCCGGTACACCCCATTACGGAGAAGCAATACATGCTGCGCGTCAGTGGAGCGCCGAACGCGGATCGCAGCTATTAACGCTGGTCAACGATCCCACCGCACCGGCTATCGTCCGTGCGACAGCCGTTCGCCTCCTCACCGCTCAGTTAGACGATGCTGCATTCGGGGCTATAGCAGACGTTCTACAGTTGAGCGAACCGCTCTTACATCTAGTCGCACTAGAGGCACTGGAGAGTGCGCCGCTGGAAACTCGAATCGATCTGGGTCAACGGTTTCTCACCGACCCTCTGCGGGCACTGCGCATCACCGCTGCCCGGTCGCTACTTCCCGCCCGCCCTGAGCTTAGCGAACGGCGGCGAAACGACCTCGATAATGCGCTGACTGAGTACTGGGTCGCGCAGCAGTTCAATGCCGATCGAGAGGAGGGACTGTTTAACACCGGGACCACTCTGGCTCAGTTGGGTCAATTCGGCGAAGCCGAAACCGCACTGCAGGCGGCGATCGACATGGCGCCGCATTTCACAGCCGCTTATATCAATTTGGCGGACCTCTACCGACAAACGGGGCGCGAGGATGATGTTGAAAGCCTGTTGAGATCTGCGGTCGAGACGAACCCGGCGGATCCAGCCGGTCACTTTGCATTGGGGCTGTCTCTCGTCCGTTCACAACGCCTCACCGATGCCCTGGAATCACTTAACGAAGCCGCATCCCTGGCGCCCAATGACCCCTACTATCAATACGTCATCGGCATAGCTCTAAACTCCACCGGTGAACGGGTGGCCAGCATTACCAGTCTGCGCGAGACTCACGAACGTTTCCCCGGACACCGGGACACGCTCTTCGCACTGGCGACAATCCATCGGGACGGTGGCGAGTTCGAACAAGCGGTTCTCTACGCCAGCAGATTACTAGAACTGTCACCCACCGACGCGCCTGCCCGCGCGCTGCTCGCAGAGCTTGAGAGCACCGCCGCGCGCTAGTGATCCACCCAGCAGGCTAGCCCAAAAAGATATCAAACGCGTCCTGAAACCTGTCATGCGCATTCGCCCCTGTCCCCAGGTTTGAAGCGTGTGGTTAGGGTGAGTAGCATACGCCGCCCACCAGCGTGATTTTGCCGTGAAGCTCCAAGGCGGATAACCTCAATTCCGGATGCCCCACGAGTCCCCAGGAAAACATTCGCCCGACCTGCTTCGGCCGATACCCCGGGCCGAGGGCCGTTCTCGGCTAAGTATCCACGCGACCTTGCCATTCTCGGGCGTCGATATCTGGAACAGCTATGAGCTCTCCTGGTTGAATTTAGCAGGCAAGCCTGTAGTCGCGATCGGTGAATTCCGCTTCCCTGCCACCTCACCTAGGATCATCGAATCGAAATCTCTGAAGCTTTATCTCAACTCCTTCAGCGAAGGCCGGTACGAATCCATGGAAGCGGTCCGCTCCATCCTGCAACACGAACTCGCACGCATCAGCGGAATGACCACGGAGGTGCGCCTACACGAGGTGGCCACGACAGAGCTTAAGGGTCCGAGCAACCTGCCAGGGCGATGCATTGATGGCCTTAAGCTCGAGATTTCAACCTACGATCTCGATCCGACGCTTCTGTCCGGTAGCACAAACACCGGCGACCTGATCACAGAAACGCTTCACTCAAACTTATTCAAGAGCAACTGCCCGGTGACTGGCCAACCCGACTGGGCGAGCATTCTCGTCCACTATCGCGGCCCTAAGATCCAGGAAGAGCGGCTTCTGGCATATCTAGTCTCGTATCGAACTCATGCCGAGTTTCACGAACAGTGCGTCGAGCGCGTATTCATGGACATCAACAAAAACTGCTGGCCAGAGGCGTTGACCGTATACGCGCGCTTCACGCGCCGGGGCGGACTGGATATCAACCCTTTCCGCAGCAACTTCGAAGATCCACCGGAGAACCTGCGAATGCTGCGTCAGTGACGGAACGAGCTCGATCAGAACAAGTCCAGTCGTCTTCGGCGTCTGCAAGTAACGGTCATTGATCTAACCGAAAAACGCCGATAGTCCAATAAGAAAAGCGCTAATCTCGAAAAATGTCTTCGCATTACTAGGTCAGAACTATGTAGGTAATCGTTGTAATCACGGCGGCACCTAGAAGGTTCAGCACTAGGCCCTCACGAACCATCGTACGAATAGGAACCTGCCCGGAGCTGAAGATGACCGCGTTCGGTCCAGTGGCAACGGGCAGCATGAAGGCACAGCTTGCGCTCATCGCGGCCGGCACCATCAGCAGTCGTGGATCCATGTCTGCACCAATCGCTGCCGCGGCAAGAATAGGCATGAGTAAAGCCGTTGTCGCCGTATTGCTCGTGATCTCCGTGAGGAAGGTCACGCAAAGGCAAATTACAGCCAGCAACAATAGTGGATTTAGGTCACTTAGCCCCGCAAGCGCCTCGCCAATGATCTGGCTAATACCCGAGCTAACGAAAGCGCTCGCGATGCAAATTCCCGCAGCAAAGAGAATCAGGATACCCCAAGGAATCTTTACGGCAGCCTTCCAATCCAGCAAGCGCTCCCCTTTGCCGTTCGGAACCAGGAACATGACCACGACGGCGAGCAGCGCCACACTCGCATCATTCGCCTGGGGCAGATTGAACCATTCACTCCAGCCTCCCATAGGGTCTCCCCGGGACATCCAGGCTAACGCCGTCATTGCGAATACCGCAAGAGTACGTTTCTCTTCGGGCCTCCATGCGCCCACCTCCGGCACAGAGATCTTTGGGAGCCCGGCAAACCCGCGCGTAATCCACAAACCCACGAGCGGTAAAAACAGAATCAGGACGGGGAATCCCCAACCCATCCAATCAAGAAAGGTAAGCCCAATGCCCGTGTTTTCCTGGTAGACCTGCATGAAAATCAGATTGGGAGGAGTGCCGATTGGCGTACCGATTCCCCCTACGTTACACGCGTAACAGATACCTAATAGCAGACCGATCTTGAGGCGCTGCTCGCGAACGTTCTCCAGGGTGGCCAAAGCGATGGGTAGCAACATTAGGCTGGTGGCTGTGTTAGAGATCCACATGCTCAAGAAGGCGGCAGCCGCCATGAAACCGAAAACTACCCCGCGGCTGCCTCCACCACCAAAAAGATTAACCATACCCAGGGCGAGCCGTCTGTGCGCCCCGCTCTTTTCCATCGCCATGGAGAGCATGAAACCGCCCAGATAGAGCAGAATCAGTGGGCTCCCATAAGCCTGCCCAACCTGCGCAGGAGTCAGCACACCTACCAGCGGGAAGATCGCGAAGGGCAGCAGCGACGTCACGGGTATGGGTAACGCTTCGGTTATCCACCATACCGCACACAAAAGAGTCACCGCCGCCGTCCAGCAGATCTCAGAAGGCTGCCCAGCGGCCGCTAGACCGAACCCCAAAAGTACGGCCGCGAAGAAGCCTGCGAATAAACTGTTACGCTTCACGAGTTGTTCTTATTGATTTCAAAGTACGGGTGGGTCATGAGCTTACCCGGCCAACGGCCAATGGGGCAATCTAGCTGCGAACCTCAGGTTATGCTTAGCGCTTGATAGTGTCGACCGAACGTTCGTATAATAATTCCGCATGGGCAAGGGCGCTGAAACACGAGCTTCTATTCTGACTCAGGCAATCTCTATGGCCGGAATCCTAGGCCTGGAGGGCCTCACCATTGGGCGTCTAGCCACTCAAACTGGAATGTCCAAGAGTGGCCTCTTCGGGCACTTCGGCTCGAAAGAGGCGCTCCAGTTCGCCGTGCTTGAGACGATCGCAAAGGATTTCAGCCTGAAGGTGATCAGCCCAGCATTAAAAGAACCCACAGGTGAGACCCGACTGCGCAAACTGTTTTCTAACTGGATGGAATGGGCAAACGACGAGAAGCAGGAGGGTGGCTGTCGCCTAATGGGTGCGTCGGTGGAGTTGAACGCCCGCCCGGGAGAGTTGAGAAATTATCTCGCAGAACAACAAATCGAGTGGATCGACTGTATCAGACGTATGGCCCAGAAAGCTGTGTCGGAATCCATTTTCAGAGCCGGCCTGGACACCCGACAATTCGCCTTTGAATTCCACAGTATTGGTTTAGGCTTAAATTTTTCTCTGCGACTGCTTAGGGATCCCGCTGCATTGAGCCGGAGCCAAGTTGCATTCGATAGTCTGATTCAAAAGGCAAAATCCTAGCCTTCCGTAATCATTCTTAGCCTAGGAGAAACCTAGCGGTTTTTTTGTAGTACGACCGTTCGTTCTTAGCCTATCTTCTGACACCTCACGCCTTGTCCGCTCTCGGCTGTTACGCGGTCGTCAGTACTTATAGTGCCCCGGCTTGTAGGGCCCTTCCACGGGGACCCCAAGATAATCGGCCTGGCGCTGAGACATCTGCTCGAGATCTACTCCGAGCTTCGCCAAATGCAGCCGTGCCACTTTCTCATCTAGTTCCTTCGGCAGGGTGTACACCCCCAAGGGATAGGCGTCCGGGTTGTTGAAGAGCTCTATCTGGGCGAGCACCTGATTAGTGAAGCTGCTAGACATCACAAAGCTTGGGTGTCCCGTCGCACAACCCAGATTCACCAGACGCCCTTCGGCTAGCAGGATCACGCTGTTGCCGCTTGGGAAAGTGATCTTGTGGACCTGGGGCTTGATCTCTTCCCAGTCGTATTGGCGCGTCTGATCCACCTGGATCTCGTTGTCAAAGTGGCCGATGTTGCAAACGATGGTGTTGTTCTTCATCTGCTTCATGTGCGCCTCCGTGACGACGTCGACGCAACCCGTCGCCGTGACGACAATGTCAGCGATCTTGCAAGCCTCATCCATGGTCATGACCGCATATCCCTCCATCGCCGCCTGGAGTGCACAGATGGGGTCGACCTCTGTCACGATTACCCGCGCCGCCTGAGCTCTGAGGGACTGGCAACACCCTTTCCCAACGTCACCGTAACCAGCCACCACCGCCACTTTGCCCGCGAGCATGACATCTGTGGCCCGCATAATTCCATCAACGAGCGAGTGCCGACATCCGTATAGGTTATCGAACTTGGACTTAGTGACTGAATCATTGACGTTAATCGCCGGGAACAGGAGTTCTCCACGCTCCAGCATCTGGTAGAGCCGGAGGACTCCAGTCGTGGTCTCCTCCGTCACGCCACGGATATCCTTGACGATGCTATGAAACCATTGAGGATCGCGCTCGATCGACTTGCGAACGGCCCCTATCAGGACACGCTCTTCTTCGCTCTCGGGCGCCTTGTCCAGGATGGTGATGTCCTCTTCCGCCCTGCAACCGAGATGAACGAATAAAGTCGCGTCCCCCCCGTCGTCCAGAATGATGTTGGGGCCGAGACCGTCTCCCCAGTCGAAGATGCGATAGACATAGTCCCAGTACTCCTCGAGGGTCTCCCCTTTTACCGCGAATACCGGTGTACCGTTGGCCGCAATCGCGGCCGCTGCATGATCCTGCGTAGAGAAAATGTTGCAGCTGGCCCAGCGCACCTCCGCGCCGAGCGCCTCGAGGGTTTCGATAAGAACGGCAGTCTGGATCGTCATGTGCAGTGAGCCCGTGATACGCGTTCCCTTCAGCGGCTGAGAAGCAGCGTACTCCTCACGCACGGACATCAGCCCAGGCATCTCATGCTCGGCTAGCGCGATCTCCCGCCGACCGAAATCAGCGAGCTTGATGTCCTTTACGACGTAGTCCTTTTCGGCCAAGTCAATGGCCGCCACTTGATTGCTCATGAGTCCTCTTTCCTAAACTTCCCTATCGCATTGAACTGCCAAAATTGGCCTGAAATCGCCTCTCGAAATCTTCCATTGAGAACGAGTGATTCTGGGTGCCGTGGCATTCTATCTTAACGGCACCCATCAGGCTTGCGACACGACCAACCTTTAGCCAGTCCCATCCCTGCATGAGCCCGAAAAGTAATCCGCCCCGATAAGCGTCACCGCAACCGGTTGGATCTTTAACGGCATCCGGTTGGACTGCCGGAATCTCGATGTTGGAATCGCCGGCGTAAATCACAGACCCCTCAGCGCCCCGCGTGACGATGAGCGCACTAACGCGGCTTTTGACGTCGTCGACATCCCAACTCGTACGATCCTTCAGTAGCTCCCATTCGTAATCGTTCACAGTCACCCAACTGGCCTGCTCAATAAATTGCCGCAACTCGTCGCCGCCAAACATAGACAGCCCCTGACCCGGATCGAACACGAATGGAATGCTCGCCGCCGCAAACTGCGACGCGTGTTCTATCATCCCAGTGCGGCCATCAGGCGACACAATCCCTATCGTCACATCCTGCGCGTCTTCGACCTTGTTCAGATGGGAAAAGTTCATTGCACCGGGGTGAAAGACAATGATCTGATTGTCCTCGAGGTCAGTCGTTATGTAAGCCTGCGCAGTAAACACGTCATCGAGAACCTTAATATGATCCTGCCCAATGCCATGATCTTCCAGCCATGCCTGATAAGGAGCGAAGTCGCGTCCCGCAGTTCCCATGGGCAAGGGCTCCTCGCCCAATAGTTTGAGGTTATAGGCTATATTCAGCGCGCACCCACCGAACTCGCGGCGCAATTCCGGCACGAGAAAAGAGACGTTCAAAATATGTATCTGGTCCGGAAGTATATGATTCTTAAAAGAATCCTCGAACACCATGATGTTGTCATAGGCGATCGAACCACAAATCAAGGCGGACATGGCAAGGTCCTCAGATCGACGGTATGGATATTAGGCGGCGGCCTCGATTCTTAGTCCCTCGGCCTTTTCGGTGCCCTCCCAGGCAAAATCGGAATCACTTCGACCAAAGTGCCCGTAGGCAGCCGTCTTCTGATAGATCGGCCGGAGGAGATCTAGCATGCTCAGAATTCCGTACGGCCTTAGATCGAAGTGCTCGGATACGAGCGCCTTGATCCGTTCCTCGGGCACCTTGTTGGTACCGAAGGTCTGAATCGAAATGGACGTCGGCTCAGCGACTCCGATGGCGTAGGACACCTGGATCTCGCATCGATCAGCAAGGTTGGCAGCCACGATGTTCTTAGCAGCATATCGAGCGGCGTACGCGGCCGAACGGTCAACCTTTGACGGATCCTTCCCAGAGAACGCACCGCCACCATGTCGAGCTATTCCACCATAGGTATCGACGATGATTTTTCTTCCCGTCAGACCACAGTCGCCATGGGGCCCGCCTATCACGAAACGACCAGTGGGATTGATATGGTATTTCGTCGCGGCGCTGAGCCACTTAGACGGCAACACCGGCTTTATGATCGTTTCCATCACGGCTTCTTTCAGGTCCGCTCGGGAGATATCTGGATCATGCTGTGTCGAGACTACAATCGCTTCCACAGCCACCGGTCTGTCATCTTCGTAACGAAAGGTCACCTGGCTCTTGGCATCCGGGCGCAACCATGGCAGCTCGCCGGACTTTCGCACCTGAGCCTGGCGCTGCATGAGTTGATGCGCGCACATGATTGGTGCTGGCATAAGCTCATCGGTCTCGTTGCTCGCATAACCGAACATAAGTCCCTGGTCTCCAGCGCCCTGCTTTTCCGGCGTGTCGCGATTCACGCCTTGCGCGATATCCCCGGACTGCTCGCCCAACTCATTAATAACCGCGCACGTCTTACCGTCGAAGCCGACATCCGGGTTGTCGTAACCGATATCTTTGACGGTCTTGCGCACGACACCTTCGACATCCACATCGGCACTGGTCGTGATCTCTCCAGCCACCATCACCAGACCCGTCTTTGTCAGGGTTTCACAGGCAACACGTGCATGCGGGTCGTTCTTGATAAGCGCATCCAAAATGGCGTCAGAGATCTGATCGCACATCTTGTCGGGGTGCCCCTCAGATACGGACTCCGAGGTAAACAGGTAACTTCTGGCCATTCTCGCTCCTGCGATTTCTTGTTGGGGTAGAGGTGGGGGCCCCATTTAAGGTGGCGCCAGCTTGCCCAAATTATCAAAGGCACGCAACCGGCACCTGACTTGATGCACTCACTCAACTACCATACCGGCGCTGGGAGGTAATATGGCAGCGGAACACCATCGATTAATCATTCTGGGATCCGGTCCCGCTGGATACACTGCAGCGGTATACGCGGCCCGTGCGGCACTCGAGCCCGTCATCATTACCGGTATAGAAGTAGGCGGTCAGATGACGACCACGACGGACGTCGATAACTGGCCCGGTGACAACGAGGGCGTGCAGGGCCCCGAACTCATGGAACGGATGAGACTGCACGCAGAGCGGTTCGGCACAAAACTCGTCTACGATCACGTTAATGAGGTGAAGCTCGACGGGCGGCCATTTCGCTTGCTGGCTGATAGTGGCGAATATAGCTGCGACGCACTGATTATTGCCACTGGAGCCTCTGCAAAATACCTAGGGCTGCCTTCGGAGGAGGCCTACAAGGGAAAGGGCGTTTCCGCTTGTGCCACCTGCGACGGCTTTTTCTTCAAGGATCAGCCAGTTGCCGTGATCGGTGGTGGGAATACTGCCGTCGAAGAAGCACTTTACTTGTCAAATATCGCTTCTCAGGTCAATGTCGTGCATCGCCGGGATCAGTTCCGGGCGGAGAAGATCCTCAGCAATCGACTACTCGAGAAAACGGAAAACGCAAATGTCTCCGTGCACTGGAATCATATGCTTGATGAGGTGTTAGGGGATAGTAACGGGGTGACCGGGATGCGGCTCCGACATACTCAATCGGATGAAACACAGGACCTTGCCGTTCAGGGGGTTTTCATTGCCATAGGGCACACGCCGAACACCAGCATCTTCGAAGGGCAGCTGGAGATGGATGGCGGATACATCTCGCTCCATGCCGAGCGGACGGGAATGGCAACCGCAACGAGCATCGAAGGTGTGTTCGCGGCGGGTGATGTCGCCGACCCGATCTACAGACAGGCGGTTACGTCTGCGGGTTCTGGCTGCATGGCCGCCCTGGACACCGAAAGGTTTCTCGCGGAGGACTAGTCGCAGCTTAGAGCAACGGCCGAAGAGATAAGAATAACCCCGGTATGAGTTTTCAAAAGAACCTGGTCGCACAGTTCGACAAACCGGACGGCGGTATGGGCCACCTAGCCGGTTGGGTCATGGCACATCGACGCAGTGATAAGCGTCGCAACGAAAGAACGTTAGAACTACTTGATCTTCAGAAACACGATCGCGTGCTCGAGATCGGCTACGGCCCGGGAGTCGCAATCAGACTCGCGAGTCAATTGGTAACACAAGGCAAGGTCTTCGGCTTGGATCACTCGTCCACGATGTTCCATCAAGCACAACGGAGAAACGCAGCTCCCATCGCGGCCGGACGCGTAAAACTCCTGATAGGAGACATTCTCGACCCCCCGATAGAGCTTCCCCAGTTCGACAAAATCTTCTCTGTCAACGTGGTGCAATTCTGGCCGGCGCCAGAAAAGACTTTCGCAGCATTACAGCGTGTGCTGAAACTAGGTGGCCACATCGCGACTACATTCGTGCCAAGAGTAGGTGCCGAGAAACCTGGACAGGCTCGAG
>CAYLKA010000069.1:3000-12351 GCA_964384125.1 uncultured Gammaproteobacteria bacterium | reverse complement strand
TAAAGCGCGAGCACGATTTGGGGTTGATCGTCGTGGATTACCTGCAGCTCATGCAGGTTTCCGGGAGCTCTGAGAATCGGGCGACGGAGATTTCGGAGATCTCCAGATCCCTCAAAGCGCTGGCCCGAGAGCTCGAGGTTCCGGTTGTCGCGTTGTCGCAATTAAATAGGAGCGTTGAGCAGCGCCCCGACAAGCGGCCTGTCATGTCCGATCTTCGAGAGTCGGGCGCGATTGAGCAGGATGCCGACGTCATCATCTTCATCTATCGTGAAGAAGTTTACGATCCCGAAACTCCGCGTAAGGGCGTTGCTGATATCATCATCGGTAAGCAGCGGACCGGGCCCATCGGTGAGTTCCATCTCACATTTCTGGGCGAGTTTACGAAATTCGAAAATTTGGTCGCTGAGGCTTACGGCGAGGGCGTTTACGGCTAGCAGAGAAACTCTTGGTTGGCCCGATACAGCGTTGAGGTTCGGCTCAAGAAGCCCTCGTATCGTAGCTGTTCTTCTTGACACTGGTGCTATGCTCGGACGGTCGTGAAACTTAAGCGCATCTACACTTGCGATGCTTGCGGTGCGCAACACCTGAAGTGGCAAGGTCAGTGCCCAGACTGCGGTGCTTGGAACGCGCTTTCGGAGACTCGGTCGACTTCTCGCCAAAGCGCTCAACGTGTAACCCAAGCCCCGCACGTCCAGCTCACCCGGTTGGATAGCCTAGACATCGCCCGCGTGGATCGCAGTAGCAGTGGCTTCGACGAGCTTGACCGTGTGCTCGGGGGAGGGTTGGTCCCCGGGTCCGTCGTCCTTATCGGCGGCGATCCGGGTATCGGTAAGTCAACCTTGCTATTGAGCTCTGTGGCGAGTGTCAGCCAGACGACACGAGCCTGCTATGTCACGGGTGAGGAGTCTTTGGACCAGATCGCCTTGCGGGCCACCCGGCTGGGCGTCGCGCAGACGCCCGTTGAGCTTTTCTCTGAGACTTGCGTCGAAAGCATCATTGTCACCTTGGGAGCTTCACCGCCCCGCGTGCTGATCATCGATTCCATCCAGACCCTCTATAGTGAGCAGCTAGACTCCGCGCCCGGCTCCGTCGCGCAATTGCGTGAGTGTACGGCGCAGCTCGTGCGCTTTGCTAAAGCACGGGACGTAACCACCGTGCTAGTCGGCCACGTGACTAAGGAGGGGACGTTGGCGGGCCCTAGGGTCCTGGAGCATATGGCCGACACAGTGCTCTATTTCGAGAGCGATCTCGGTAGTCGGTTCCGCATAATTCGGGCAGCGAAGAACCGCTTCGGAGCGGTCAATGAGCTGGGGTTCTTCGTGATGGGGGAGGAGGGTTTCAAGGAGGTCAAGAATCCTTCTGCTATCTTCTTGGCTAGACGAGAGAATCCAGTCCCCGGCAGCGTCACGCTGGTAACACGGGAAAGCTCGAGGTCGCTGCTGGTTGAAGTTCAGGCGCTTATCGACCCTAATCCCGGCGCCTCGCCTCGACGATTGACCCAGGGGCTCGATGGTCAGCGCCTAGCAATGTTGTTGGCCGTGCTGCATCGACACAGTGGGGAGTCCTTCGCGGGAAACGATGTTTTTGCCAATGTGGTTGGTGGGCTTCGTGTGGTCGAGACAGCGGCTGACCTTGCTGTGTGCCTTGCGGCTATCTCGAGCTATCGGGAGCGACCGTTGTCTGCGGATCTGGTTGTGTTCGGAGAAGTTGGATTGACTGGAGAGATCAGGCCCGTGCCGTTCGGTGAGGAACGGTTGGCTGAAGCGGCCAAACACGGGTTCAAACAGGCTATCGTCCCTATCGGGAATCGGCCTCGCGCTTCTGGTTCCATGGAGGTTACATCGGTGGCTCGACTGAGCGAGGCCTTGGAGATTCTGGGTTAAGGCTTTGCTTGGGTGGCGTCAGCTTGAGCTGATGGATCGCATTGCGGTGGGCTCATCGTCTCCCGGGGGTAAGACACGCACTTTCTTGATGCCATGCTCCGCCGTCTCAAGAATTTCTATCGGATAGTTTGCAACCGTGAGATCGGCGCCAGGCGCCGGGATTGTTTCGAGTAACTCGATGATGAGCCCGTTCAATGTCTTGGGTCCGTCAGTCGGCAGATTCCAGTTCATCAGTCGATTCAGTTGGCGAATGTTCGCGCTGGCGTCGACCACGTAACGACCATCGCTCTGTTGGTCAACTTCCGGTCCTGTGGGGCTGGGGTCAGTGCCGAGCTCACCCACGATCTCCCGGATGATATCCTCCGCCGTGATTAACCCCTGGACATCTCCATATTCATCGACAACGAATGAGAAACGTTTCTCAACAAACTGACTATTAAAGAGTTCGTTGTTTAACGTCGTGCCCTCAGGAACGAAATTGGGTTCCTGAATTTTGTTTAGGAGTTGTTGCTCCGTGAGTTTTTCTTGTGTCAAATCCGGCAGAATCGTTTGCAATCGGATCAGGCCCTCTACGTTGTCGATATCGCCCCGAAAAACCGGAAGACGGGTGTAACGGCTGTCCTGCATGATGCTGAGGTTTTTCTCCCACGGCTCGTCGAGATCGATTCCGAGGATTTCTTGGCGGGGGACCATTACGTCATCGACGGTGATGCCGTCGAGGTCTAGGATGCTCAGGAGCATGCGTTTGTGACGGTCGGGCAGGAAGACGGCGGATTCCGCTAATACGGAGCGCAACTCGTCCGCGTTCAGAGAGTTCGAGCGACCGCTGTCGACACGTACACCAAGCACCCAGAGTAATGAGTTGGCTGCCAGATTGATCAGCCACACGAATGGGTACGCGAGCTTCATCAGGGGGTAGTAAATGATGGCAGCGGGCAAGGCGAGTCTCGAAGGGTGCAGCGCCGCAATCGTTTTCGGGGCAACCTCGGCGAAGATCAGGATAACGAAAGTGAGGATTGTGGTACCGACGACAATGGCTTCTTCGCCGCCGAGTCGGAGGGAAATTACTGTCACCATTGCGGCTGCTGTCAGATTGACCGCATTATTGCCGAGGAGGATGAGGCCCATGAGACGGTCTGGGCGTTCTAACAGTTTTTCTGCGAGTTGTGCAGGTTTGTGGCCCGACCGGGCACGATGCCTCAACCGGTACCGGTTGAGGCTGATTAGGGCGGTTTCCGTGCTAGCGAAGAACGCCGAAAGGAAGAGTAGGACAACAAGCAGGCCAAATAATAAGCCTAAAGGGGCACCGTCATTCAAGAACGTCTACCCTCCGGTGACTGAACATGAGTCCAGAGTGGCTGAATATTAGATAGAGTGTCAAGGCTTAAGGTAGCGATTCTGAAAACGCTCAGGTTTTCAGTGGTCGGAGTCCTCGTGATAGTCTGCGCTCGCCCGGTGTCCGTGCGGCAGGCCGGGAACCCCTATCTTCAGAATCGAGGTCCCTGATGTTCGAGAGTCTGACCCAACGTCTGAGCCATGCTGTTCAGCGGATGAGTGGCCGGGGCCGAATCACCGAAGAGAACATTCGTGACGTGGCGCGGGAGATCCGCAGGGCGCTCCTGGAGGCAGATGTCGCACTGCCTGTTGTGAAGGGGCTCATCTATAGGGTTCAGCGCCGAGCGCTAGGCACGGAGGTGGCAAAGAGCGTGAATCCGGGTCAGGCGTTCGTAAAGATCGTGCATGATGAACTCATTGAGGTGCTGGGCGGCTCGGAGACCGGAATCGAGCCCCGAGGTCGCCCGACCACAATCATGTTGGTGGGCTTGCAGGGTACGGGGAAGACGACTACTGCGGCAAAGCTAGCGCGGTTTCTCGCGCACTCTTCGGATGAAGTTCTGCTGGCCAGCACGGACGTGTACCGGCCGGCCGCTCGGACTCAGCTTCGGACACTGGCTGACGAGTTGGGTACCGGGTTTGTTGACTCGGATACCGACTCTCCACCCGTTCTCGCGCAGCAGGCCCTTACCGAGGCACGGACTCGGCGCAGTCGTTGGCTCATCTTGGATACGGCGGGGCGGCTTCATGTGGACGATGCCATGATGTCGGAGGCCAGAGCATTACACTCAGTGCTCAAGCCGGAGGAAACGCTCTATGTCGTCGACGCGATGGCGGGGCAAGACGCATTGAACTCGGCCCGCGCTTTTCATGATGCCTTGCCCTTGACTGGTGTTGTGCTGACGAAGACCGATGGGGACTCACGCGGTGGGGCGGCCCTCTCCGTGCGGGAGGTCACGGGATTACCGATTAAGTTCATTGGAACCGGGGAGAAATTCGACGCACTTGAGGCCTTCGTACCCAGACGAATGGCGTCTCGAATCCTAGGAATGGGTGACGTGGTGGGGCTCGTGGAGGACGTCCAGCGCCAGGTGGATGCCGAGGCCGTTGAGAATATCGCCGGCAAGGTTAAACGTGGCCGTCAACTTGATTTGGAGGACTTCAAGACGCAGCTCGAACAGATCCGAAATATGGGAGGCATGGAAACTTTGTTGGATAAGATTCCTGGCCTTCCGAACCTTCCAGCTGCTGCTGGCGGTATGAATGACCAAGGTCTGCGTAGGCAGATCGGGATCATCGACTCTATGACTCCCAGAGAGCGTCGACGGCCGGAGCTGATCAACGGCTCACGGAAACGGCGCATTGCGACTGGTGCAGGACGTCCGGTACAGGAGGTTAGCCATCTGCTTAAACAACACCGCCAGCTTGCTAAGACGATGAAGAGGGTCTCCAGGGGCGGGCTTAAGGGTCTACTCGAGGGTTTGCAGAACCCCAGCAGGGGGATTCCGGTGGGAAAACGGCGCGGCGGACCGGGCAGGCCCAGGCGGTGAAGGTTGGGGTGCGGCTCGGGCCTTCACTTCTCTCGGGAAAACAGTAGAATGCGCACTCCGCGTGCGGTCGACCTGGGGTGGCCGTACCCGTCATATCTATTAGGTTTGTAACGATGGTCAGTATTCGATTGTCACGTGGTGGAGCCAAGAAGCGCCCCTTCTATCATATTGTGGTTACAGACAGCCGCAATCGCCGCGATGGTCGTTATTTAGAGCGTCTGGGTTACTTCAACCCGATTGCGACGGGTGGCGAAACGGAGTTAAACCTCAATCTCGAGCGCGCCGATTTCTGGATCTCTAAGGGTGCGCGTCCCTCTGAACGCGTGGCGAGTCTAATTAAAAAGCTTCGGGGCAGCGAGGGCTCCTAGCCGCCTTGCCTCCAACGGGCCCGCAGCATGAGCGGAGCGCCTCTAAAACGAGTCACCCTTGGGCGTATATCTGGTCTGATGGGCGTCAAGGGCTGGATCAAGATCCATTCCTATACTGAACCACGAGAAAACATAGTCGCTTTTGAGCGTTGGATCGTTAGCAATTCTGACGGCGAACGTTTCGTGGAGGTCGAAACAGGCCGTCGCCAGGGGCGGACGATAGTAGCGAAGCTCCGGGGGGTCGACGATAGGGATGAGGCGCGAGCTTTTATTGGCGCTGAGATCGCGGTGGCACGGGAGGATCTACCACTTTGTGAGTCGGGTGAATACTACTGGACTGATCTGGAAGGTCTTGAGGTTCGCACGGTCGCGGGGGAAAGCTTAGGTCGAGTGAATTTCCTGTTCAGTACAGGGGAGCACGATGTCATGGTTGTTGCGGGGGAGCGGGAGCGACTGATTCCGTTCGTGCTTGAGCGCTTCGTGTGTGAGGTGGATCTTGGAGACGGTGTGATCATCGTGGATTGGGATCCGAGTTACTGATGTCCTGCGGGGCTTAGTTGAGGCTAAGGTCGTAATGTATCGGATGAATGTGGTTTCCCTCCTGCCGGGGCTGATCGAACCTGTCGGTCGCGCCGGAGTGGTCGGTCGGGCCTGCGAGCGCGGGTTGCTGTCGGTCGCGCAGACTTCGCCACGGGACTTCACCTCGGATCAAAATAGAACCGTCGACGATCGACCATATGGTGGTGGGCCTGGCATGGTTCTCAAGTACGAACCGCTTCGGGACGCCATTCGTTTCGCACGCGGTCAACTGCCGGAGGGTAGCGCCGAGTATATTCTTAGCGCGCAGGGTAGGCCGTTCGATCAGAGGCTTGCCCAAGAATTGGCGGCTCGTCCCGGCCTCCTTCTGGTGGCCGGGCGTTACGAGGGTATCGATGAGCGGGTCGTACAAGGGGAGGTCGCTGAGGAGCTCTCGCTGGGTGATTTCGTGCTCAGTGGCGGTGAGCTCGCAGCGGCCGTTGTCATCGATGCTGTCGCGCGCCTGATCCCAGGCGTGCTCAATCATGAGGCGTCTGGTCAGGAGGACTCACACATGTCGGGACTGTTGGGCCATCCACAGTACACTCGCCCGGATGAGGCGGACGGTATGGTGGTCCCGGAGGTCCTGGTGGAGGGGCACCACGAGGCGATAAGGTGCTGGCGGCTGAAGCAGGCCCTCGGTCGAACCTGGCTGCGCCGGCCTGAACTCCTGGAGTCTAGGGTCATGAGTGTTGAAGAAGAGGCACTATTGCAGGAGTTTATAAAGGAGCACACGCCGTAGAGCGCCTATGCTCCAAGTAAAGTGTAATGGCGGGGGGGCGTGAGGTAGGTTAACCTCCGTCCTCAGGTTTAAGGGTGGCACCGAAAAAGGATTAGACGATGTCCAAGATTATTAGTGACATTGAGCAGGAGCAGCTAAAGGATGATGTCCCAGACTTCGCTGCGGGCGATACTGTTGTCGTGCAGGTTCGGGTCAAAGAGGGCGATCGGGAGCGGCTTCAGGCGTACGAGGGTGTCGTCATAGCCAAACGCAACCGTGGGCTGAACTCTTCTTTTACGGTTCGAAAGGTCTCTCACGGTGAGGGCGTCGAACGCGTGTTTCAGACACACAGCCCGTCAGTCGTAGGCATCAAGGTTGAGCGCCGCGGTGATGTGAGGCGAGCCAAGCTTTATTACCTAAGGGAGCGAAGCGGGAAGGCTGCCCGCATTAAGGAAAAGATCTAAATCCTGGAGAAATCGGCGTGGTCAGGCTGCGCACCAGATCTTCTTACCGGCCAACTGCACGAGCGTCGCGCTGTGCAGCAGCGCTTCTCGTCGGGGTGCTACCGTTCCTGGGCGGCTGCGCATCCTACGTTGGAGGCCTCGCCGCAGAAACGCTGTCATTCGCCATTCTCAATCAGGATGACCCACTCGTGGTGCAATCAGGTCTGCCGGCCTACCTGCTGATCGTGGATGGATTTATTGTCCAGAATCCCGAACGTGCCGGAATGCTTTCGGCCGGCGCGCAGCTCTTCGCGCTCTATGGGTCCCGCTTTGCAAGGGATCAAGATCATGCAGCGGCCATGACTAGGAAGGCACGGGGATATGGGCAACGGGCGATCTGTCTTGCTCACGAGCCTGCTTGTCAATGGGATGGCATGGGCTACGAGCAATTCGTCCTAGAGCTAGATGGTATCGAAAGGGGGCAGGTAGAGTTTCTCTATGCCTATGCAGTTAGCTGGTTGAGCCACTTGGACGCTACCAGTTCGGATTGGAGTGCGGTGGCGGAGCTGCCCTGGGTACAGGCGGCGATGGAGCGAGTTTTGGCTCTTGACGAGACTTACGACGACGGTGGGGTACACGTTTATCTGGGAATCTTATACGCTTTGCGACCTCCCGCACTGGGCGGTAAACCGGAGATTGCGAGGGGGCACTTCGAGCGGTCGATAGACCTGTCGAGAGGGACAGATCTTTCTGCAAAGGTGGAGTATGCCAGGCGGTATGCGCGGATGATGTTTGATCAGGAATTACACGACCGACTTTTAACGGAAGTGATAGAAGCGCCTGTTGATGTGCCCGGGAGAACGCTTTTTAACGTGCTCGCTCAGCAGGATGCTGCGGTGCTGCTCGAGTCGTCACAGGAGTACTTCTAATGGGAATGAGTTTGAGCGATAGCGCTGATGCTAAGTGGGCGCACTCCTGCACTATGAGTCGATGGACCCAGTTCCTCGTTCTAACCCTGCTTGCCGCGGGCGTGTGCACAACGACGCAGGCCGTGGAGATTAAGGTTGCTTCGGTGGCACCTGACGGCTCTAGTTGGATGCGCGAGATGCGCGCTGGAGCTGAGGAGATTCGTGAGCGCACCGATGGGCGCGTCGTCTTTAAGTTCTACCCTGGCGGAATCATGGGCAACGACAGCCAGGTCTTACGAAAAATACGTGTTGGCCAGTTGCAAGGCGGGGCATTCGCGAGTGGCGGACTGGCGGATAGGTACGAAGCGATCGATCTTTACGGTATTCCTCTCCTTTTTCGGTCTCTGGACGAGGTGGACCATGTGCGCGACCGCATGGACCCACAGCTGCAGGACGGGTTGGAGCGCGCCGGTTTTGTCACATTCGGATTTATGGAAGGTGGTTTCGCTCATATGATGGCAAACGAACCCATCAGCAGTGTCGACGATATGCGACGTCGCAAGGTCTGGGTCCCAGAGGGCGATCCTGTGCTTTTCATGGCGATGGAAGAACTGGGGTTGTCTCCAGTGGTTCTGCCGCCTACGGACGTGTTGACTGGCCTGCAGACCGGACTACTCGATGTGGTAGCGGCTTCACCGGTCGTGGCACTGGTGCTGCAGTGGCATACAAAAGTCAGGTATGTAACCGACTTGCCTGTTCTGTATTCAATGGGGATCTTCGGTCTGGACGCTCGGGTCTTCAGCCGGTTTTCAGACGATGACCAACAGACCGTGCGTTCTGTGATGGAGGACGTTTTCCTGCGATTGGACCAGCAAGCCCGCGCCGACAATGCCCAGGCTCGAGAAGTGATGGAGGAACTCGGGATCGAATTTGTGTCCGTCAATTCAGCTGAGGTGATGGATTGGAGGGCGGCTATCTCGAGAATCTATCCTCGGCTTCGCGACCGTGACGAGATTGATGGGGAGTTCTTTGACGAATTGCTCGATACGCTTCGGGAGTATCGGAGTCTGCCCGACTCGCCCACTGGTCGCTGAAGGGCGTTCGCGCCCGGCGTTCGGTAAAGCGTGAACACACACCGATATCGCTGGCTCGAACTGGCGGAGCGCTGGGGTCGCGGGTTTGAAAACACTCTTTTGTTCGTGTTGCTGTTGGGCTTGATCCTGCTTGGCAGCACGCAGATTTTCTTGCGTAACGTTTTGTCTATGGGGTTCCCTTGGGTTGATGGTGTCATCCGCCTCATGGTGCTATGGCTCGCTTTGGCGGGCGGGATTGCCGCTAGCCGCGATCGAAAGCAGATCGCCATCGATATCGTGACGCGAGCGCTTCCGGTCAAGGCTAAGCGCGTTATAGACCTCACCACTCATCTATTCACGGCGAGTGTGACCGGACTGCTGGCCTGGCACTCATTGCGTTTCGTTCAGGATTCTTATGCGTTTGGTGACACGCTGTTAAACGATTTGCCGGCCTGGGTGTTTCAATCAATTCTACCCATCGGGTTCGCCGCGAT
>CAYLKA010000069.1:0-2900 GCA_964384125.1 uncultured Gammaproteobacteria bacterium | reverse complement strand
TATATCCGGCGCTTGCAGAGGCGGGATACGATGAACGATTCAACCTGGGCCTGATTACCACTTCCGGCAGTCTCGGTTTGTTGTTTGCGCCGTCGTTGCCACTCATCCTTTATGGCATTGTCGCAAGCGTCCCTATAGATGACCTCTTTTTGGCGGGGATTCTTCCGGGTATGTTGATGCTTGTATTGCTCGCGGCCTACAGCTACTGGAAGAACCGACATGCGATCATCCTCACAAAGGTCTCTGGCCGGGAGGTGGTTTTGGCAATTAGGGAGTCCATGTGGGAGTTGCCTTTGCCAGTTGTCGTTCTCGGAGGCATATACAGTGGCTACTTTGCCGTATCCGAAGCGGCTGCAGTGACCGCGTTGTACGTCATCTTTGTCGAGGTCATCGTGCTCAGGGAAATTCCGTGGCGTGAGCTACCCAGGATCATGCGTGAATCGATGGTGCTTGTTGGAGCGATCCTGATGATACTCGGCGTCTCTCTAGCATCGACGAACTATATGATCGACGCGAGCGTTCCCGAGCGGTTGTTCGAGGTGGTCGACACCTATGTGGCCGGGCAGGCGTCCTTCTTGCTGGCTCTGTTAATTTTCTTGCTGATCCTCGGCGCCATACTCGATATTTTTTCTGCAATCATACTTGTTGTCCCACTCATCATGCCCGTGGCGGCGCAGTACGACGTTCATCCTGTCCACTTGGGTATCGTGTTCCTCGCAACTATGGAGCTGGGGTACCTCACGCCGCCTGTTGGACTGAATTTGTTTATCTCGAGCTTTCGCTTTGAGCGTAGCATTGCGGAGATCTTTCGGGCGACATTCCCGTTCTTCATGCTTTTGCTTGTGTCCGTCGTGATTATTGCCTATTGGCCCACATTGTCACTGGTGCTCTTGCGCTGAGGTGACCATAGGAGTCAAATCTCCCACGGGGGTTAGAGTGAGTCCCTGAGGGGATCTATTCGGGTTTTTAGAGGTCTGATAAAGGTATGAATGCGTTGAGATTGATGAAGTCCCTGCTTGTGGGGCTGTGGCGAGCATTGGATGGGGTGAGAAAAGCACTGCACCTCGTTTTTCTATTGTTTTTAGTAATCATCCTCTTGGCCAGTGTTGCCTCGAATGAACTGCGGATGCCTCGGGAAGCGGCGTTGATCATTGCGCCCCAAGGGGTCTTAGTCGATCAACTGTCGGGCGATCCGTTCGAGCGGGCCGTGGCGCAAATACGGGGTATTCCGCTGAGCGAGACGCTGCTGAAGGACCTCATCGACGCGATACGCGAGGCCCGGGATGACGATCGGATCGAAACGCTTGTTTTGCAGCTGGATGCGATGACCGGTAGCGGCCTGAGTAAGCTACAGGAGTTGTCGGGTGAGATTGTGCGGTTCAAGGAGGGTGGTAAGAGGGTCATCGCCGTCGGTGATACGTTCAATCGTAACCAGTACTATCTCGCCGCCCATGCGGACGAGATCTATATGAGCCCCATGGGTGCGGTGCTGATCGATGGCTACAGTCGTTTCCAGCCCTACTACAAATCGGCTATTGATTCTCTTTACATCGATTTCCATGTGTGGACCGTTGGAGAGTACAAGTCCTTTGTTGAGCCTATCACCCGCGATAACATGTCGCCGGAAGACCGTGAGGCAACGGAGGTCTTCCTAGGGGCGCTTTGGGAGGCGTATCAAGCTGATGTGACTGCGGCTCGCGGGTTTCCTGAAAATGCGCTGCAGCGATTCGCAGACAATGCGGTCGAACTGCTTAGGGACGCAGGTGGAGATACCGCCCAGATGGCGCTTGATTATGGGCTTGTGGATGAGTTGCTCAGTCGCGATCAGATGCGCGATCGGTTGAAGGTGCTTGTCACGGATGACGAGGATGCCGATGACTACGAACGTATCGACCATGCGGACTATCTTGCGGCGATCAGAGCTGAGGAAAGCGAGGCGCCTGCGGAGAACAAAATTGCCGTTATTGTCGCTTCGGGTCCTATCCTTGATGGGTCTCAGCCGCCCGGCACGGTGGGTGGTGACTCCACTGCCGCTATGATCCGGGCTGCGCGTGAAGACGACGACGTCAAGGCGCTTGTTCTTCGAGTAGACAGTCCGGGCGGAAGCGCTTTTGCCTCCGAAGTGATTCTTCGAGAGCTGCAAGCGTTTCAGGAAACGGACCGCCCGTTTATCGCGTCTATGAGCAGTGTTGCGGCGTCGGGCGGTTACTGGATCTCCATGGGTGCGGATGAGATTTGGGCCAGCCCGACGACGATTACCGGATCGATCGGCGTGGGGGCGGCGTTTCCGACATTCAGTCGGTCTTTGGATCAGCTAGGCGTCAACGTTGATGGGCTGGGTACGACCACACTCGCGGGACAGGCTAATCCGTTTCGCGAACTCGGTCCGGACATCAACGAACTGATTGGTTTAATGATCCAGAATACCTACGACGCGTTTATCGGCCGGGTCGCCGAGTTTCGGGACAAGGATCTCATGGAGGTAGACGGTGTTGCGCGTGGCAGAGTTTGGGTCGCTACCGACGCACAGGCACATGGACTCGTGGATGAGCTGGGCGATCTGGCTGATGCCATCGCCTCGTCGGCGGAGCTTGCTGGCCTCGAAGAGGACGATTATCAGATCGAATACGTACAGAGAGATCTAAGCGTAGCGGAAATGATTGCGCTTCAGTTCGCACGAATCTCCGCACCCCTCGTTCGGACAGTCTCTGTGGGCTCGAGTGTTCCCGCTGTGTTTCAGACGCTGTTGGATGCCGCGGGCGAACCGTTTCGGTTGTTCGAACTCCTGAACGACCCAAGGGACCTTTACCTCTATTGCTTCTGCGACATTCGCTAACGGTCATATGCTTGGGTGGGAGCGGCCACCCCATGGGTGAGCCGTGATGCGCGTTGATCGATGG